>NC_019695.1:2105264-2406016 GCF_000317125.1 Chroococcidiopsis thermalis PCC 7203
CAGTGGTAACGAGGTTTTTACGAGTGCTAGTATCGGGATTACTCTCAGTAGTTTTAATTACGAACGCCCAGAAGATTTACTTCGCGACGCAGATATAGCCATGTATCGCGCTAAAGCTACAGGTAAAGCTCGCTACGAAGTATTTAATACCACTATGCACACGCGAGCCGCTGCACTTTTACAATTAGAAACTGACTTGCGACGTGGACTAGAACGACGAGAATTTCAATTATATTATCAGCCAATTGTTTCGCTTAAAACAAGTGCGATTACAGGTTTTGAAGCACTTATTCGCTGGCAACACCCACAGAGAGGTTTAGTTTCACCAGCCGAATTTATTCCAGTAGCAGAGGAAACAGGTTTGATCGTTCCGATTGGCTGGTGGGTATTACGAGAAGCGTGCCGTCAGTTGAGTGCTTGGAAAATACAATTTCCTGAATATCAATCGTTAGTCATGAGCATCAATCTTTCTGCCAAGCAGTTTACTCAAACTAATTTAGTAGAAGAAATTACTGAAATTCTGCGGGAAACAAACGTACCTGCCCAAAGTTTAAAGCTGGAAATTACAGAAAGCGTAATTATGGATAATGCTGAAATAGCAACCACAATGCTGTTTCAGTTACAATCTCTAGGAATTCAGCTCTCAATTGATGACTTTGGTACGGGTTATTCGTCGTTAGCATATTTATATCGCTTTCCGACACATACTTTGAAAATCGATCGCTCTTTTATTAATAAGATTGATATCGACAGCGAACAATTTGAGATTGTACGTACTATTGTCACTCTTGCAGCTAATTTGGGTATGGATGTGGTAGCTGAGGGAGTAGAAACATTAAAACATTTAGCTCAACTCAAAGCACTTAATTGCGGTAGCGGACAAGGATATCTCTTCTCAAAACCAGTTGATAGCCAAATGGCAGCAAAATTGTTACAAGAGCAGAATATAGTTGTAGATACCCTACCAATATGATTGCGAATTCTGAAAGCTTAGTACTGCCACAACACGAGATTCACATTTGGCGTGCTAGCCTCAGCCAAAATTCAGCATATTTGCCACAATTAGTTAAAACCTTATCTGTTGATGAATTAGATCGAGCAAATCGCTTTCATTTTGAAGCAGATAGAAACCGTTTTATTATCGGTCGCGGTATCCTCAGAAGCATTCTCAGTTACTATTTAGATATCGAACCTCACCAATTACAGTTTTGTTACGGCAGTCATGGTAAACCAGCACTGAAGACGTGCGACTTGCTGCATTTTAATTTATCTCATTCCCAAGACTTAGCTTTGTATGCTTTTACTTGCGATCGCCAAATTGGAATTGACATAGAATACGTTCGTCACATACCTGAATTAGAGCAAATCGTTGCTCAATTCTTTTCAACCAGAGAACGCACGACTTTTCTCGCGCTTCCTTCCAGCCAGCAGCCAGCAGCCTTTTTCCACGGTTGGACTTGCAAAGAAGCTATCCTCAAAGCACTTGGAGATGGATTAGCACTTCCTTTAAACCAATTTGATGTTTCACTACTACCAGATCGACCTGCCCAACTACTCAGTATAAATGGCGATCGCGCTGCGGCAGAGCGATGGTTGCTTCGGTCGTTTATCCCAGCTGTCAACTATGTTGCAGCTATGGCAATCGAGGGACATGACTGGAAGGTGAAATGCTGCCAGTGGCAAGGATTGCAGGTTAAAGACAGTGATGTCGTGCTGTCTGTTTGTGAGGATGTAAGCTTTGACTGGCATCGTCCAGTTTATGGAGACAGCCAGTCGTAGAATTCTCAGATTCTTGCTGTTAATTCTCAAATAGATTGAGGCGATCGCCCTAAATATGCATTAATGTCGTTGTACTGGTTCTCTCGCGACATCTATTCGATCTGCAATTTTTTTGCCTCGATAACGGTAGCGCCACATAACAAAGCCAGTAACGAATAAAATTAGAGGTGCAAGTCCAACTAATACGTAGAGAACACGGCTGGGTAATCCCCAAAATGTGCCGTAGTGCAGAGGTGTAAAAGATCCGAGTACTTTTTTTGCTAAAGGTAAGTTTTGTCCATCTATGAGTTTTAATATTTTGCCGCTATATTGGTCGAGATAAACGCTACTGTCGCCATATTCGTTCGACTCTTGAGGATGTTTTTTATAGATAGTGAATGCGTCTTCTGGTTTCCTGGGTAGGTTGATAAAAGTAGTCTCTGTATTAGGTAAAGCCGCATCCGCTGTTTTCAAAATCTCTGTTATTCCCAAAGGTGACTTACCTGTAACAATTTGAGAAACTGGTTCAGGTGATTTTGGCGTGAAAGTCAGGGCGTAGATTGCAGGTTCGGCGTAATCGTAAAAATTCCAGCAGAAACCTGTAAAAGCAGTCAAACCCAAAAATATAGCAGTAACGATACCCGCAACTTTATGAATGTCATAATTAACTCGTTTGGGGTGCGCTTGCCATTTAATCTTGAAGCCACTGATTAGCTTACGCCAACCAGACCATAAAAAGATACCTGTAAGACTGAGAACCAGAAGTAGCAAGGCAACGATTCCAACAATTTTGATCCCAATGTCACCTGCTAGAAGCGCGTAATGGAGTCTAAATACAATGCCGATGATACTATCTTCCCAAACGCGATCGCCTAAAATTTTCCCTGTATAAGGATTGACATAAACATCAGTGGTTTTGTCATCCTCCGTTCTCAGCCGCACTCTGTAAGTCGGGTTGTGGGGCAGAGTATCAATAGAAGCTAGTTTGAGTTCGGGGCGATCGCGGTAAGTTGCTTTTACAGTATTAACAACAGATTCTATTGCGACGCGCTGCGGTTGTGGGGTTATTTGCGCAAATTGGCGCTGTAATAAATATTGGTCAAATTCTTTCTGAAACACTAAAAAGCTACCTGTTACGCCAACAATAATTAAAATCAGCCCTACAGCTAGCCCAATGTATCTATGCAAGCTAAATGCAATACTGCGCAGTGTTTTAGTTTTCATAGTAGATTTTGCATGGAAAAATGTCTGTTGCCACCTTGGTTGGCGGTGGCGATCGCCTAGCTATGAATTAGAGATTAAAACTAAACCTAGTCAAAGTATCTCATAAGTGAGTATAGTTATCACTTACTAGCTATAAAGTTTACTCTTATTTAAAAGCAGTCTCAAGTAATTTAGCTTAAAATTCTACAAAGATCGTTCCTAAAACAGTCAGAGGCGTGCCGTCGAAATAATGTACATCGAACAGGTTTTCAATGCTGAGTGCGGCTTTCCAGTTTTCGCGCTGGTAGAAGACTGCTAAATCTGTCTGCCAGTAACTCGGTAGTTTAAAACTATTCTCAATATTACCTGGGCGATCGCCAACGTACCGCACACCACCCCCAAAACCCAAACCTTGTAATGTACCTGCCTGAATCTCATATGTCGTCCAAAAACCACCACTATGACTGGCAATGTTGGGAACTTGAGAATCTACAGGCAATTGTGACGATTTGGCAATGCGTGCCTTTGTGTAAGCATAATAGACGATCGCATCCCATCCAGGGGTAATCTCACCGACTATTTCAAAACCGATATCTTGACTTTTTTGTTTTTCTGCCAAAACTTCCAATTCAGGATCGTTTGCATTTGTTAAAGTTACGTTTCGCTGAATGCCGTCGTATAAATAAAGAGTAGCAGAAAAGCGATCGTTAAAAAATTCTGTCTCAATGCCTACTTCTAAACCATTTTCTATTTCTGGTTTTAACAAAATACTAGAAATTTTTGGAACTGGGAGAGAGGAGTAACTTAAATTAGTATAGATAGAAAGCGAGTCACTAATTTGATATGAGATTTCTAGTTCTGGATTAAATGCTACGTAGTCTTGTTGACTAATATTAGGGATTTCATCGGGTAGGTCTGTAATATCGTTAATTACTAAGTCTAGATTACCCTCAAAAAATATACTAAGTCGCTTTCCTATAGCAATTTCATTCTCAAGATATAAGGACAATGAGTTTTGTCTACTAGTAAAATCAGCTAGAGAAAACGGCAATGGAATTGTTGTTGAGTTTATGAAATTAAATTGCTTGTCTGCTTGAGTATCGGTAGTTTTAGCAGATAGTACAAACGGAGATTTATTCAATTCTATCCCAAAACCCATTTCATGCTGAAGAATTCCAGTTTTAAACTCGTCACTCCACGTAAATTCAAGTACATAAAACCCATTTAGAGAATAATCGTCAAAATCAAATTCTCTGCTTGTTTGATGCGATCGCTTCTTACCATGACAATTTTTAACCCTATCCCAATTCACGTGTGCAGCTTGGAAAGAGTTAGCGATCGCGCAGTTGTCAAGATTGGGATTGCGATGGTCGCGAAGCGAACCGCCTTCGGCATCGCGCAGATCTTTTTCACTATCAGCCCATACTGGTTGAGTAAATAGTACCATCATTGTTACAGGTACGTATAAGAAAGATCTCCCTAACCCCCCTTGGAAAAGGTGGCAAAAGAAGATTTGTTGTAGGAATGAGCGAGATGGCACGATGGCACGGTAAATACTCCAATCAGAATTCTACTGAGAATGAGCCGATAACTGTAAACGGTGTACCAGGTTGAATTGCTCCTCTACCAAAATTGACACTTTCGTAGTACTTCACATCAAAAAGATTTCTAAAATTGATTGCCGCTTGCCAATTGTTACGTCGATAAAAGATAGCAGCATCAGTGCGGACGTAGCTTGGTAACTCATAGGTATTCTCATCGTCACCTGGTTTTTCATCAGCATGAAACAAGCCAATTCCAAACCCTAAACCTTGCAAATCACCGCTTTGAATTCTATAAGTCGTCCAAAGACTAGCAGTATTTCGGGGAACGTTAGCTGTTCGTAAACCAACTGGAAAAGATTCAGGATCGCTGCTTGCCGTTACTTCGCTATCAATATGACCGTAGGAAGCAATGATATTCCAGCCAGGAAGAATTTCCCCATTCACATCGAATTCAATTCCTCGACTTCTGACTTCACCTAGTGGTAGCGAAAAGTCAGGATTATCGGGATCGGTCGTGCCAACATTTTTTTTGGTAATTTCGTATCCTGCAAGCGTTGCAGCGAGTCTGCCGTCAAATAACTCGCCTTTAATACCAACTTCGTATTGCGTTCCTCTTTCAGGTTCTAGAAACGAACCATCAACTCTAGTCGCAGAATTAGGCACAAACGATTGACTATAGCTGGCGTAAAGTGAAATCGGCTCAATCGGTTGATAAACTATACCAATTCGAGGCGAGAAAGCATCTTCAGATTGACTGGAAGAAGTGTCTTCTAGTCTATCTTCACTCTCTTGGTCTACAACATCGAAACGTCCACCAATTAGCAATTTTAAATTATCTAACAAAGCAATCTGATCTTGCAGAAAAATACCGAGCCTATCTGTTTTGGAAAAGTCATCTCGTCTTGGCACGGTATATTCAGAAAGTGGTCTTCGGAAGCCATATACTGGATTAAAAATATTGATGTCAGGAGTAAACGGCAATCCATTGTTTGTTCCTCCTCCTTCTTCTCTAGCTAGATCGAACCCAAATAACAAAGTGTGTTGAATTGAACCCGTAGAAAATTTTCCCGTCAGATCGGTTTGTAAGGCGTATCTTTTCTCAGTATCATCATTAGAGTCAAATCTCCGTTCGATAAAGTCACCCGTTGCTTCATCAAGTTCACCTGGTTGAGTTTTCTGGTCAAAGGTATTAGACTGTTGAAATCGAAAAGCATTGCGTAATAACAAGTTTTCGTTAAATCGATGCTCTAGCCGATAGCCAGCCCCAATTTCTTCTAGTTTGTAAACATCATTTGGGTCGCCTAGAACTCGTGTAATCGGAATATCTGCCACTCCATCACCAAAGGCTACAACACCGCGATCGAATGGTTGCTCAAGATTTAAGTAGTCAAATTCAAAATTTAGGCTAGTATTGTCACCAATTTTCCAAGTCAATACGGGTGCAATGAAAAAGCGTTCGGTATTCTGGTCGTAATCGCGGAAGCTATCTGAGCTTTCGTAAACGGCATTTAATCGATAAAGTAATGTTTTATCGGCGTTGAGCGGACCAGATAGATCGATGCTGGGGCGATAGAGATCGTAGCTTCCTGCTTGGAAGTCGAAAGAGTAGAAAGGCTCGCTCAGGGGCTGTTTTGTTACGAGGTTAACAATTCCCCCTGGTTCGAGGCTACCATATAAAACTGAAGCTGGACCCTTAAGAATTTCTATTCTTTCTAAATTAGCAGTCTCTCGCAAACCCCCTTCACCGATCCTGAAGCCATCTCGCAAAACTGTATTCTGCGAAAAACCCCGAATGTTAAACCGATCCAGTGCGCCGCCAAAGTTACTATCTTCCGAAACACCACTGACATTACGCAAAGCCTCCTTGAGTCGGATGGCTCGCTGATCTTCTAGAACTTGTTGAGGAATAACTTGAATTGATTGTGGTATATCTCGAATGGGTGTGTCCGTTCTAGTAGCAGTCGATGCGTCGGGAACGCTATATCCAGTTTCTCGTTCGTCGGTGACGACAATTTCTTGTTCTTCCCCTTGTGTGGTTGTTGGCTGTTGAGTTTCCCCTTCTTTTGGGGGAACTGCTTCTTGTGGTGGTGTTGCTTCTGGTGTCGCTTGGGTTTGAGGTGGTGCAGTTGATGCTGGGGGTGCGGGTTGTTGGGCTGTAGGTGCTAACGCCTCTAATAGAGTGAGAGTAAGGGCGCGATCGCTCGTTGCTACTTCTACCTTGGGTAAATCTCTCGTTCCCGTCACCGTAACGCGGATATTATTCGTTCCCTGCTGCGTCACTGCAATAGACGCAATCCCTGATGCTGGGTTTTCTTGACGAACAGTTTTACCTTCTGCCAGTTGTGCGTTGGGAATGTTGGCGACGAAAGTATTACCGAAACCAGCAGGAAAGACTTGCAATGATTCACCCTCTGGTGTTTCTAAAATAACTGCCAGTCCTTTATCTGTTTGTTGCAGTTGTACATTGGTAACTTGGATAATGCGGCTTTGTGCCAAAGATCCCCAGATCCTCCCGCCTGCGGCTTCCCCCTTCAAAAGGGGGGTTAGGGAGAGTAAATTGCTCTTTGCTGTGTTTTGGGGGGTTGGGGAGAGTAAATTGCCCCCTTTTTTAAGGGGGGTTGGGGGGATCGACTCTGCTTCAGTCGCGCACACTGTTGGCGCGATCGCAACTGCGGCACTAACAACAAGCAATAAAGAATAGATCTGCGACTTCATTGAAATTTCCTCACACCAAATTTGAAACAATTAAGAAAAGCGATCGCGACAAAAAATCACTCAGCTTAAAACTGCCACGAAACTGTTCCCTGAACTGTAAACGGCGCACCAGGAATTGCTTGCGTTCTACTCTGTACTCCTTCAAAATATTCGACATCAAATAAGTTCTTGAAATTTAATGCTGCTTTAAAGTTGTCTCTTTCGTAATAAATAGCAGCATCTACCCGTGTAAAATCTGGGACTGTAAAAGAGTTATCCAAATCCCCTGCTCGACTATCGACATAAAAGATGCCAGCGCCAAATCCTAAACCTGCTAGCGAACCGCTTTGAATCGTATATTTCGTCCATAAACTAGCAGTATTAAAAGGGACGTTGTTGAGGCGATTGCCAACGACATAAGTATTATCAGCACTAATTTCCGCGTCGGTGTAGGCATAGGAGGCAATAACGTTCCACCCTGGTAGAATTTCTCCCGATACATCGAATTCAAACCCTTTACTTTGTTGTTCGCCTACCTGAATCGAAAAGTCAGGATCGGGATTATTGGCATCGTCAGTCAGAACGTTACTCTTGGTAATATCGTAAAAAGCTAAAGTTGAGGCAAGCCGACCGTCCAAAAACTCACCTTTAACACCGACTTCGTATTGTTCCCCAATCTCTGGTTCAACAGCACCGCCACCAGTAAGCCTACCAGTCTGCGGTATGAAAGCGCGGCTGTAGTTGGCATAGAGAGAAATTGGTTGAATTGGTTGATAAACAATTCCAACTCGCGGTGAAAATTCGCTGGCTTCTGTATCAACGTTTAATGTTGGGTCACCAGGATATCTTTCTTCTGAGTCAAAACTATCAAATCTGCCGCCTAGAACCAGTTTCAGATTGTCAGTAAAAGCAATTTGATCTTGCAAATAAAAGGCAATCGTATCTGATGAAAGCTTACCACCGTTATAGGCAGGATCGGGTTCGAGTGAGAAAGGAAAATCAAAGACAGATTCGTAGTCGGGATCGAAAATATCTATTGATGGGGATTCTGCCGCTGTTGCATCCTCGAAGTATCGTCCCGTCTGTCTAGCGAGTTCGACACCGAACAACAACGTATGCGCGATCGCTCCCGTGTTAAACTTCCAAGTCAAGTCATTTTGTAGCGTATAAGTCTCGTAATACTGACCGCCAAAATAACGAGCTAAAAGTAAAGTCCGGTCATCTGCTTCCAGTTCGTTTGCTTCTACAGAGTTATAGATTTCCTTACTACTGGTGTACCGCAAGGCAGTTCTGAGTGATAAATTTTCGCTGAAGCGATGGTCTAGATAAAGATAAGTGCGAAATTCGTCCATTTCTTGCTCGTAAGAGGGATCGCCCAAAAAGCGACTCAAGGGAATGTCAGCTACTTCGTCACCAACGGCTACTAAACCTCGGTCAATCGGTCGGCGATCGCGCAGATACTCTCCTTCAAAAGTTAAGCTGGTATTGGGGCTAATTCTCCACGAAACTACGGGAGCGATGAAATACCGCTCCGTTGAAACAAAATCTCGGAAACTTTCGGCGTGTTCGTAAGCAGCGTTCAACCGATAAGCAAGCGTACCATCAGAGTTGAGCGGACCCGAAAAATCCAGCGTCGGACGATAGAAATCGTAACTTCCTGCCGTGAAATCAATTTGGTAAAAGGGTTCGGGTAGCGGTCTTTTAGTCGTAAAGTTAATGATTCCTCCAGGTTGTGCTTGTCCAAACAGGACGGAAGCTGGTCCTTTTAGCACTTCAATTTGCTCGATATTTGCTGTTTCTGGGTAAGTACGAGTGTTAAATTGTCTGTCCTCTCTTAACCCGTTTTTGAATTGGATAGCCTCAAATCCCCGCACGTTATAGGTGGGGCTACGACCGCCAGCGTCTGTGGAGAAATTGACACCGCTAACGTTACGCAGTACGTCGTTGATGCGAACTGCTCCCTGGTCTTCTATCACCTCTCGCGGAATGACTTGAATGTTTCCTGGGACATCGCGGATGGGTGTATCGGTCTTAGTTGCTGTTGTGGAGTTAGGAACGCGATAGCCAGTTTCTCGCTCTCCCGTGACTACGATTTCTGATTCCTCATCTCTCTGTGTTGTTAGCTGTTGGACTTCACCTTCTGTAGGGGGAACTTCTGACTGCGGTGTAGTGACTTGTGGCTGTGTCTCGCTTGCAGGTGGTGCTGCTGGTGCTGCTGGGGGTTGAGTTGCAGCTGTTGTAGATGTAGTTGCACTCAGAACCAAACCATTTTCGCTTTGTCGTACCCGTACCTTCGGTAACTCTGTCTCACCCGTCACCACAACACGGAGACTATTGGCTCCAGTTTCGCTAACTGTCACCGCTGCAATGCCCTTTACAGGGTTTATTTGTCGCAGATTATTTCTATCTGAAATTTGTAATTGAGTATTGACAACATTAGCAACAAAAGTTTTACCAAAACTAGATGTAAAAACTTGCAGCGATTCGTTACTCGTTGTTTTTAAGACAATTTCTGTTCCTGATGCTGTCGGTTGAATTTCTACAGATGTTACCTTGACTACATCGGCTCTTACTGGCTGTGCCACAATAGCCACAGCAATTCCAGCCAGTCCCACACAACTGACCAAATGCATTTTATTCACAGTGTTTCCTCACACAAAGCCACAGCGATTTAATACAGCTCAAGCGCAAGCTATATGCTGAATTACTGAGTTATAAATCTACCTTCTACTAGGAAATTTTATCATTATTAATGCAAACTAATAGCATTAAATTTTAAGTATTTCACAACTGCTATGAAAACAAGTCTTTTTTTATACAAAATTTCAAAATTGGGAAATTTGAAAGTTTAAACTCGATCGCATATGCGATCGAGTTTAAATACAAGAGCGGCTCCAATCTTAGTTGAGGACGAAACGCACTCTTAGCACGACACGTCTTCCCCTTTTGAGATCGTTATATTTCCAACGAGTTACCTGCCTAAGTGCCGCTGCATCTAGGTCTGCATCACCGCTAGACTGCACTAACTGCGCGTTGCTCACATTCCCATCCGAATCTACATAGAAAGCAACTTTGGGAACCCCCTCTACTCCCCGCCTTCTAGCACTGGCTGGATACCTGGGTTCAGGACAACGGCGACAAGTTAGAGTGTTGGAACCTTCGGAATCACCCGTTTCGCTGCGCGGTTGTCTGACAGTTCGGGGTCCTGCTGCTACAGGAGTTCTAGGAGCTACAGCGGGTGCTTGAGGATTACCTCTACCAGTTAATACTTTTTCCTGCGTTGCCCTCTCGTTCCTGAGATTCGATAGCTGGCTTCTTAACTGAGGATTAGGTGTGGCTACCGGAGGTGGAGGAGGCGCAGGCTTCGGTGCAACAGCGCGCGGTACGGGCTTGGGTGTAGCCCTAACAACTTTTGGAGGAGGTGTCTGACGTACGACTCGTTGAGGCTGTCTGACTCTGGGCTGTTGTACCCGCCGTGGCTGTGGTTTTGGTTTTGGTGGTTCTGGTTTGGGTTCTGGCTTCTTGACCTCCGGTTTTTTAGGAGGATTGACGATAACAACTTCAATGGGTTTCGGCGGCTGGGTGAAATTCCTTTGCCATAATTTATCAATACCTGCGTATAGCAGACCAACGTGCAAAGCTACAGAACCAACTAAGCTACAAGCTAAAAGAGTCTTCAGCGATCGCGCTTCTTTCTCTCGCTGCTGGATAGCAACATTATCAGAACCCATAGAAAATAGTTGCCAACAATTTTCATTAACTCTTGCTAGACTATGATGTTACGTTCCCCATGTCAAGAGGGAATCAGTTATCAGTTATTAGTGACTAACCACCAACTACCAATTACCCATTACCAATTCATTTCAATAAGTCTGCGTCTCCTGGTTTTGGCTGAGAAAAGGTTGGTGGTTGTTGGTTGTTGGTTGGTTGTTGGTTGTTGGTAGGAGGTTCGGTGGTGGGAGATGTGGAGGTTTCGGGAGTAAAGACATTCACTAGAGTTTGTACTAAAGCATCTCGCTGTTGGCGGTTGAGGCGGTTAATCGCAGCGCGATCGCCTTCTAAGGGATTTTGGCGTAAAATTTTTGCACCTGGATACGTAGTGTCTTGAATGAGTTCGTTTGCCCCTAAATAATCTGCTAGGGTTAATTTCCAATCTAGACGGTAGTTGGGCGCTCGACCTTTGACATAAACGTGATACTCAATTAAGCGGTTGACAAGAGTGCTATCTGGATTGACTTTTCCTGACTCTCTACTAACGTACTTATTTTCTAGTGGAAGATTAGGTAGTTGTTTGTAAACTGGCTTCCATGCGTCGCGGATGTCGGCTGCGGGTGGTTGTTGGGCAATTGCTGGTAAACTCAGAGCGATCGCGATTAAGATCCCCCCAACTCCCCTTTTTAAGGAGGGTTTCGGTACACTTTTGGTTAGGAGAAATCTAAAAAATAACAAAAATCTCATATTGCTAAAATTCCACAACAACTGGTGTATGGTCGCTAGGCTTGGGTAGCTTTCGCGGTGCGGGATCGATCCAACAAGCGATCGCCTGCTGGTACAATTGTGGCGATAAGTATAGATGATCGATCCGCCAACCTAAATTGCGGCGGAATGCTGCGGTGCGATAGTCCCACCAGCTATAGTGTCCGCCTTCTGTGATAAATTTGCGAAAGGCATCGGCAAACCCTAGTGCTAAAATCTCCTGCAAGGCTTGACGTTCTAGTTCTGATGCCATAATTTGACCTGTCAGCTTGTCTGGATCGTGCAGATCTCGCTCGTCGGGAGCAATATTAAAATCACCGCAAACACACATCACCGGAGAAACGAGCAACTGCGATCGCAGATATTCTCGCAGTACTTTTAACCAGCCTAATTTGTATTCATATTTCTCGCTGCCTACTGCCGCACCATTAGGGACGTAAAGATTGACGATGCGGACGCGATCGAGCGTACCTGCAATTACTCGCTTCTGTTCGTCTAAAGCTGCGAGTAACTCAGCTTCTACAATACCGCTCTCTACTAACAGTGGTGCAAACCCAGTACTTACGTCTTGTAACGGCTGTTGACTGAGGATAGCAACGCCGTTATAGGACTTTTGCCCAGAAGCGTATACATAATAACCTAGATGCTCGAAGGGCGATCGCGGAAAATCTGCATCTACGACTTTGGTTTCTTGTAAACACAGTACATCTACTGGAGTTTGTCTTAACCAATCAATCACCTGCTCTAGGCGGGTACGAACCGAGTTCACATTCCAAGTGGCAATCTTCATTTATCAGTTATCAGTTATCAGTTATCAGTTATCACAAGAGAGTGACTAGTCACGAGTGGCTGATGACTAGCAAATAGTCTAGCCACCAGCCACTAGCCACTCACTACTTAATTACCCACGATCGCTCCATTGCAGATCGTACATTAACAAGTTGCAAATTATGGATTATATTAATCGTTGTTTATTTAAGTTTTAACGCTACAATTTAGAACGATCGAAAATTCTGTTTTGCATTGATAAGATGAAAACAATCTGTTGTTATCTAGTAGAGCAACCATATTTTTTGGTATTGTCGATCGCAGTTGATTTAGTAATTAAAAAATTTTGAGAATTTTTTCCTTCTTCCGATAGAAACCATACATAATTGAAGTAGCTACAGTATATTTAATATGAGATTACTAGATCGAATCAAACAAGCATTCGCTGGGTTTAGGGTGGTGCAGGAAACTGATTGGTGGGTAGAAATTATCACGACAAAGCCACGCTGCACTTACTATTTTGGACCTTTTTCAACGCACGATGAAGCAAAAGCAGCTTATCCTGGTTACGTTGAAGACCTTGATAGTGAGGGAGCGCAAGGAATTACAATTGTTATCAAGCGCTGCCAACCCACGGAGTTAACCATTTGCGCCGAAGAGGAAATGCAGGCTGATTAGATAGTTGGGAGTCAATCGCTATCACTGCTCAAGACTCACTTTGTTACGAATTGAATTGAGACTTTGAATAATCAAAGGAATGGCACTAACAAATATCAAACTAGATACAAATAAGCCAACTGCGCCATCTACCCATAACCAATGCATGAGCCAGATTGCGATCGCTGCTACAATTACGCCGATCGAACTAATTAAATCTGCCAAAATATGTAGAAAAGCACCTCGGACGTTGAGATCGTGATGGCTGCTGTCGTGCAGTAAAAAGACATTAAACCCATTGACTCCCAAACCTACCCCAGCAGTCACCAACATGGGTAAACTGAGGATCTCTGTCGGTGGAGACTGGAGGCGAGAGACAGATTCAATTGCAATCCAAACTGCGATCGCTACCAGTCCCAAACCATTGAGTACAGCGGCGATAGCTTCGATCCGCATATGGGCAAAATTTTCTCCTCTAGCTGCTTGTCGCTGTACGAACCAAGCTGCTAGCAGAGACAAAGCCAAAGCAAAGCTATCTGAGAGCAAATGACCGGATTCAGCTTGTAAAGCTAAACTATGACTCCAATAGCCCACCCCAAACTCAAGTGCGGCAAAACTGGCGATCGCGATCAGTGCCGTCCATAATAATTTAATTTTGCGATCGTAGTTGCTTAGTGTATGACAAGTGCAGCCGTGGATACCATGATGAGAATGACCGTGATGAGAATGAGAATTCAGCATAGAGTCTTGGCAAATATAAGTTGCGTATAACTTGTGAATTGTAATTTGTAATTCGTATTTTGTAATTAGTAATTCTATGTAGATGAGCTGTAGGGACAGACAGATGTAAGTCCCTACGAATTGACTTTGGCTGGATTTCTGGCTGAATTACTTAGTAGGAAACAACTGCTTGGGGATCGTTCCGTGAATTCCTTTCACAATATCTACTACCTGAGAAACATCAAAATCAATTGCCGCACTACCTAGCATCAAGGCATCTTGTTTTGTCATGCCATACTTCTCATTGGCAATTTGCAAGTATTCTCTGACAGATTTTTTCATGGCTTCATCCAGATCTTTGTCCAATCCAACAGCAATCCAAGCATCCTTTGTTTCCCCCATTGGAGTTGCTAACTTCATATCTTTGTGCAAGACAAATTCAAACGTGGGAGTTAAGGAACACTCGATCGCCGTCAAAGCAACTTCGCCATTTGCTTGAGCGCAATGGGGATCGCCAGCATAAAATAGTGCGCCAGGAACTTGTACGGGTAAATACAAGCTCGAACCACGTCCTAGAAGTTTGATGTCCAAATTACCACCATAGTTCCCAGGTGGTACGGAATTCGCTGCATCGGCTGGGTTAGCAGGCACGACTCCCATCAATCCGATAAAAGGTTTCAACGGGATCTCAATTGGTGGTAGGTTGTTGGCAGGTTGAAAAATGCCCACTTCCCGCCTGGCATCTATGGCGATAACTTTGGAGTAGATGGGAGCGTTATTTTCAGGATACTCGCCAGGTAATGCTCCTTTGCCGTGACGATTGGAAATTGCACCATAAGGCGATCTGTAATTGATGTCTAGAGTCTTAATCTCCAAAACATCGCCTGGTACTGCGCCCTCTATGTAAACTGGTCCAGTAATAACGTGAGGACCGGGACCAGTCTTTTTCACTTTGGCTTTAGTTTGTAGCTGGTCTAAGAGGATCTGCTGTCGAGAAATCGTACTTTTAGGATTTTTGGGAATGCCACCCTGGGCGAAAAACCGAACGGTGTCTCCTTGATCTGGGAGGATACCTTCGTGAGATATTGTCTCCATAACCACGCGATCGCCCGATTTGACGCGGGCGATGGGCTTGCTATCCGGTTTAAATAATTCTCCCCAAATCACGTTTGCGGGAGTTGAAAGAATTTTTTGCGTCCGTCCGGCGGCGATGACGGGAACTGAGATTGAAATCGTACCAACCAATAGTATTAACCCTAAACCTATTGCGATCGCCAGCTGCCCAGATTTATTCCATCTCCAAATACCGATCGCTAGCTGGGAATTGGCGATCGCAAATATTTTTTGCTTGTTCACTTGCTCCTCACAATCACACTTATAAATTCACGCTGATTTAGGCAAACTGATTCAATCAAATTAGGCAGATCGATTCATCGACTAGCTGACGCTAAGCCTGTAACTTTTAGCTCGGTTCATATTTTGATTGAAAGTACGTTCAATTATTTGTGATAAAAGATACATATAGCCAAGTTCGACATTTCAAAATAAAAGGGATGGACATCTTGTCCATCCCACAAAAAATCTAATTGAGGGAGCAGGGAGCAGGGACGAGCTGGGAGCTGGGGGAAGAGAGCTGAGGGGGATAAGGGAGACAAGGGGGACAAGGGAGCAATTCACAATTAATTCCCCACACCCTACACCCCACACCCTACACCCCACACCCTACACCCCACACCCCACACCCCATTCATCACTCACCACTACCAATTACCCATTACCAACTACCCATTACCAACTACCATCTTGACTTCTGACTTCTGACTACTCCCACAGCTTGCAGCTAAGATCCCCAGATTTTTGTGTCAAGCGTAGGTTTTCACGGTAGTCTACAGGACAATCGATCACGGCTGGGACATCATCAGCCAAAGCAGCCTTGAGCATGGGGATCAAATCAGTTGCCGATTCTACACGGTAGCCTTTTAGTCCCATACTTTCAGCTAATTTGACAAAATCTGGATTGCCAAAGTGGACGTAGGTTGATTCACCGAATTGATTGTGCTGCTTCCATTCAATTAAGCCGTAGCCGCCATCATTAAAAATTAAGGTGACAAATGGGTGTCCGACACGCAAGGCTGTTTCCAACTCCTGACAATTCATCATGAAACCACCGTCACCAGTAGCGGCAATCACTTTGCGATCGGGATAAACTAGCTTAGCCGCGATCGCCCCTGGAATTGCAATTCCCATCGCCGCAAAACCATTAGAGATTAAACAAGTATTGGGGCGATCGCAATGATAATTGCGGGCAATCCACATCTTATGCGCCCCAACATCAGAAATTAAAATATCTTCTGGTCCTAACACCTGCCGCAGGTCGTAAATTAATTTTTGCGGCTTGATCGGATAGCCAGGATCGTTAGCATAGTGTTCGTAATCAGCTCGAATATCTGCTTGCAGTTCCAAAGCGTAAGGATTCGGCTTGCCACTGCGATCGGCACGTTGCAAAATTTCATTCAAGGAATCAGAAATATCCCCTACGACTTCCGCCAATGGAATATAGCTACTATCAATTTCGGCTGGATTTGCTCCGACATGGACGATGGGGATCTCACCTGCTGGGTTCCAGCGTTTGGGCGAATATTCGATCAAGTCATAACCAATAGAAATAACTAAATCTGTATTGTCAAAAGCGCAATTAATAAAATCTCGCAGTTGCAATCCTACTGCCCACAAAGCTAAAGGATGGGTGTAAGGAATTACGCCTTTACCCATAAAAGTGTTGATAACAGGGATATTCAAGCGCGTAGCAAATTCCGTAACCGCTTCGCTAGCATTTGCCCGAATTGCGCCATTGCCGACTAAAATTAAGGGATTGTGAGCTTTAGAAATTGCCTCAGCTGCCTCGTTAATACTGTGAAATGAAGCATAAGTTTTTTCTAAGCCAGTTATACTCAGAGGTGTACCTGCCGCTGGCATCGCCGCGATGTTCTCTGGTACGTCAATATGCACTGCACCAGGTTTTTCACTTTGCGATCGCTTGAATGCCCTGCGAACCAGCTCTGGTGTAATGCTGGGGCGAACGATCTGGGCGCTCCACTTCGTTACGGGGGCAAACATAGCCACCAAATCTAAGTATTGGTGAGATTCGATATGCATCCGATCCGTCCCCACCTGTCCGGTAATCGCCACCAGTGGCGCACCATCTAAATTTGCATCCGCTACCCCTGTCATCAAATTAGTTGCCCCTGGACCCAAGGTAGAGAGGCATACTCCAGCTTTCCCTGTCAAGCGTCCGTAAACATCCGCCATGAACGCTGCACCCTGTTCGTGACGGGTGGTAATGAATTGAATGGAAGATTTCTTCAACGCCTCCAAAACGTGCAGGTTCTCTTCCCCTGGTAAACCAAACACGTATTCCACGCCTTCATTTTCCAAACATTGCACTAACAGTTCTGCCGTATTCATCTACCTTTCTCCTTGTTTGTGGGGAGTCGGGAGTCGGGAGTCGGGAAAAGTCAAAAGTTAAAAGTTAAAAGTCAAAACTAACTAATGCTTCTTACCTCTTGCCTCTTATCCCTAACCCCTCACTCCTCGCTCCTAACCCCTCTTACTTTATCCACACAGTTTTAACATTCACGAACTCATGTATACCCTGAATGCTCAGTTCCCTGCCGTATCCAGAGTGCTTAATGCCACCAAAAGGTAGCCTGGGGTCTGATTTGACCATACCGTTAACAAACACCGATCCTGCTTCAATTTCCGCGATCGCTCTGTCTCTTTCTGTTGCGTCTTGCGTCCAAATACTCGCTCCCAAGCCGAACGGGGTAGCATTGGCAAGTTGAATCGCTGCGTCTAGATCTGCAACTCGAAATAGGAGAGCTACCGGACCAAAAAATTCTTCTTGGGCGATCGCTGCATCCACTGGAATTTGACTCACAATCGTCGGCAGGTAGAAGTTTCCCGCTCGTTCGGCTGGCGGTTGACCTCCAATTAAAACTTTTGCCCCCACCTTGACGCACTCCTGTACTTGGTGGTCTATATCTTCTAGCATACTTGGCGTAGCTAGGGGACCGACATCTGTATCAGGTAACATTGGATCGCCAACTTTGAGCGCCGCAAATTTTGCTACCAAAAGTTTTTCAAATTGCTCGGCGATCGCCTCGGTAACGATAAATCTTTTTGCTGCAATACACGATTGACCGTTACATAACATTCTGGCAGTGACAGCCGTGCTAGCAGCTGCTTCGATGTCGGCACTCGGCATGACAATAAATGGATCGCTTCCCCCCAATTCCAACACTGTTTTCTTAATTTGTTTGCCCGCCGCTGCTGCTAAACTCGCTCCCGCTGGTTCGCTACCTGTTAAAGTGGCAGCTTTGACTCGTGGGTCGGCGATAATTGCCGCTACCTGTTGCGACCCTACTAGTAAAGTTTGGAAGACTCCTGTAGGAAATCCTGCCTCTTCAAAGATCTCTTCAATTGCTAAAGCGCATTGCGGTACGTTAGAAGCGTGTTTGAGCAGACCGACATTACCTGCCATCAAAGCTGGTGCGGCGAAGCGAAAGACTTGCCAAAAGGGAAAATTCCACGGCATCACCGCGAGGATAATTCCTAGTGGTTGATAGCGGACGAAACTGTGGCTGGCATCTGTTCCTACCGATACGTCTGCTAAAAATTCAGCTGCGCGTTCGGCATAGTAACGACAGACCAAAGCGCACTTTTCGACTTCGGCGATCGCGCTTTTTACAGTCTTACCCATTTCCAGGGTCATCAATTTGCCAAATTTTTCTTTGTCGCGTTCCAAAATCTTGGCTGCGGCATTCATCCACTGAGATTTTTGCTGCATCGGCACTCGTCGATATTGCTCAAAAGCCTGTTGTGCCAACTCTAATTTCGTGGCTATTTCTGCCTCGCTTAGCGCTGTAAAAGTTTCAATTGTTTCCCCAGTTGCCGGATTAATCGTTGCGATCGCCATAACTCAAACCTCCAAAATGAGGGGTAAGGGTAAATAGTTATCAGTTATCAGTGACCAGTGACCAGTGAAGAATGGGGTGTAGGGTGTGGGGTGTGAATTTAATTTTGGATTTTAGATTTTGGATTAAATTTCTCCCTTGTCTCCCTTGTCCTCCTTGTCTCCCTCAGCTCCCTCAGCTCTCTTATCCCCCTTGTCCCCTCCACATTCCTATTTTTGCTAGAAAATTACCTCTTTACCGCCGCAAGCGTTCAAATAAATGTATAAATAACTACAACTTTTTGATAGTGAAATAATATGGCTAGGTTATTGGTAGCTGCAAACCTTGCCAGATCTTGAATAATTGTCTATTCTAAAAAAAAGCTTAAATTTGAGCGTTTTTTTGTGGAGGCTCGTACTAATTTAGCTTAGCTACTGGACTCTACAAATGTTCGCTAATGTTCACAGATGTAACTATTGCTACAAAATTATTCAACTAAGTTCATGAGAAATTTATCTTTCAGGTTGAATTGAGCTAGAATTGCATCAGTCATCATAACTTCTGTTGATTTAATTCTGTCCTTTTTGCTTAAAACCTTTTTGCTTAAAAGAGTTAAGCCTTAAATTCAAAATAACATCTAGCAAAAATGTAGTTGAGAGCCAGTCCATTGCAAGCGCCGGATCGCCGCTTGGGGAGTGCCTTTTATCCTCTAGAGATAAATTTTGTTTGTAACTTGGCAACTTTCCACACCGGAGGATGGTTTTGGAACTCCTAGCTCAGAATAATTACCTGTCAAAAATGCATCAACCCCTGATTTTGGCTGTAGATGATGATGAAGATAATTTAGAGCTGCTGACTGAAGTTCTTTACCCTCTAAATTGTCATATCATCACCGCAAAAGATGGGCGCTCCACGATTAGCATTGCCCAACAGCAGCGCCCCGACCTCATCTTGCTGGACATATTATTACCGGACATCTGCGGTACGGAAATTACCCGGATGCTCAAGCAAAACCCGCAGACGCAAAACATCACCGTCATTGCAGTAACAGCATTAGCACGAGCCGAAGATCGAGAAAGTTTACTCGCAGCAGGCTGTAGTGCTTATATTAGTAAGCCTTATATGCTAGACGATTTAGAAGCTGTTATTTGTCGCTATCTGGGTTTGAATCCGACTTTAGCCTTTGTTTGACTCGCCTTGTAGTGTCTAAACCTGAGATGTTGGGAGCGCTATCCAAAAGAGCAACAATGCTAGTACGACCAGTTTCAAATGTACTGTTGCAAATTACGTCCACTACAGGTACGCCAATCGTCTGTTCAATTAAAGATTGCAGGTGCGGTTCTAAGAATTTGAGCAAGTTAGTTCTAACTTGTGAAGCAAGATCTATCTGTTGATTTTCTCCTAAAAACTGTTCTAATCGGGTAATAGAATCATCTGCCAATATTGTGACTGTTCGATCGACAATATGACAAGAAACTTGGGGCAGCTTGTATCCGAGGTGAGTACGGTAAAGTTCTATAACTTGCTGTACTAACTCTTGTTGTAGCTGCTCTAACGTGGGAGATAAAGATTCTTCCATATCGTGCCAGCAGCAAAAACGAATAAGTAAATTTTCCTAAAATTTATCAGTATAAGCGATCGCATTAATCAGCCTTGAGATGTAGATCTTTATAAGGGAGCAGGGAGCAGGGCGCAAGGTAAGTTACCAGTCACAAATCACAATTAAATTACTTGCCGCTCATTACACCCTATACTCTTTCTTCACTGATAAACTGTCAACTGATAACTGTTAAAAGATTGCCAGGACGCGAAATTTAAGGCTGTATATGGCTACACTTTAACCTTAGTTAGCTATGATACGCGATCGCCGTCCAAATCTTGCTATTTCTTGCCAAAATTGAGAAATTTAATGATATATTTTCATTTATGACAATTTGTAGCTCTCAACCAGCATGAGATTGTCTATTGGCGTAATTTTTGGTATGCGTAGCAAAAATTACAAATTGCAGTAAAATTCAATGTTGTTGCTTGCTGTTGCTAGCTTGCTACTTACATTCGTACTGAGTACGAAGACGAGCAACCTACAGCGGCTAGTACGAGCCAATTCATCACCAGCGCCGGTTGCGATCGCCGCTAGGAGGAATGCCTCGTCGTAGAAGCAACCATCTTTGTTGTCATGTCGTGCAACAAAAATTTTCTTACTTCTACGACTAGCTCCAAACGTATTATGGACATGCAAACTCGTTTTAGTTTCTCTCTAGAGGCAGATTCTTTTCAGCCGCTTGTTTTAGCTGTAGATGATAACGATGATAACTTGCAGTTACTCGCCCAAATTTTAGCGATCGCCGATTGCGACTATATCACTGCGGTTGATGGAAAGAGTGCCATTCTCAAGGCAAAAAGCTATCGTCCCAGCTTAATTTTGTTAGACATGATGCTGCCAGATATTAGCGGTATAGATGTGACGCGAACTCTCAAACAAGACCCGCAAACTCAGGCAATTCCAATTATTGCGGTGACAGCAATGGCAAGAACTGAAGATAAAGAAAGTTTCATTACCGCAGGCTGCGTAGAATGCGCGATCAAACCTTATGATATTGTCCAATTAGAAACGGTAATTCGGAAGTATGCCTTTGGTGGAATTGGAAAACTTGATAGCTAATGGTTGATAGTTGATAGTTGATAGTTAATGGTTGACAATCGCAGCCAAGAACGCTCTACCATCGATCTACAACTAAACTAAGAATTGCGTACAGACGGCGGGCTAGCTAAGATAGCAACTGTTGCAGTCCGACCCGTCTCTATTTTGGTATTACTCAGAATATCCAATACTTCTACACCCACAATTTCCTCAATTAGGTCTTTTAGTTGGGGTTGAAGTGCTTGATCTAATTCTTCTCTAACTTTTTCGCCTAATTCCTCTTTCCCGCTTTCTACTAGCAGTTGTTCCGGCTGAGTTACTACATCTTCCAGAATAATCGCAATTTTTTCATCAAACATTTGACAAAAAACTTGGCTTGGTCGATGCTCTAACTGAGCGCGATACAGCGCTTGAATGCGTTGCGATAGAGTGCGTTCTAATTGTCCCCGGGTCGGAAAAGATGAGTCCATGTTAAAAATTTAGCTGAATCAAACTTAGCGCCAAACATCTGCTAATAGATAGATGATAAAGATAAAAGGCGCAAAATAGAAGTCGTAAGTCGTAAGTAGAGTGTGGGTAATTGGTAGTTGGTAGTTGGTAGTTGGTTGGTATTCTCCCCCTCAACTCCCTCAGCATCATAAGCACCCTCAGCTCTATACTACTGGGGATAGATGAGAATCTTATAGGTATCGGGCGTAGGGTTGACAGCTTGCTCTACGGCTGCTGAGAGTTGTTGTAGGGGATAGCGATCGCTGATTAAGGCATCAACGTCAATGCAGCGATTGAAAACAAGATCGACAGCAAGACTTTGCAGGCGATAAGAAGAACTATAACTGCCAATTAAATCGATTTCGCGGCGATAGATAAGATTAGGATTGAGGGAAATTTCAACCTCGTCGGGAAATTCGGCAAAAAACAGAATCTTACCACCCTTGCGCGTGCCATCGAGAGCTTGAGCAAACGCCTTTTCACTAGGGACGGCAAGTAGAGTCGTATCGACTCCCAAACCGTCTGTTAAAGCTTGAATTTTAGTGCTTAAGTCGCGATCGCGCGCATCAAAAGCAGCATCGGCTCCTAATTGTAAAGCTTTTTCGAGCCGCGATGGTAATAAATCGGTAGCGATCGCCCTTGCACCGAAGTATTTAACTAACATCACGAACATCAGTCCGATGGGACCCGCACCAGTCACTAATACCGTTTGTCCTGGGGCAATTTGTGCCTTTTTGACTGCTTTGAGACAGCAATTCGTTGGCTCGACAAAACTAGCTTGCTCAAAGCTAACGCGATCGGGAATCGGAATCAAGCCACCATTGCGGACAATGTGACCGGGTACTTTCACATATTCAGCAAATCCACCCCCACTAGGCACAAAACCAGCCGTTGTAGAGATATTTTTATAAACCTCACACATGGAAAAATTGTCATTCAGGCAATAGCGACAACGCATACAGGGAATGTGGTGCATCACCACGACTCGCTGTCCTACTTGCCAATCGCTAACTTGGTTTCCAATTGCGGCGACAACTCCAGCCGTTTCATGCCCAAAAATGCGCGGTGGTTCGTAGAGAGGATAGCGAATCTTTTTGATATCTGATTGGCATAAGCCAACAACCCGCACTTGCACCAAGACTTCATCCGCTTCAATAACTGGTACGGGTAATTCCTCATAACTCAATCGATCCACACCGCGAAATACCTGGGCTTTCATAGCTTGTAGTCATTAATCCAGTACTTTAGAATGTAGCAGTTATCAGTTATCAGTGAAGAAGGGGTGTGGGGTGTGGGGTGTAGTGGATTGTTAACTGGTAACAGGTCACTGGTCACTGCTTCCTTGTCTCCCTTGTCCCCCTTGTCTCCCTTGTCTCCCTTGTCTCCCTTGTCCCCCAGCGACTCCCAACTCCCGACTTCTTATCACAAGCTAGAATCATTTTGGAACCGTGATGAGATTTGGTTATGTTACGGCGATCGACAGAGAGATTCATCGCCAGAACCGCCAGCTATCGCTATGATTAACTAACACTAAAAACGCCCAATCATTGCCACTGCTTTTGTAACTGCCACAATGCTAGGTGAAATTATCAAAGGGCAATACCAGATCGTCCAAATCCTTAGTAGTAGCGATTACTGTCAGACCTATCTGGCACAAGATCTCGTTACCCCCTCACCGCAAGCATGTATTGTCAAACATCTCTTGCCTGGACCATCCGGTCGCACTAGCTCCCTGTCTTCTCTACGGCGTGTATTTACTCGTGAAGTCGCAGCGCTAGAAAAATTGAGTACTTATTCCCAAGTACCGCAATTGTTAAACTATTTCGAGCTAGATCAACAATTTTATCTGGTATTAGAATACATTCACGGACAGCCACTGAATCGAGTTTTGGCTCCAGGAGTACGCTGGAGTGAAACCCAAGTCATCGATTTTTTACAGGAAGTCCTTACTATTCTAGAAGTGATTCACGCCCACGGGCTAATTCACCGCGATATTAAACCCAGTAACTTAATTCAGCGTGACAGCGACGGCAAGTTGGTACTGATCGATTTTGGGTCGGTCAAGCAGGCATGGACGCAAGTTGTCACTGCCGCAGGACAAACCAATGCCAACTTTGCTATGGGAATTCCAGCGACAATGGCGATCGGCACACCGGGCTATATGCCCAGCGAACAAAGCCGAGGTCGTCCTCGCCCGAATAGCGACATTTATGCCTTGGGGATGATTGCGATCCAAGCGTTGACTGGAATGCAACCAACAATGCTCCTAGAAGATGCCGACAGTGGGGAAGTCATTTGGCAACATCTCACAAATGTCACTCTAGCTTTGGGATCGATTTTGAATCAAATGGTACGCTACCATTTCACCGAGCGCTACCAATCAGCAACTGAAGTCCTAGCGGATCTCCAACCACTCCTACCAACAGCAGCACTGTCACAACCAACACCTATCTCAAGAAGTTCTGCCCCAAATTCTGCCTCAACTGCTCCAAATTCTAGTAGTCATCATGCATCGGCGGTGAATGGATCGGGAACGAAGTCGAGAAGAACATCAACTGGAGGGCAGCAACAGATAGCGCTATGGTTGGGGATGGCAATTGGCATTACTTCGGCGCTGGGATTAATTCTAGGCTTGTATTACGCTCTTCGACCAGGATCGAAGGCTGTGCCACCGATCGCGCCACCTAAAGCACAATTTGCCGCGATCGCCTCGAATCGGCTTTCCGATCGCTATACGTTGACTCAAACTTTAACCGGACACACAGATTCAGTATGGGCGATCGCTGTCAGCCAAGATGGACGTACGTTGGTCAGTGGTAGTGCAGATAAAACGATTAAGGTATGGGATCTACAAACTAGAGAATTACAGCGCACGCTTACCGGACATACAGATACAGTACGGGCGATCGCTCTGAGTCAAGATGGACAAATTTTGGTGAGCGGTGGCGGCGAAAAAACGGTACGGCTGTGGAATATCACAACAGGCAGACCCTTGGGAAGGCTGCTCGGACATGGGGGACCTGTATGGACTGTTGCCATCAGTCAAGACGGACAAACGCTTTTTAGTGCGGGAGAAGATGGAACCGTCAAGCTGTGGAACGCCCAGAACGGACAACTGCATCGCACGCTTCCAGCACACGATCGCCGGGTGTTTTCCTTGGCTGTAAGTCCTAATGGGCAAACTTTTGCTACTGGCAGCATCGATCGCACGATTAAGTTATGGGATTTAGCTACAGGAAGACTACTACGCACGCTGACAGGGCATACTGATGCAGTCAGGGCAATTACCTTTAGCCCCGACGGACAACATCTGGCTAGCACGAGTTGGGATAAAACCGTGAAGATTTGGAACTGGCGAACTGGAGAGCAACTACAAACGCTGGCAGAACACGAGCATAGAACTGTTGCGATTGCTTACGGTCATGATGGTAATACCCTAATGAGTGCAAGCCTCGATCGCACGATCAAAATTTGGCAGCCGCAATCGGGACAACTCCTACACGATCTCCTAGCTCACACCGACTGGGTATTAGCGATCGTGCCTAGCCCCAGAGGTCAAACCTTAGTTAGCAGCAGCAAAGATCGGACAATCAAAATTTGGGAATAGCAAGTTGTCATTGGTCATTGGCAAATCATAAGTTCTTCCCTACTCCCTGCTCCCTACTCCCTAATGACTGAATGAATTCTCAATTTCATACCGATGTCCTAGTCGTTGGCGGTGGTACTGGCGGTACGGCTGCGGCAATCCAAGCAGCGCGATCTGGTGCAAAAACAATGCTGGTCAGTGAATTTCCTTGGTTAGGAGGTATGCTGACATCAGCTGGGGTATCGGTTCCTGATGGTAACGAATTAGAAGCATGGCAAACAGGCTTGTGGGGAGCATTTTTGCGGGAATTGCAGCAATGCCAGCCGGAAGGATTAGACCATAGCTGGGTGAGCTTTTTTAGCTTCGACCCGCGTATAGGAGCGCAGATTTTTGCTCGATGGGTACAAGAATTGCCTAACTTGAATTGGCTGGTGGGACAAGTACCGCAAGCCGTTTTACGCCAAGGCGATCGCATTTTTGGGGTAGAATTTGCAGAGTTTACAGTTACTGCCGAAATTACCATTGATGCTACGGAGTTAGGGGATTTATTGGCTTTAGCCGAGATTCCGTACCGTTGGGGTTGGGAATGGCGATCGCAATGGGGAGAACCCAGCGCCCCAATTGCTCCAAACGAGCTAACGACAAAATACCCAGTTCAAGCGCCCACTTGGGTAGGACTCATGCAAGATTTTGGGGACGCGATCGCTCCCGTTATTCTCCCACCACCGTCATACAATCCAGAAATATTTGCTGGAGCCTGGGAAAGTTACGGAGCCGAACAATTTCTTGACTACGGGCGTTTACCAGGCAATTTATTCATGCTCAATTGGCCCATCTGCGGCAACGACTACGGCGAAGGTTTAGACCGGCTAGTTACCTCCACCACGGCTAGATCTGAGTTTCTGCAAGAAAGTTTGTGGCATACGCAGGGCTTCTTACACTATATTCAAACCCAACTTGGAAGGCGATATGGTTTGGCTGAAGGTGTATTTCCTTCCTATGGCAATCGTGTAGGGGCGTACAGTCGTGCGCCCCTACACCACAGTGGTGCATACGCTCTTCACCCTTACTACCGCGAGAGTCGGCGCGTTGTTGGCATGGCTACGGTGCGGGAACAGGATATTTTACCCTTAGCTGAAGGTCGAGTCGCTGCTTTACCAGTCGCTAGTACAGATAAAGTCAACGCGATCGCAATTGGTAACTATGCCAACGACCACCACTACCCGGGTTTCGATTTTCCCCTACGATCGAAATCCATTCGCTGGGGAGGGCGCTGGACGGGAACGCCTTTTACCATACCCTATCATTGTCTAATTCCGGCAGCGATCGACGGCTTCTTAGCGTGTGAACAGAATATTTCTGTCTCTCACATTGCCAATGGTGCGACGCGCTTGCAGCCAGTGGTGATGAATCTCGGACAGGCTGCTGGAATGGCAGCAGCCATGTGTATTTCTAGGGGTTGTCAGCCGCGAGAATTACCCGTAAGAGACGTACAAGAAGCTCTATTACAAGAGCCGCGCTGTCCAGCGGCGATCGTGCCTTTATTCAACTCATCACCCGCATCTCCTGACTGGTTAGAATGGCAACGCTACTACCTCGATCGCCCAGAGGAGTATCCTGCTAGCGGGAATCATTGGGGTAAGAAAGGACAGGGGGACAAGGGAGCAACTACCAATGACCTATTACCCATTACCCATTACTCTGGCACTTTTCATCGTCGGGACGTGCAAGACTATACATTGACTATATCCACACCTGAAGAATTACAGGGACACGATTGGACGCTGGTAACTTTGCGATCGCCCATTGATGAAAAACTACAAATCTATCCAGATAACCAACCGATCTCGGTTTACGGGCGGTTAAACCATGCAGGTAGATGGTTGTTGGTAGAAGAAATTGAGCCGACAGTCAACCATTAACCATTAACTAACAATTGCCAAATTAAAGCGAGCAATATCGCTGCGATCGCCCCAATTAACGTATTCAAAAAATTGACCACATCATGAGTCAGCCAACTAACTTTACCTTCTACCGTTGCGCCAATTAAGCTTTCAATATTAGTGGCAATAAAGGCAGCGATGACACACCAGAGTATGCCTCGTAAATCGATTAAACCGAGTCGCCAAGCTAGCGTGGCGATCGCTACCGAACCCGTTACACCAGCCAACGTCCCCTCTAAGCTGACAGCCCCTTCCGTTCCTCTTGCCACGGGTTGTAGAGTCGTAATTAAAAATGTCCTCTGACCGTAAGCTTTTCCAACTTCAGTGGCACAGGTATCGGAAAGTTTGGTGCTGAAACTTGCGACAAAACCTAATAACAGTAGAGACACAATCGGACTCGAATGAGCCACAAAGGTAGTCGCGTTAGCGAAGCTTAACGAATTTATCGCGATTCCTACTGCACACAGCGCCCCCGTCAGAGCTGAACTCCAGACATTTTCTGGTCCCCTCGCACCAGAACGTTTTTCTGCAATTCCTTCTGCTTCCTTTTGTGCCATACCGATGTATGTCACAGCAGAACCAACGAGAAAATAGAACACGACAACTAATTCACCCTGCCAACCTACACTCAAGTACAAGAGAACACCCAAGAACAAAGCGTGCAATAGCCCAGCCGGAGTTAGCAATTTTTTGGGAGCAATCCAGGCTATACCTAATAAAACTGTATGCACCCCGACAGCAACTAGTACGGAATTGAGGAACGATGAGCTTGAAAGCATCAAGGATAAGTTATTAGTCATCTGAATTTTGCCAGAATCTTAAAAAATTGCGGGTTGTATATGAATCAAACCATTTTTCATCTTGCCTTTCCCATCACCGACATTGCCCCGACAAAAGCCTTCTATATCGATGGTTTGGGTTGCATTCCCGGTCGTGAAACTCCCCATGCTTTGATTTTAAATCTTTACGGGCATCAGCTAGTAGCTCATATGACTAAAGAACCTCTGGCTCCACAGCGTGGTGTCTATCCCAGACACTTTGGTTTAATTTTTTCCTCTAAATTGGAATGGGAAAATTTATTAGAGCGATCGCAACAACAGCAACTTAAATTTAGAGAAACACCCAAACAGCGCTTTGTTGACTCTCCCCTAGAACACTACACGTTTTTCCTAGAAGATCCATTTTATAATCTAATAGAAGTTAAATATTATCGTAACTTGGAAGCTATTTTTGGTAGTTACCACAGCGCTCCCATCGGAGATTTAGTTTAAAACTTATACTCATTCACAAACAAGTTCTTTCAACTGAAAGCTAACTAAATTTTGCACTATGAACTGCTCCCTGACAACAATTTTAAAATTTTGACTTTTAACTTTTAACTTTTGACTTTTGACTGCGGTGCTTCTAATCGCACATTTCTCCCGCTATTATCAGTACGATAAATCCATTTTTGGCTACCGTCCGACACCACAACCCGCCAACCTTCAACGATCGCCTGCGAGCAAATTTCTTCCGGTTGAGCTAGTCCCAAACAACCATCAGACCAACTTTCGCGACTGTATTTAGTCACTTTTAGTTTCTCTGGAGGAAGATTTTGCAGCTTAGTCAGATCGGCAATGACAGCTTTAACAACTTTAGGAGGCACGCGATCGCTTTGACTGTTCGCGTCTACATTTTCAGCAATCTGACTCGGTGCAGCTACAGCACTAGAAATAAAATTAACGCTAAAACACAAAAATAAACTACAAGTCAAAACCAGAGTTAAAAAACTCCTTGTTGATAGACAAAATTTAAAACAATCAATTGTCCTATAGTCCGCATGTGCGGACTTCGTTTGTGTAGCCGCCAATTTTATTCGTCCCATATTCGTTAGATCTTCTTTCAGAGGAACAAACATATTAATTTTCATACAGTTCTAGTGGTAAATTATCTGGGTCTTGAAAAAAAGTAAAACGTTTACCGGTAATTTCGTCTATTCTAATATCTTCTACCTGCACTCTCTGAGCAGTTAGCTCAATGACAGCGCGATCGAGATCCTCAACAGCAAAAGCTAAATGCCTCAATCCACAAGCTTCCGGTTTACTCGGTCTTGACGGCGGCGTGGGAAAAGAAAATAATTCAATTTGAACTGTATCGCTGACTCTTAAATCTAATTTATAAGAATTTCTCGCCGCCCTAAATGTTTCTTCAATAATCGAAAATCCTAAAATTTCTGTATAGAATTTCTTCGATCGCTCGTAGTCAGAACAAATAATTGCAACGTGATGGACACCTGTAACGTGCATAGATCGGCAAGGAGATAACTGTAAAGGCGCACAACCATGCGCCCATATACTAAGTTATCAAATATATAACTATTAACCTTATTCTTAACCCTCGCAGGCGGGTTTTGCCTGTGTAGTCGCGACTTACAGTCGCCCCTGTACAGATTCGATCGCGGTTTTCAATTGGATGCAATACACGTCTGGTAGGGGCGCACAGAGAAAGCGCCCCTACAAATGTCATCCACACAATCGAGAATTGCTATGAGATCAACCAACAACCAATCTTTGAAACTGTCGATCGCGCCGCAACTCATCCCATCCCGCATCAGCCATTGCTTTTTCTCTATACTCTCTTGGATTGAGATAGATCGCTTGTTGTAAATTTGCCAAAGCCAAATCGGTATCTCCTGCGGCTGCAAAACAGCAAGCACGATTGTAGAAAGCATCGCCGAAGTCAGGCTTGTATTTAGAACCTGGATTATGGCTGGCGATCGCCTTTTCGTAGCGTAGGCGGACGGACTGTAACCGATCCAAACAGTCACACCATAAATTATCCAGAGAATACCAGAAGTCTTGCGGCTCGGCAATCTCTACCTCATTTGCTCCGTTTTGTTGCCAACCCCGATTGTATCGGTGCATATACTGCATTGCTCGGTCGTAGCTAAAAATTGCTTCTCTGTACAATCCCAATTCTTGCAACGCCAGACCTCGATGATACCAAACCTGATAGCGTAAATTGCGATGATATGTTTTTGTATATTTGAGCGATTCGTCGTAATTGGCGATCGCTTGTTTATAACGCCCTAAGTGATGTAATGCCAAACCTCGATGATACCAGACTCGATAGGGAAATCCTTTGTAGTAATCTCTAGCACAATCTAAAGCTTTATCGTAACTCGCGATCGCCTCTCGATAGCGTTTTAACTCAAATAATAATAAACCTCGGTTAAACCAAGTAAAACCGTATCCTGGCAAACGTCCGAGAAAGCGATCGCAAGCCGCGATCGCTTCTTGATAGCGTTTTAATTTACATAGATAAAAGCTGCGCTCTCGTAAAGGAATATATCGCCATTCTTTTAGTACAGCCGCTATATAGAAATAGATCGATGGAAATGCAACGAGGGATAGCAGAAAATTTTTCGTCACAATGCCAAATACGAATGTTGCTACAAGTATCCCCAGGAGTAAGGCTAGCAGAACTATAACTTGCATAAACCAATAGAATCAGCAAAATTCCTTTAAGAGTTCTGACAGATAGCTTTCCCCATACTGTAGAATTTGCCGTCAGTAGGTTCACTTAATCAAGATGCGCCGGAAATTTTTTGCTCCCCTAGCGATCGCCCTGTTCAGCCTAGCGGCGATCCTATGCTTCTCTTCTGTAACTCTCATAGCCTCGCCAACTCCTCCCAAACCCAATTCAAACTCTGCCGAAATTAGGGGAGTATGGCTGACGAATATTGATAGTGACGTGTTATTTAAACGCGATCGCCTCAGTCAAGCAATCCAAACCTTACATCGATTAAATTTTAATACTATCTATCCGACGATTTGGAACTGGGGATACACGTTGTATCCTAGCTCAGTTGCTGCAAACACCATCGGGCGATCGCTCGATCCCACGCCTGGATTACAAGGACGAGATATCTTACAAGAAATTATCCAGCAAGGACATCAACAAAATGCTTTTCAGGGCGATCGACAACGCATGGGAGTCATTCCCTGGTTTGAATTTGGGTTTATGGCTCCTGCTGATTCCCAGTTGGCAAAACGCCATCCTCAGTGGCTAACTCGTAGGCGAAATAATCAGGAAATTTGGTTAGAAGGTAAACACAAACGAGTCTGGCTCAATCCTTTTCATCCTGAAGTACAGCAGTTTATTCAAAGTTTAATTTTAGAAGTTGTGACGAAATACGATATAGACGGAATTCAATTTGACGATCATTTCGGTTTACCTTCAGAATTTGGCTACGATCCATTTACCGTGAATTTATATCAACAAGAACATCAGGGAAAAAAGCCACCTATCGATTCCCAAGATTCCGAATGGCTGCGCTGGCGTGCTGATAAGATTACGACTTTTTTGAAACAGGTATTTCAAGCAGTCAAGCAACAGAAACCGAATTGCATAATTTCAATTGCGCCCAATCCTCAAAGAGTTTCCTACGACCTTTTTCTTGCAGATTGGGCAGATTGGGACAGACAGGGATTGGTTGAAGAATTAGTTTTACAAGTCTATCGCAACGATCTCAAAGTATTTCTAAGCGAATTACAATACCCAGAAGTGCAAGCAGCACAAAAACACATTCCAGTAGGAATTGGAATTTTATCAGGTTTAAAAGGTAAATACGTTCCGTGGGGGCAAATTCAAAATCAAGTTCAAGTTGCTCGCAGACATAACTTTGCAGGAGTTTCTTTCTTTTTCTATGAAACTTTATGGAATTTAGCCAAAGAATCTCCAAAAAAACGTCAGTTGGGATTTCAAAAAATATTTTCCCTTCCTGTAAATAGACCAAATACTTTAGTGGGATGGCAACCAGAAAAACTCGCTAGAAATGCTTTGTAAAGTAGTTTCTATTATTTTAGCCGATACACAATTGCGATCCCCCAACCCCTTTAAAAAGAGGCATTTATTCCCCATTGAAAAAGTTGTGTTCTTCAAATAACTTAAAAAGGAGCTATCTATTCCCCCCTTTTTAAGGGGGGTAGGGGGGATCGATATTTCTAACTTTAAACACGTAATTCCTTGACTTTTTATAGCAGTTTTCAGTCACATGAGGTACACAGATCTGTAGGGGCGCACAGCTGTGCGCCCCTACAAATGTAATGCATTAGAATTGGAATTGCTATATATCGCTCAGTAGTTTCACTAATGCCATATTAGTGAAATATTTGCTATAGAGATAGAGCAATTTATTAGATTGAATTAAATATAAAGTTTGCCTAGAAGCTGAAAATGGGCAAACTGAAATAGTCATGAAACATGAAAAATATACAAAACTATGATAAAAAAACGCAATTTGATGCTATTCGACCTTTCTATTTTTGGTCATCATGCAGCATACATTAAATATCTCATACAATATTGGGGCGATCGCCAGTTAGCAGATAGACTCGACGTAGTTGTATCACCAATGTTTCTTGAAAAACACGCTGATGTTGTCGGTCTCGTTGCCGAATATAATCAAAATAATATTCAAATAGTAGCGATCTCCGCCGCAGAAGACGCTGCGCTCAAATCTCGAAATTCCAAGTTAAAGCGTGCTTGGCGCAATTTTCAAGAATGGCAAATACTTTGTCGATATGCTAAGTCTTTAAATGCTAGTGAGTGTCTGATTATGTATTTAGATACTTGTCAAATTCCACTAGCTCTAGGATTCAAGTCACCTTGCAAATTATCTGGAATATATTTCAAGCCAACTTTTCACTATAGCGACTTTAGTAGCTACGTACCTTATAGAAAAAGTTTTCTGCAACAACATTGGGAAAAAACTGTCATAGCACGGATGCTAAAGCATACCCAATTGAAGACTCTCTTCTGTCTCGATCCCTTCGTCATCAAACATTTGGATCGATTGAATTCTCATGTAGCAGCCGTACATTTACCAGATCCAGTCCAAGTCGATCGCCATGTTTCTGAAATCATACAGCCAGACCTTCTCAAAACAAAATTAAGTATTGATGCTAATCGGCAAATATTTCTTCTGTTTGGTTCGTTTGAAGCCGAACGTAAAGGAGTGTATCAAACGCTGGAAGCGATATCGCAGTTGCCATCAAATCTTAGCGCACAGATCTGTCTTTTAATTGTCGGCAATGCATATCCGCCAGAGCAAGCAGCCATCCAGTCACAAATTGAGCGAGTTCAGCAGTCACACCCCGTACAAATTCTGACACGGTTTGAATATATTTCTGAAGATACCGTACAAGCATATTTTCAACTTGCTGATGTCGTATTAGCCCCATATCAACATCATATTGGTATGAGTGGCATTTTACTACTAGCTGCCGCAGTCCAAAAACCAGTTCTCAGTTCCAACTACGGTTTAATGGGAGAAATGGTTAAACGCTATCAGCTAGGGTTAGGTGTAGATTCGACGATACCAAGTGAAATTGCTCAAGGATTAACTCGATTTTTGACTGACGCTACTAGTTTAGGCGATCGCAATAGCATGAAACAGTTTGCCGAGCAAAATACTGCCGAGGAATATGCCAAGGTAATTTTTCAGTACGTGTAAGATTTCATAATTGTAGGGTGCGTTATTTAACGCACTCTATTAGTTAAGTTTCCTTGCTACCAGAACTAATAGACTGATGAGTTGTAGCAGACTCTGATTTTGGCTTACTTACACCCATGCCTAAACTGCGAAAATAAATCCCACCTACAGTCACTAAAAACGCTACATAAGATATTGCCTGAACTAAAAATAGGTCGTCTCGATAGCCAAATAAAGCTTTTAAAATTACGCCAGGGAATTGCTCGTCTGGTAAAATTTTCGAGGTATTCCATACTCTTGGTCCCAAAATACACGAGGGATTGCGGGTGAAGCGTTCGTAATAAAAACACAGACTTTCTGACTGTCGATTCAATTTGGCAAGAGTAGCAATAGCAGTATCAAAATGTGCCAGTGCAGAAACAACTAACCCCGCCACAATTAGCAATAATAGAACGCCCATGATTTGAAAAAATAGGCGAATGTTAATTTTTACGCCCCACTTAAATAACAAAAATCCGATCGCGATCGCACTCACTAAACCACCAATTGCCCCAATCGCCGGAAAAAAACCTTGTTGAAAATTGGCAGCAATAAATAAGACGGTTTCAAACCCTTCTCGCAGTACGGCAATGAAAATTAAGCTAAAAACGCCCCAACCCGCACCATTGTTCTGTTTGAGCGCCGCCGTCACCGTCCCTTCCACTTCCGCCTTCAAAAACCGCGCCTGACGAGTCATCCAAATCAGCATCCAACTAAGCATAGCGATCGCGATAACGCTGAAGACTCCTTCCATCAGTGGCTCTACCACTGGAGTATATTCAGGATTTATTGAACCTACAGCTTGAATGATGGCACTGAATAACAAACCCACCAACGCACTCGCAGCGATTCCAACTCCAACACCAGCATAAACCCAGGAGTTGAGTTTGCTCTGTTTGGCTTTCTTGAGCAAAGCCAAAACTATCCCCACGACGAGGGCTGCTTCTACTCCCTCCCGCAGAGTAATGACAAAAGTAGGTAGAGCGGCACTAAAATTCATTGGATTTTCTAAGTAATTTTATCCAGATAATTTCACAAAATCACTGATTGTTAATAGTCAATAGTTAATTGTTTGCAACTACAAACCATCAACGATTGACCATCAACACTACACAGTACTACCACTAAAGTCGCGTAGCATCTTTTTAATTTCGATGTTGTGCAGTTCTTCCGTTCCAATCATGGTACGGGCAAATTCCTCTAGATAAACGCTGGCATCTTCTACAGTGTCGAGCAGCTTTTTATATAAATCTAGCGCTTTCCGTTCGTGAGAAAGACTTTCTTCCAAAATATCCCGTACCGTATGCTGGTGGGTTTCCTCCATCGGAGCAATTCTCAGGCTGGGATGTCCTTCTAAACCAGTTAAAATTTCTCCTACTTGTTGGGCATGTGTGAGCGACTCGGTAGCTTGCAGTTTGAAAAACTCGACAATTGGAATCCGGTTGGGACCAGTCACCATGAGAGAGTAGTGGGTATAGCGTACCACCCCCGCCAGTTCAAACTCCATGATGGAGTTTAGCAGTTCGATTGTCTTTTTTTGGTCGAGTTCGCGCATTGTTATTTATCATTTGTTATTGGTCATTGGTCATTGGTCAGTAGGTTGTAGCATTTCGTTATTACCTACTGACGACAGACGATCTATAACTGTAACAAATCTGGGTTTAGGCGGAGGGATTAGATTTGCTAATAACTTGCTGCGAGTTTTGCTCGATCGCTTTGACTAACTGAGATACTTCCTCGGGAGTATTGACAGGTTTAGCTGGGGGAACGGCAGAGGGCCAAGCTTTGGCAAGGTCTTTGAGACTCGTTTCTATTGTCTTGTGTGCTTCGGGGTTTTCCTTTGCCATTTGGTCGGCTATCTTTTGATAAAGGTTGTTGGCATAGACGACAAAACCACGGGAGTCTTGGTACTCAATTGCAGCTGAAATTTTACCATTGGCGATCGCCGCTCCATATTCGGAGTTAGCAGCATCGAGTAATTCGTTGATGACTTGAAGGTTAAATGCGGCAGAGGAACGCTCGTTGTCTGGTAATGCCGCGATCGCGCCGTCTACCGCTTGCATAGAAGCTGAAAAGTCGGCTTGCACTTTATCGGACTTGGGCTGAGCTTTAATCAAATCTTGCAAGCCAATCAAAGTTGTCTTAAATTCTTTGACGTTGCGTTCGTTGAGCTGATCTTCCACATCCACGTAGATTTCTTCTACTGGGTGTCCGATGTGGGGTTCTGCTTGCTTCGGTAGCTGTTTGTCGAGTAATTCTTTTGCTACGATTAAGTGTCCTTTCATCAAGCCGAGTTTGGACATGTAGTCTACATCTTTAGCTTCCCCAGTCAGCACCGCATCTTCTACTGTCACCATGTCCTTAATTTTGTCGAATTGCTCTTGGGTAACGACGTTTTTAGAGACGAGTTCTTCGGGATTAGCGTAGGGGCGACTGGCTTGAATTTTATTAGACAAGGCAGGTACGCCCAACATGGCTTCAAATTTATCTAATTCTGAAAGGATGGCAGTATTGATGTTAATTTGCTCTTTTCCACCGTGTTGTTGATGGTTGGGTGCAGAGGCGCTTGTATTCGTTGCAGGGGCTGGAGAGGAGTTATTACTGGTATCTGGTGTTTGTTGAGTGCAACTAACAACGATCGCCAACATTGCGGCGCTGATACTGAGTAACAAGAACCGCGCGATCGCCCTAATTCTGCGATCGAAGCCTAGAAACCAAGAATCTTTTTCTTGTGCCACTCTCCGCCCGTTTGGTAATTTCCGCAGCATTTTCAGCCTTCCTTATTGAAAAGTGAGTTTCGGTGAAAATTATTGTCAACTGGTTTGACAAAATTTAGTAGTTATGCTTGGCTAATTACGTCAAAATAGCCCATGCATCCTGCTTCGGCGATCGCGTCTTGATGGGGGTGAAACATATACTTGCCCGTATAGGGGTAAGCAAATTCTAAAATGTGCCGTTCGGCTGTCCCCATCGTGATGACATCTGATTCGTGGCTGGGGTTGAGAGTCATGCCCGTGGGATAAACCTTGAAGAAGTTAGCGTGAATGTGAAATGTCACCGCCGGATCTAATTCGATCATGTTCAGCAAATAAAGCCGAATGAGCTGATTTTGGTAAACAGGTATCGGATGCATGTGGTAGTAATCCGGCAACCCATTAAAGGCATACAGCTCGTTGTGCTTATCTTCATCCACATCAAAGCCACCCATAACTAAAACCATTTCATCCGCTGGCGATCGTCCTTGAGGCGGATCGATGATAAACATACCGTACAATCCCTTACCGATGTGACGGGTCACAGGCTCGGCGTGACAGTGGTAGAGGTGAATGCCATATGGCTTTGCCTCAAATTCGTAAACTGTTGCCGCACCATGCCGAATCGGACGCACGCCATCTTCTTCTGTAGGATGAATGCCGTGAAAGTGCATTGAATGAGAATGCCCGCCTTGATTGAGAAAGACAACACGGATGAAATCGCCTTGTTTGGCGCGTAAAGTTGGTCCTGGGATGCGATTGTTAAAATTCCAGGTGTTAAAAACAACAGCGCGATTGAGTTGAATCGTCGTGTTTTGAGCTGTAATCCGAAATTCGCGAATATTTCTGCCGTTTTCTCTTTTCAGCGTGCCGTAGTCGAAATCTCTGAGAACGGTCATGGGTTGCAAACCGCGCTCGTCTGATGGATCGCTAGGTGGTATGGGTGGCACGCGCGCGGCGGAATGACTTCGAGATGCCAAGTGTAGCCCTACAGCAGCAGCACCGGCAGTTCCTGCACTTGCTAAACCCCATTTCAACAATTGGCGGCGGTTCCAAGTTTTTGATTTGCTCAGAAAAAATTTGTTCGGCATGATATCGCCAGCGTAGCGGCGGAATCTTTTGAGAAATATTCGCAGATAATTTTCTGACCCTCTAGTATAGTTTTAGAGAAAATTACTGTCAATAAAATAGTGAAAATTTTTGATACTTGAGATAGATGTATACTGACTTTTTGTAGAGTAAGGAAAGTCAGTTATCAGTGAAGAAAGGGAGCATCTTCCAAATTACAGTAGGGACGACTGTAGCTAAGTGGTGGTTCGAGGGCGTGTTCTAGTAAGAATTTGGCATCACCCATGACTCGTTCGGTTGTACCGTCGTAAACCACTTGACCCTGACTCAAAACCACGGTGCGATCGCATAAATCTAAAGCTAAGTCTAAGTCGTGGGTGGCAACGAGTTGAGTAATCGGCAGAGATTTGAGCAATTCGATCGATCGGCGGCGAGAACGAGGATCGAGTTGAGCTGAGGGTTCGTCTAGCACTAAAATCTGGGGTTGCATAGCCAAAACACCCGCGATCGCAATTCTTTTTTTCTCTCCTCCTGAGAGGTTCTCCGTACTGCGATGTCCGTACCATTCTGGATCGATGTTTACATGTGCCATCGCTTGCAAAACTCGTTTATGCAATTCTTCTCCCCGCAAACCCAAATTCATCGGACCAAAAGCTATATCTTCCCAAACTGTGGGCATAAATATTTGATCGTCAGGATTTTGAAATACTAGCCCGACAAAATTCCGAATTAATTGTAAATTTTCAGGCTGCACAACCCACTCTCCTACCATCACCCTCCCTTCTTGAGGCAGAATAATTCCGTTTAAGTGTAACTGTAATGTCGATTTTCCCGAACCATTCGCCCCAATTAAGGCAACTCGCTCGCCAGATGCGATCGCCAAATTCACTTTCCTGAGTGCCTGCGTACCATCAGGGTAGGCATAACTGAGATTTTCTACAAGGATCGGGTTGTGATGCATTTTAACTAGAGCCGAGAAGAGAGAGTCGCAACGCAGTTACCAAGTCGTAATTCGTAATTCGTAAGTCGTAATTCGTAAGTCACTGATAACTGATAACCGATCGCCAGTCACTTTCTAAATAAATAAACACTTTGTCCTGCTAGCATCACAATTAAAGTTAGCGCTAAAGCGACAATGTCGCGTCTTCCTGCTGAGGGGATTTTTTCAACTGGAAATGCTCCTCGATAACCGCGCGATAACATAGCATGATGAATTCGTTCGCCGCGATCGTAAGTACGAATGAATAGAGAACCAATCGTATTTCCAATAACTAATCGCTGCCAGTATCTATTAGTCATTAAGTTACGACAGGCTGCTGCTCGTCGCATCGCGTTGAATTCACCTATCAATACACCTAAATAGCGATACATAGAAGCAATAGTTGCGACGAGTAAAGGTGGAGTACGCAACTCTAATAACCCATTTAACAAAGCTGGCACTGATGTCGTTAAAGTCAGTAAATTTAACATCATGAGCGATAGCAACGCCTTCAGCGTGACGCTACCCAATACAGTTAATCCTGTAGTGGTGATTCGTAAAAATCCCCATGTCCAAATAACTTCGCCTCCATCCCGGAACAAAGTCCCGAGTAAAACTACACTTACAAAGGACAATTCCACGGCTATGCGTTTGAGCAGTACGGGTAAAGTAATGCGAGTGAGAAATAATAAGCTAATAACGGCTATGCCGTAAATTCCCCACGTCCACCAGTGTCCGTTGGGAGTCAAGACAATGGCAAAAACCATCAGTAAAACACACAAAATGCGAGTGCGTGGTGCAAGGGCGTGCCAAACAGTACTTTTGTGGCTATCAATATCTAGCTGAAATGCCCCAATATGTAATAGCGTCATTGGTCATTGGTTATTAGTCATTGGTCATTGGTCATTGTCATTTGTGAGTAGCTGGACTCTTTTCTAGCCACCAGCCACTGGTTCCACCAGCCACTAGTCACTGATAACTGACAACTGCTTACCGATCGCCTTCCTCGGAGGAGCTAGACTCACCACGGACAACTATTTTCCCGATTCCCCAGGCTAAGCCGAAAGTAGCTAGCGTACCGACTAAACCAGCTATGGGGGTTGCTATTCCTTCAGGAACTCCTCGCAGGGCATATTCATCGAAAATGGAGTAAAAAGGTAACTTGCTAGCTGGGGCATCCTCTGCGGCTTTGTCTTCAAATTTAAGGTCTTGGGAAACTCTGTCTAAGCCGTCGGGATCTTGACTGGCAAAGGGAGAGAGGAAAACGGCAACGATGAGGGCAATTCCCAATCCAGCGATCGCAAAAGCACGGTTACGCGATCGCGTCAAATTATTACTCATACGGTAGTCTCGCTAAAATCAGTTCCAAAGCTTTTCAAAATCGAGAGGGACACGAGATAAATGTCTGCTTTTGACTTTCGACTTTTGACTTTTGACTTTTTCCCTAGCTCCCAACTCCTATTCTGTTTCTTGGCGATACAGCCCGACGGGGTGGATCGTAAAACATATCGGGGCGAGTTCGCCAGATGAAGACAAGTGCTACAACTGTAATTGCGGCTTCACCAATCCCAATGAGGACGTGCCATGTTGCCATAGCTCCGATTGCGACTGCTAAGGGAACGGTTCCAGAGATAGCAAGTTGAATCGCGCAAATAATCGCGGCAATCATGACACTTGCCCAAGCCGCGATTGCTGCTCCTACAGCCATCCCTGATAATTTATTTCTACCAATGGCAAAGCGAATTGCTTTGTAAAGGTAGTAACCGGCAAACGTACCGATCAGACCCATATTGAAGATGTTGGCTCCTAATACTGTCAAGCCTCCATCTTGAAACACCACCGCTTGGACGATGAATACGACTGTCATCACTAGCGTTCCCGCCCAAGGACCTAAAAGCGCTCCTGCTAGAGTACCTCCCAGCAAATGACCGGATGTACCTCCTGGAATGGGAAAGTTGATCATCTGTGCGGCGAAAATAAATGCAGCGCAAACGCCCATTAGAGGCACTGCCTTTTCCTGGTAGTCTGCTTGCACGCGATTTAGAGATATAGCGATCAGGGCGATCGCCAGTATCCAGGTAACAGCAATTACGGGTAGGTTTAAAAAGCCATCTGGGATATGCAGCGCTAGATATGGCTGTATTGAATGATACAGCCAACCAGAAGAAAGAGCTTGCATCAATGGAACGATTGGCATAGCTTTATGCTTTATTCAGCAAACATAATCTTAATCAGCCTTTTAATCAAAACGATTTTGTATAAAAATTTCAATCCTATAGGGGGGCATACAAATCAAGCTTTAGATTATTTTTATAAGATGGAAAAAATGTCTAAATTTAAGCAGCTAAATGCTAATTGTGTGCATTCTCTATTTCTACACCTAAAGATAGAGAAGCGATCGCATTACCTACGAACGCGATCGCTTCAGTCAATTCTCAATAATTTTTGTTCTGGTTATCGGCAACAAACAACGATTTAAACTCAGTTGCCCACAGCTTTCTCAATGCAAATTTTCAACTTCTCTGCCAAAAGTTTAGATGCCATGATAGAAGTATGATTCCCTGGAATATTAAAAACTTCAACTCCATCTCTGGCAATGCTACTCCAACCTAACCTGGCATCTACTCGATGTCCTGGGGGAGTTTCTCCAGCTTTAAAGACAGTAATTTTTCCTGCATATGGCTGAGCATTGTAAGTCTTTTGGACTTTGCTATAAATCTCCTCTAAACTTCTCAGATTTGTTGATATAACATCATCCATTTCCTCAAGCTGAGTTGATGGCGTAAGGAATGCCCAGGAAGAACGCTGTAGAATATACTTACTGATTTGAGCTAACTTCTGTTCCAAAAAGCTAGGGGCTGAAAAATGTCCCGGATCTGAAAAAATAGGATCTGATTTCTGCATATGGACTTCTGAGAAAAAGGCAAGCTTCTTCTCTCGATCTAATGTCTCTGCTCTAGCTTTAGATTGAAGCAGAACTTTTCCAACTGCCCCTAAAACTGTCTGAAGCTCGCTCAATAAAATCTTAGGTTGCGATCGCGTTTTAAGCAAGTAAGCAGGCAGCATATGCTGCCGAAGATAATCAACAGAAGATAGGAATCGCGGTAAAGGAGGAAGTAATGTAATTGCATCTGGACCATAAGTGTCAAACAAAGCTAGCAAAATTACTTCTTGTCCCTGTTGGCGCAGCTGTTGCGCCATTTCAAGTGCAATATTGCCACCATTGGACAATCCTCCTAGCATATAGGGTCCTTCGGGTTGAACGGTTTGAATTTCACGAATGTAGTCAGCAGCAATACTCTCAAAACTCAAGTGTACGGGTCGATTTCCATCTAAACCCCTCGCTTGCAGTCCATATACAGGTTGGTCGGCTCCTAGATTTCGTGCGACATCACGATAAATCAACACATTGAAACCAGCACCATGTACGCAAAAAAGCGGTAGTTTCTTAAAGTCGCCAGCTTGAATAGTAACTAGAGGAGACCAAGAAACAGTTTCTTCAGCACGTTGAACAACATCAGCTAATTGGCAAATAGTTGGTGCTTGAAATAGAACGGATAGCGGTAAGTTTTTCCCAAATTGCTTTTCCATTTCAGCAAACAGTTTCACGGCTAAGAGAGAATGACCGCCTAACTCAAAAAAGTTGTCGTAAATGCCAATTTGCGGATGATTAAGAATTTCTGACCATACTGCGATCAGTTTCTTTTCTATCTCTGTGGTAGGAGCTACAAATTGTCTGTTGGAATTCTGTGTCGCAGCTAATTCGTCTTTTAAATTCTCATGAAATTGAGTACAATCGATTGTTTCAGGAAGTACGATATCGGCAATTTTCAGCTCTTGGTTTTCAGTTACGCTTTCTAGCAGCGCTTGCAGATTTTGAATAATTTGTTTGATGGTAGATGTTTCAAATAATGCTGATTTGTACTCCAGCTTTCCAAAAATAGCATCCTTGCCGCTATCTGTGATATCTAAGCTCAGCTCCATTCGAGTCAAACCTAGTTCCACTGGGAAATCTCGCACCTGAAGATCGGGTAGATCGAGATTTTGAGCCGTAGTACTATCTCTTAGCAGCAGCAAGATTTGAAATTGAGGAATACTTGCTAGAGATGCAGATAAGCGCTGGAAGGGTAAATCTTGATAGCTATAGGCATCAAGCGTTGTTTCTCGAACTTTTGTTAAAACTTCACTAAAGCTCAAATCGCTGGAAAAATTCGTTCGTAGAAGTAGATTGTTAGAAAAATTTCCCACTAGTTTCTCGACTTCTCTACGGTTGCGATTTGACATAAGCGTGCCGATGCTAATGTCGTTTTCTAACGTACAGCGATGTAAAATGAGCTGAAATAAAGCCACAAACGCCATGAAAGATGTAACGCCTTGCTGACGACATAACTCTCTTAATTTATCGGATAAAGTTGAGGAAAACTCAAATTTTTCACATCCTGCATCAAGTGTTGCAAATTGGCGACTTTGATAAATGGGCAATTTTAATTGTGTAGGTGCGCCGCTGAGTTGCTGTTTCCAGTAAGTAGTTTGCGGTTCAAATATTGCATCAGAAAACCATTGTCGTTGCCAAACTGCAAAGTCAGGATATTGGATATTTGGTTCTAGAAGAGAAGAGCGATCGCCAACTAAAATTGCTTTGTATAAAGTCGCTAACTCTTGTAGTAAGAATCTGAAGGACAATCCATCGGTAGCAAACTGGTGCGTCACCAACAATGCTAAAAACTCTTGTTCTCCAAGGCAAAATACTATAGCTCGAAAAAGTACATCTTGTGATAAGTCAAATGGTTGTCGTGCGATTGCTTCCGCCTGACTTGTAGCACGTTCTAACCTTTCTTCTTGAGAAAAATGACTGAGATCGATTATCTCCACCCAAGGTTTGAAGGTAGTCATCACTGTTTGAACTAGTTGGCGATCGCGTACCGTACACGTAGTTCGGAAAATCTCATTGCGCTCGATCAGAAGATGTACGCTTTTTTCAAAAACTTGTAAGTTAAGATTTCCAGAAATCTGAAAAGCTACAGGTACGTTATCAACAAATGTATCTGGAGAAAACTGGGCAATAGTCCAAATTCTTTCTTGAGAATAGGACAGTGGAATTAGCTCCGATCCCATTCGTTTTGGGATGGCAAACTGAGCCAAATCTTCACCTTGTTTTTTTAGTAGTAGTTCCAATAACTGACGTTGTTCTGTTGATAATTCGACTAAACTTTGAAAAATATTACGTTCTGTAATGAATGTTGCCATTGTTTTACCTAATTTAAACTGTTGTCGTGGGGTGAGCGTTGCCTGCTCGACGCTGAGATTTGAATATTTTTAAGTCATAATATATGGACGAATTCCATCAGCGATTTTTTGACTAGCTGCGTCGGCTGTAATTAATTCAATCTGCTCTGAATTAGCAGCTCCTAAGCCTAATTCTATAGCTCTACGAATTTGTTCTAAATTCCAAATTGAGCCTTGAGCTACTTCTGGTGTTGTACCGAGCGATCGCAATATTCCTAAAGCAACGACATCAACTGCAACCCGATCTGTGCCAGCTAAAATCACATTTGCAGCGACTTTATCGCCAGCTTCAGGTCCACCTTTGACAAAGGCTTCGACTCCATCCATTAAGACAAGACTTGGTTGGTAAACAGAGTTAATTTCTGCAATCATCAACTGCATATACTTTGATGTATGCAAATCGTTCATATAGTTGAAGCGATCGCCAGGAACGTACTTTGCTACCATACCCACAGTATTTTTAAGCGAAAGAGTATAGCGAGCGCCACCGTGAGTTTTCAGACAACACATATTCACAACTGCTTCTGCATCCAAAATCGGACGAGCAAAGGCAAAACCTTGTTGCCAGTGAGTTCCCTCAGCAGAGAAATACTGCCAATCTTTAATACTCAACTCGTCTAAGACAATTGCATTAAGTCCGTAGCGATCTGCTAATTTAAACACTCCCTTAGCTTCCATCGCTTGCCGCGTCTGCGCCATACCAGAGCGATCGCCGATACTAATTTGTCCTGCTCCAGCATTTTGTAATTCTTGTATTAGAGCTTCTAGCATTTTGGTATCTGTTGCGGCTGGAGCGGGATCGGCAGTGTTGTAGTTGGGTTTGAGGAAAATGCGCTTTCCTTTTATACCATCTGGTTGCAACAGATCGAGAGCGCGGCGTGTTCCGTTGACTCGATCTTCGCTATATACGAGTACGACTTTACCAATTTCATTTGATAGTGATAACGGTGCAACTTTCTTCGCATCTGCATACTTAGCTTTAGTAGCTTTTAACGAAGTTTTGACGGCATAAAAAGTAGGAGGAAATATTGCTGCTCCAACTGCTAGTCCAGTCAGTTGCAGAATACTGCGCCTCTTATGCTTGAGGTTAGGAAATTTATATGACATAATTTTCTTGACTAAAAATCAAATTTGTAACGTAAGGTAGCGATTGCTTAAAGCTCGATCGCCAGTGGTAGGCTAACTTTACTAATGCTTCAAATAATAGTAGATATATTTCAGGGAGAAAGGCTGAATTGATTGTAGTTGAAACTACAAATACTTATGGAATATCCAGTATATTGCAAGCAAATAATACTCAGCGAATGGTCAAAAATGGTATAAAGAAAAAGCCACTTTATTAAAATTTAACGCAAATCATTCAATCTTGTGTTTTAGCTTCATAAAATATTAGTTTTTATAAGTTATTTATTGATTGTGGATTATACTTTAAAGATTCTGGCTTATTAATTGATAGAGAGTCAAGTCATATTAAACCATTCCTGAAAGTGGTAGTAATTGATAAAGCTCTCTGTAGAAATACTGATGTTATTAACACTGGTTATTGCCGTCCGTTTTTGATGATTCCTACTAAGTGAATGTTCGATTGTAATTTTCACTGAGTTGTTTTGCGCTTCCAAAGTGTAAAGTGTGGATGAATACTAAAACTATATTCAATCGTATTCTAAACAAAATAGCAGTTTTTAAAAACTGTGGAATTGCTTACCAAGTGCTGTTTGCAATCTTCAGGCAACAGGGTATGTGGCTTGGCGGCTCGTATGAGTAATAACTCAGTGAGTACAGTAACTTAGATGATTCAGTCGATCGCGTATATTAGGAAATAATTATGTCTAGTTTCTCTTGTTTTGTTGTAGGTAATGGTGTCCTTGCAGTAAAGTGCTTAGAAATTTTATTAAAAACAGAACATAAAGTCCTTGGAGTTTATTCAGCAGATAACTCGCTAGTTAAGTTTGCAGAGGAACTTGGCATTCCTCATGCTCCTTCTCTACCTACCTTTGAAGATCGGCTACTTAGTACTGAGTACGACTACCTTTTTAGTATTAACAACGTCTGGTGGATCGTACCACCAAACGTCATTACCCAGGCACGAAAGGCAACAATCAACTTTCACGATTCACTTTTACCAAAGTATGCGGGGTTATATGCAACATCTTGGGCGTTGCTTCATGGCGAACGGCAACACGGTATCACCTGGCATGAAGTTATCTCTGACATTGACGCTGGACGCATTCTCAAACAGCAAATAGTACCTATTGAACCCACTGATACAGCATTCGATCTCAATGCTCGCTGCTTGGATGCCGCGATCGCAACCTTTGACGAATTCATAGAGGAACTGGCAACCGATCGGTTAAAGCCATTGCCACAGGATCGATCGCAACAGAGTTATTTTGGTTCTAGCGATCGCCCAGCAGCAGCTTGCGTTTTGGCGTTTGACACGAGCAGTAAAGAGCTTTGTAATTTAGTGCGGGCATTAGATTTTGGTCCAATCCGCAATCCACTAGGCTTACCCAAACTCTGTTTACCAGATGGAGTCGTTGCTGTGGGAGCTGCTGATGCAGTAGTAACCTCCCACGCAAGTGTGGGGCAGGTGTTAGAACTCGATACAGATGGAATTTGCATTGCCACTAGGGATGGTGCAGTACGGCTGAGCCGTCTGACATCACTTGAGGGAAAACCCCTCACGTTAGAAAACTTGCAGCAATCTTACGGCGTGCGTGTTGGCGTTATTTTGCCCGAACTCAATGCCGAACTGAGAGATGCGATCGGTCAGCGTAATGCGGCGATCGCTCGTCACGAACGGTCGTGGGTCAAGCAACTGGCACAAATGACTCCGTTTCAACATCCCTATTTACAGGTTGGAGCGCTGAATACGTCGTCCGATCGTTTGCGCCGATACCCGATTTTGCTGCCAGCCAAACGGGTAGAACCGCGATCGCTACTAACCATGTTCGCAGCTTATTGCACGCGATTGGCAACAGAGTCAGAGTTTGACTTGGGGCTGCAAACCGCAGCACAGCGCAGTATTGCCCCAGAAATTTTTGCTCAACAAGTGCCGATTCGCGTTCAGTCTGTTGCTGAGGAACCATTTACCGATTTTCAGAAACGCTTTGAAGCAGAATTAGATCGTGCGTCTCGTCTAGGTAGTTACACCTTAGATATCTTTGCCCGCCATTCAGAATTACAGCAGCTTTCCCAAGATGCCCTCCAAGTAACAATTGTTCTTGTGGAGAACCCCAATCGACTGGAATGGGCTGATTTAGGAGCAACAATTGCCCTGGTTGCCTATGAAGATGGCAGCTTGCCGGAATTGATTCACGCTGGAGCGATCGATGAAGTAAATAGTGCGGCGATCGCCCAGCAACTTCGGAGTCTGATCGATGCCTGTGTCGAACATCCCGAACAATTACTGCACCAACTCCCCTTACTCTCCGCTACAGAACTACACCAAATTGTGGTGGAGTGGAACCAAACAGTAAAACCATACTCTAGAGATTGCTGCATCCATCAGTTGTTCGAGCAGCAAGTCACCCTCCATCCCGACGCGATCGCCGTTGCTTTTGAGGAGCAACAGTTAACCTACGGAGAGTTGAATGCCAAAGCCAATCAACTAGCTCGTTATTTACAACAACAAGGCGTAGGTCCCGACGTTTTAGTAGGGTTGCACGTAGAGCGATCGCTCTTAATGATGGTAGCGTTGCTGGGAATTCACAAGGCAGGCGGTGCTTACGTTCCTCTCGATCCAGAATTTCCACGGGATCGGCTCGGCTTCATGTTGCAAGACTCTCAAGCTCCGGTTATTGTCACCCAGCAACAATTAATGAGCAATTTGGTTGTCGAGCCTGGTGTCAGTGTTATCCCCATCGATACGATGTGGGACGAGATCGAGCAACAGGCGATCGCCAATCCTAATAGTGGAGTCAAGCCGGAAAACCTGAGCTACGCGATCTATACCTCTGGTTCTACAGGTAAGCCCAAGGGTGTGATGGTAGAACACCGTAACGCAGTCAATTTCTTTACGGGGATGGATGGAGTTATCGAGCATAATCCTCCTGGAGTCTGGTTAGCGGTCACGAGTTTGTCCTTTGATATTTCCGTGTTAGAGCTATTTTGGACGTTGGCACGGGGGTTTAAGGTCGTCATTTACAATGCCAAGAAAGAGCGTACCGCTGCCAAGCCGTCATCGCTCCAGAATACAAACAAGGCGATCGATTTCAGTCTGTTTTATTTCTCTAGCTACGAAAATGGTGGGGATACTGCCGCTAAATACCGTCTATTGACTGAAGGCGCTAAGTTTGGCGATACGAACGGATTTAAAGCAGTCTGGACTCCAGAACGGCACTTCCATGCCTTCGGGGGGCTATTTCCCAACCCTGCCGTTACCAGTGCAGCGATCGCGGCAACGACGAAACAGATTCAGATTCGGGCAGGTAGCTGTGTTTCTCCACTGCATAGCTCGGTACGAATTGCCGAAGATTGGTCTATTGTGGATAATTTGTCAGGCGGTCGGGTGGGGATTTCCTTCGCTGCTGGCTGGCAACCAAATGATTTTGTCCTGCGCCCGGAAACCTTTGAGAATCGTAAGGACATTATGTTCCAGCAGATTGAGGAGGTGCGATCGCTCTGGCGTGGGGAATCTGTAACTTATCCGAATGGAAAAGGTGAAGCCGTAGCCGTTCAAACGTTGCCACGCCCGATTCAACCCGAACTTCCAGTCTGGATTACTGCCGCAGGCAATCCAGAAACATTTCGCATGGCAGGTGCTAAAGGTTTTCACCTTCTGACTCACTTATTGGGGCAGAGCCTAGAAGAATTAGCAGAAAAAATTGCCCTTTACCGACAAGCGTGGGTAGAAAACGGACATTCCGGTCAGGGGACTGTAACCTTGATGCTCCATACCTTTGTAGGTCAGAGCGATGATGCCGTCCGCGAAATTGTGCGTCAACCGATGCGGCAATATCTCGCCACTTCTCTCGATTTAATCAAGCAAGCTGCATGGGCTTTTCCCACTTTCAAGCAGAAAACCACGAACGACAAAGGACAATTTGCTATATCCCACTTATCCGAGCGAGATATGGATGAGGTGCTGGATTTTTCCTTTGAACGCTACTTTGAAACCAGTGGTTTGTTCGGGACTGTAGAAACTTGTTTGCAGATAGTCGATCGCATCAAAGGCATTGATGTGGATGAAATTGCTTGTTTGATTGACTACGGCATCGACACCGATCTAGTCTTGTCCCAACTGCCACTACTCGCTCGCGTCAAGGCGCAGTCCAATCTGCCTATGACTGAAGTTGCAACACAGAATAATTCTGTGGCAGGACTGATCGAGTGTCATCAAGTGACACACCTGCAATGCACTCCATCAATGGCAGGTTTGTTGATTGCCGATACCGCTACCCGCGCCGCTATGAAACAGTTACGTCAGATGATGGTTGGCGGCGAAGCTTTGACCGAAGCCTTGGCGCTCCAACTCCAGCAGATCGTGGCGGGACAAGTTCACAATATGTACGGTCCTACAGAAACTGCCATTTGGTCGGCAACTCATACGCTGACGCAAGTAAATGGAATCGTTCCCGTCGGTCGTCCGATCGCTAACACTGAGCTGTATATTTTAGATCGGAACGGACAACCCGTTCCCGTGGGAGTTGCAGGCGAACTGCTGATTGGGGGCGAAGGTGTGACTCGCGGTTATCTGAATCGACCGGAGTTAACTCAAGAGCGGTTTATTCCCCATCCTTTGAGCCAAAATCCGGCAGACCGTCTCTACCGCACAGGAGATTTGGTACGCTACCGCAGAGATGGCAATGTAGAATTCCTCGGTCGTATCGACTTTCAAGTGAAAGTGCGGGGCTATCGCATCGAATTAGGCGAAATTGAGACAATTTTAAGTCGTCACGAGGCAGTTCGAGAAGCAGCGATCGTGGTTCGCGAAGATGTACCGGGTGACAAGCGCCTAGTTGCCTACGTGTTACCACAGCCAGGACAACAGCCTGCTAACTCACAGTTGCGAGAATACTTACTCGCTCGATTGCCCGAATACATGGTTCCCTCCAACTTTGTCGTGCTAGAGGCTTTTCCCCTCACGCCAAACAATAAGGTCGATCGCAAGGCACTGCCTGCGCCGACGACGGTGCAGTTGGATAGGGCGATCGAGCAGACAGCATCTCAAAACCAGGTCGAGCAAACCCTAATGGCGATTTGGCAAAACTTACTTCAGGTGTCTGAAATTGGTACGGGAGATAACTTCTTCAGTTTGGGAGGAAACTCCTTGATCGCCGTGTCATTGATGGGAACGATCCGCTCGACGTTTAGCGTTGACTTACCGCTAATTAATTTATTTCAATTTCCGACTGTCGGTGGTATGGCTCGACAGATCGAACAAGCTCAAGCTATGCAAGTCAATCTAGATGACATGGAAGACACGATCGCGTATTTGGCGCAATTGTCTGATGAAGAAGTGATGGCGCTGCTGAAATAACAATGCTGGCGATCGCCCTCTCAAAGAGCGATCGCCAACTAGCCACTTAAAACCCCTGCATAAATTTTTCCAAATCTATTCTGTTGGTATAAATCAAGCCAATGACTGAAATTATAAGCCAAAAGTTAAATTCCCAAGCGCACGTTGACAAACTCCAAGCTCTTTCACCCGAACGAAAAGCTTTGCTAGCTCAGTTAATTCGCGAGAAAAAGGTAGGTGTAAAACAAGAGCGGCAACCGCAGCGAGCAGTATTTAACCTACCAACGATTACTGCTGCCCCTGACGAACGATTTCAGCCCTTTCCATTGACTGGATTGCAACAAGCTTATTGGGTTGGGCGCAGTGGTGAAGTAGAAATGGGACAGGTTGCCAGCCACAGCTATGTAGAATTGGAAGGCAACTTCGATCTGGAACGCTTGACTCAAGCTTGGCAACGACTAATAGATCGTCATGACATGATGCGGGCGATCGTTCTGCCGGATGGAACTCAACAGGTCTTGGAAAATGTGCCTTCCTATCAGTTTCGGATGCTCGATTTGCGGGGACGGGATGCGGAAACAGTCAACGCTCAGCTAAAAGACGTGCGCGATCGGATGTCGCATCAAATTCTTCCCAGCCATAAGTATCCCTTATTTGATATTCAAGCAACTTTACTAGACGATGGACGGACTCGGATTCACGTTAGTTTGGATGCTTTGATCTTTGATGGCTGGAGTATTGCAATTACTTATAAAGAATGGGCGGCGCTTTACCACAATCCTGAAACTCAACTAGAGTCTTTAGAAATTAGCTTCCGCGATTATGTCTTGGCAGAGCGATCGCTGTCGAATTCCGACGAGTATAGGCGATCGCAAGATTACTGGCGCAAACGAATTGACTCTTTACCTTTGGGACCAGATCTGCCCCTTGCCAAACAGCCGTCTGCTCTCACAAGTGGTAGGTTTGTGCGTCGAGAAGGGGTAGTAGAAGCTTCTATTTGGCAGCGAGTTAAGGCGCGGGCGACTCAATTAGGCATCACCGCACCAGGAATTTTGGCAGCAGCCTACGCCGAAGTTCTGACGTTATGGAATAAAGAACGACATTTCTGTATCAATGTGCCAAGTTTCAATCGCCTGCCACTACACTCGCAGGTGAATCGCTTGATTGGAGAATCTGCCTCATTTACCGTGCTGGAAGTTGACAATACGGGAGATGCTTCCTTTGCCGAGCGATCGCAACGCCTACAGGCGCAACTTTGGAGCGACATAGACCATCGTTTCTTTAACGGGGTCGAAGTCCTGCGGGAACTTGCCGTTGCTCAAAATCGACTCTCTGGTTCGCTGATGCCAGTTGTATTTACTGCAATTCCAGCAGATGAAACCGGACAAAGTACCTATGCTACAGTGCAAGCAGAGGCTCTGGGTGAGGTGGTATTTGCAATTAACCAAACTTCTCAAGTGTGGTTAGACAACCACGTTTTTGAGCATAATGGTGCGCTTTATTGCCACTGGGATACCGTGGAAGAACTTTTTCCTGAAGGACTATCCCAAAATCTCTTAGATGCTTTTATCCAATTGCTCCATCTGCTAGGTACTGATGAAAATCTCTGGCAGCAGAGTTGGTCGGAAGTCATGCGGCGGGTGATGGTGGCAACAGGTCAGCAGTTGGTAGCTGCCGGGGACGAGCAGCCAATGCCGGAAATCTTGCTTCACGAGCTGATTGCGGCTCAAGTGCCTCAGCGTCTAGACCAAGCGGCGGTCGTTACTACTCAGAAAACTCTAACTTACCAAGAATTGTATTCCTTGGCAAACCGTTGGGGGCGGCATTTGCGGAATTTAGGAGCGCAACCAAACCAACCGATCGCAATTGTGATGGAAAAGGGTTGGGAGCAAGTGGTAGCTGCTCTGGGCATATTACACGCTGGTGCTGCTTACCTTCCGATTGATGCCACAGTCGGAAAAGAACGGCTTGACTACCTGCTGGAGAATGGTAAAGCTGAAATCGTCCTGACTCAATCTTGGTTAGACGATCGCCTGGAATGGAGCGATCGCGTGCAGCGCCTCTGCGTCGATCGCGAAAACTTGGAAAATATTGACGATCGCCCCTTAGAACCGATTCAAACACCTGACGATTTAGCGTTTGTACTTTATACATCGGGTTCTACTGGCTTGCCAAAAGGAGTGATGATTCGCCATCGTGGGTTAGTGAATGCGGTTGTCAGCACTCAAAAGCAATTTGAGATTAATTCTGGCGATCGCATTTTAGGATTGACAGCTTTACATCACGATATGTCAATTTTTGACATATTTGGCGTGTTGGGTGCTGGAGGAACCTTAATTATCCCCGATGCCAGCGGACGACGCGACCCGTCCCATTGGTCGGATCTGTGCATGAAGCATCAGATTACGCTCTGGAACTCGGTTCCGGCAATGATGGATATGTTCTTAGAGTATGCAGGCGATGCGCGTGGCGCAAGCTTCGCTTCACGCGCGGATGTCATTCCATCGACATTGCGGCTGGCATTTCTAGGTGGAGATTGGATTCCGTTAACGATTCCCAAACGTCTTGAGGCGCTGGTAGAAGGAGCGAAAGTAGTCAGCGTCGGCGGTCCTACAGAAACAACGCTGTGGAATATTTGGTATCCGATTGAGGAGTTTGACCCGAACTGGAAAAGCATTCCCTACGGACGACCAATTTCCAATACTCGCTACTACATTTTCAACGATGCTTTGGTGGAATGTCCCGCTTGGGTGTCGGGGGAGATGTGCGTTGCTGGCGTGGGAGTTGCCAAAGGTTACTGGCACGATCCAGAGAAAACCAACGCCAAATTTATTTTGCATCCCCGTACTGGCGAACGAATTTATCGAACTGGAGATATGGGACGCTTCCGCCCCGATGGGACGATCGAGTTCATGGGACGGGTCGATTTTCAAGTTAAAATCAACGGTCAGCGGATCGAGCTAGGGGAAATCGAGTCAACTTTACAACAACACGCAGGTGTTAATTCGGCGATCGCGACGACTTACGACCAGAAAGGCAAAAAGCTTTTAGTAGCATACGTCATTCTGGCGAAAGAGTCAGAGCTAAATACTGACGAACTGCGCTTGTTTTTACGCGGTAAGTTACCAGAACATATGGTTCCTGCTGCTTTCGTAATGCTAGAACAGTTTCCTTTGACTCCTAATGGCAAAGTCGATCGCAAAGCGCTACCCGCACCTTTTGCAGCAGATGCTACCCCTGCTAAAAGTACAACTCAAAAGCAGTCTTCAGGGATTCAGGCAAAAGTCAGTCGAATTGTGTGTAAAGTATTGCAGTTAGAAAATGTCGATTTGGACGCGAATTTATTGAGTGTAGGGGCGAATTCGCTCGATATGGTGAGAATTGGCAACCAACTAGAAAAGGAATTTAAGAATCGTCCCCGGATTGATGAATTGTTCCGCTTGCAGTCAATTCAAGCATTAGTTGATTATTACGAGCAGCAAGAAAGTAAATCGGTTTCTAGCAATACAGATGACAGTCTGTTAGGAAATAAGCTACTGTCTTCCTACAGGATTATTCTCGATCCTGTGGAGCGGGAGAAATTTAAGAAATCGCGCCCAGGAGTCCGGCGAGATCTGAAAGAGACACCTGCAATTCAATTAGAAAGACCTGTTGTTGATGAGGAGTTACAGAAAAAATATCGCGATCGCAGCAGTTATCGTAAGTTCTTGTTAAAATCAATTCCATTTGAGAATTTCAGCCTATTTTTAAGCTGTTTATCTCAAATTATCCTAGACGGTCAATCTAAGTTTCTCTATGCCTCCCCTGGCGGTTTGAATCCAACTCAAGTTTACTTGCATGTCAAACCCGGACGCATTGAAAATGTGCCAGCTGGTGTTTACTACTATCATCCAGAGGAACATCAACTCGTTGTTTTGACATCTAATGTCGATATTGACAGAGGAGTCCATATTCCATTCATTAATACACCAATGTTTGATGAATGTGCCTTCTCCATCTTCTTCATTGCCGATTTAGATGCGATTGGACCTGGCTATGGCGAGCGAGGAATTCACTTCGTTACCTTGGAATCGGGAATTATGGCACATCAGCTAGAGGTTTCGGCTCCAAGTTACGGAATTGGGATGTGTCAAGTTGGTAGTATTGCTTTTGAACGGATTCGTCCCTGGTTTAAGCTCAAGGACACCCATATCCTGATTCACTCCACGCTAGGAGGTTATATTGACTCTAGCCGCTCTAGCCGACCCGATCTGAGCAATACTTCGGGACAAACACCGGAGAAAATGGCAGTTGAATTGTTGGAACGAATCGAGTCTCTTTCTCCCAGTGAAGTTAAGGGATTGCTGGAGGCTTATCAACAGCTAGAAGGGAGCAGGGAATAAGGGATTGAGACTTTTCGGTTAAGACTAGATCCCCCCTAACTCCCCTTAAAAAGGGGGGAACAAAGCCCCTTTTTCAAGGGGTTGGGGGATCTCCAAGATCTTTTCGTCGTTAAACGAGATGTATCGAGTAGGGAATGACTTTTCTTTCTATAAATTGCGACTAGGCGATCGCAGAGTCGGCAAACAAGATAAACTAACAAGCGCACTCAATCTGTTAATTTATCCCCATGTTGGCTTCTCCGTTCGCAGTTGAAACTATCGATCGCCAGCAAAATCTGATTGTCACTAGACCCCAGACAGGGTTTTGCTTGCGCGGTCGCATTCGGATTCCTGGCGATAAATCAATTTCCCATCGGGCTTTGATGTTAGGGGCGCTGGCAAATGGGGAAACCCAAATTCAAGGGCTGCTGTTGGGGGAAGACCCCAGGAGTACGGCGAGCTGTTTTCGAGCAATGGGGGCGGAAATTTCAGAACTCAATACAGATTTGGTGCGGGTGAAAGGGATCGGTTTGGGTCAGTTGCAGGAACCAGCAGACGTATTGGATGCAGGAAATTCTGGGACGACGATCCGGTTGATGTTGGGAATTTTAGCTTCTCATCCAGAAAGATTTTTTACAGTGACGGGAGATAGTTCGTTGCGATCGCGTCCCATGTCTCGCGTCGTCAAACCTTTGCAACAAATGGAAGCGCAAATTTGGGGACGTAAGGGTAATTCTCTCGCACCTTTGGCAATTCAAGGGCAAAACCTCAAACCAATCCACTATCAATCTCCCATCGCTTCGGCACAGGTGAAATCGTGTATTCTGCTAGCTGGGTTGATGACTGAGGGAAAAACAACGGTAACAGAACCAGCTTTATCCCGCGACCACAGCGAACGGATGTTGCAAGCTTTTGGGGCGCAATTGAGCGTCGATCCCCAAACCCATAGTGTCACGGTAACCGGACCAGCGCAACTGCAAGGACAGCAGGTAGTCGTTCCTGGTGATATTAGTTCGGCTGCTTTTTGGTTGGTGGCTGGGGCGATCGTCCCAGATTCAGAATTGGTCATTGAAAATGTTGGCGTTAACCCTACGCGCACTGGGATTTTAGCAGCTTTGGAAATGATGGGGGCAGATATTCAACTGGAAAATCAGCGAGTTGTTGCTGGGGAACCAGTCGCCGATCTGCGGGTGCGTTCTGGCGGTTTAAAAGCGTGTACGATCGCAGGTGACTTAATTCCGCGTCTAATTGACGAAATTCCGATTTTAGCAGTAGCAGCAGTGTTTGCTAGCGGTACGACGATAATTCGGGACGCAGCAGAGTTAAGGGTTAAAGAAAGCGATCGCCTTGCAGCTATGGCAACCGAGTTAAATCGTATGGGTGCGAAAGTCACGGAATTACCCGATGGTTTAGAAATTACTGGTGGGACGGCTTTAAAGGGTACGGAGGTAGATAGTTACACCGATCATCGCATTGCTATGAGTTTGGCGATCGCGGCTTTGAATGCCAGCGGTACGACAACTATAAGTCGAGCCGAAGCCGCAGCAATTTCTTATCCAGATTTCATCCCAACTCTGCAACAAGTTTGCCAGTAGCACGAACTACTTTTGCTGTAGGTGGGCAACGCCCACCTGACTATTTTGGTTTATTTCCTACCAACTAAGACTGCTGTTTGATAATTGTAAGCTTCTGTCGTTACCGAATGTATTTTGTAGAGCTTGCTCAGTTTTTTACAGAAATAATCGATGTCGTAAAAAACTTGCGAACCCGTATCGCGACCGATTGTCAGAACAGCCATATCATTTTTAGTTTGATTGTACAAATCTGAAGCTCGGAGTTTTTTAGACAGGAAAATGTTCTGGAAATCAGTATGCAGTAATTTGATAGTTTGATTGTCGTGAATTGTCAGGTAAAGCCTTCCTTTTGGAGAAAGAATTCGCCGAAGTTCTAACAACCAAGCTTCAGTCAAATCGTCAACGTGGGTAAATAGCGAACCAGCATAGATCAAATCGAAATATCGATCTTCAAATGGTAAGTGAGGAATTGTCGTTGTGACTGCAAAATTGAAGAGTGGCTCTAAGTGTTCTTTGCACCAATAAATCATGTCAGCATCAATGTCTACTCCCCAGATCTCGCATGACTGCGCGTATTTTTGCAAATGACGAGTCATTCTACATGCACCGCAACCAAAATCTAAAACGCGATCGCCTGCGGTTAGTGTAAGTCCTGAAGATTTGGCTAATTCCAACATCTTCTGCGTGTCTTCTGCTCCAGACGACAAGTATTCTTCCCTTGTCTTGCCATATCCTAACCAAAATTCTTGTGGAGGTACTGCTAATTCTACGTTATCGGCTTGCCGATCTGTAAGAGATGATTTGGGGATGACGTAAGAAGATACTCCCTTTTTATATGGCTTATATTTGTACAGCGTTGTGAAAAACCCAGCAAATTTGTGTTCTAGAGATCGGAGCCAAAATCTAAGTGAGGTTGGGAGTTTTTTGAGCATTTTGTCTATTGTTGGGCGTGACTAATACTACTGGAAAGCTTCTATTTCTACACACATTTTTTAACATTCGCTATCCATAGCCGTGCATATTAACATTAATTTGTGTCAAAAACAATTGCTAAAAGCAAAATTTTCTTTATTCAATTTTGATGTGTAACTGAAACCATTGACTTTCAAGTTATAGAGCCTTTTTCTGTTATTTGACAAATAACTATTTAGTAATTTTTAGCTTTAGCACTTAATAATGCTTCGAGCAAAAAAACTATGTATAAAAAACAATACCTGAATCCACAAGTCGTCTATCAATAAATAGTTCAAGAGCGATAAATTTGTATTCGATCGTAGATTGAATAATATTTAATTTACTTATTTTATAGAAATGCTTGCAACTGATTTCGCTCTTGTGGTAAACCAAACGATCTGAGCAGATGCGCCATATTACTATTGAACTGCCAAACGCGATCGTACGAGGCGATCGCTTCTATGACAGATTTTTGTACAGATGTATTCTTGTATTCGATCGTGTCTGCTAATTTGTGTCCGTTAAAAGCTAGATATAGTAGCGTTCGTACTAAACTTAAAGCACTATAACCATCTACAGTTTTCAGAGCATTTATTAAGGCTGGAATGACAACATTTCCTGTTGCCCCTAGATAGCATAAGCAAGCGCAAGCATCGCTAATAACATCGCTATTAGCCCAAGGTAATCGAGCATACGCTTCTTTCACAGATATCGGATGTTCGATAATTTCGATCGGTATTGCTATGGCTTCCAGTGGAGTTTTATCTTTTGCTAGCCTTACAAGTGTCATTGCAGCCGCTAAGCGCACGAGATCGCTTTCCTCAGAACTCAGAAATTGCATAAATAGTTCTATGTTTGCTAATTGCGGCGGCTCCAAAAAACCCAGGCTTAATATTAAACTGGCTCTGACTTGAGAGCTTCGTTCTTGCGCTAAACAGTGCTTTAGATAAGGAATAAATTCCGACGCTTGCCGTTGGCAATAAGCGAGGATGTAAGGTGCAGCAATTCTGAGTTTTGAATCATTATGTTTTAGCAAACTCAGATAAACATTTATCCCACTACGAACAGCACGATTAACACGTCTTATCCAGATCATTTCGTGTTGTATTTGCACTTGAAACTCAGGCTTATCTAATTCATCGTTATAAAACAATAAATTTTGATGTTCTTCTAAATAAGAATGACTGCGTGCTAGGTGTGCCAAATAAATTAAAATTTTATCTCTATCTTGTACTGCTTCAGTTTGACTCAGTTCTAGTAAAAATGGTATTGCGTATACTGTAGCTTCAAAAACAGTACCTTGATGATAAATATTACTGTACAATTTAGACAAAGCATCTTGACGAGACGGGGCATCAGCGGAGGCTAAACTTCTGAGCAGCTCGGGTACATCATCAGCCATACCGTAAGCGTGTTCGAGTTCGTGCCAATTAATTACTTCTAAGCCTTCTAGCACAATTTATTCTCCAGCAGAGTAATGGCGCAATATTTACCTCACTGCCATCAAGATTTTATCTAGCCATTTTTGACTACTTCCATCTTTACCACAACCTCAGTTGTAACCGTTTGTCGTTTTTTCAGAAATTAATTTGTTACCGGTAATTCAGACAATTTTGCGAATATGGTTGTATAAAATTTGGGAATTGTCCCTTATTGACAGTGGAAAAGTTTGGCTCGGTAGCCATTGACTTTAGCTCGGCGTTGTGAATCTGGGACACAAATTTGATTATTTCCTTCCTCTAAGTCGTGTCTGGCGCTAGTAAAGTTGACAACCCATAAATCTAGGGGTTTTGGTAGTTCAGCAATTGTTTTGTAAAGAGTTTCTACTGAGCGATTCGAGCTACGGTCGTGCTGAGCTAAAAGAAACAAAGGAGAATTTACTTGAGAACCATACAGATGTTTAAACTGCCAACCCAGTGTCATGAGTTCTCTCACCTGTGCGCGAGTATAGTGAGCTGTAGCGATTAAAATTGGATTTTGCGATCCTTGTTGCATAATTGGTACGAGGCGATCGGGTCTTTCAATCTTTTGATAACCAAAGTTAAAAACGACAGTTAAAGCACCGAGCAAACCGAGTAGCCAAATTAGCACGACTGCAACTTTACCTCTTGTTTGCAGAAACTTGAGTCGTAACTGCTGACGAGGAGTCCAGTTTAACTCTGTATGTTGAACTAATCGATTGCTATCCCAACAAATTGCTAATGCCGCGCTGACGATCGCAATCAAGGCTGGAAAGTAAACAAAGTGATAGCGCGAGGCAATACTCAAATCTGCACCCAAGGCGTAGGTAACAATCGAAAATAGCGCGATCGCTACCAAAACAAATCCACCTACAACTTGAGTTCCACTGCGAGATCGCGATCGCCATAACTGAATTTTCCAACCGCTAATGAGTATGGGCAACGTCCAAAATAGAAAAGCGACGATAATTACACCGCAAACCAGGGCAATTGGTTGACTCACGCCCTCAACGGGTAGCAGCCACAGCATTGAAATCATCCATGCTAAAAACCTCGCCGTGCTTTCTAAAATACTGCCGAAAGGATTACCACGATAAATCCAATCTGTCATTTGGTTATCTGGAATACTTTGCAAGAAAGGCAACCAGATTAAACCCCCTGCTGTGGTTCCAGCTGCAACGGCAATGAGTCGGGAGGTGGTAGGGGCGAGTTTAGCAAGCATATTCACGCTTATGTCAATAAATCTTCGACCGAAACCCGCCCGTACAGTGGATTCGGGGAATTGTGAATTGTGAATTTTGAATTGTTTCCACACCACAGCAAGCAAAACTATTGCCTCGGCACAGAGGGTGAGGGTGAAAAAGTAATGAACGGCGATTCCTAAAGTGTTAGTTCCCACCCAAGTGAAAACTAACCAAATTGGGATTGGTTTTCGGTTCTCTAGACAGCGTGTAGCAACAACTAAGCAAGCTAGAGACGCAATAATAACTAAAATTGCTAAGGTATAGTGGCGCGGTTCTTGGGCTTGGTAGATGCCATAGGGTGAGACTGCCATCATTGCGGCGGCGATTTGTCCTACCAGGCGGGAACGAAAAGCTAGCCAGCACAGACCAAAAATAGCAGGAATTGCAGCCACTCCCAGAATGGCACTGAAGGCTCTTGCTGCCCATAATGAGACTAGTCCCTCATCTGGGGGAAATAGCTGTAACCATAGGTGATTGAGGAGGAAATAGACAGGAGGATGGGTACTCTCTGTCATTAAATTGTGAAAAACATCACCAAAACTGGCAGATGGACGAGGCTGTAGTGGTTGTAGTAGGGTGTCTAGGGCGATCGCTCGATCTAAAGGGACAGTGCGAAAACTATTACCTAAACTAAATACTAAGGTGGCAAATTCATCCGACCAAGGTGGCTTCGCATCCAAATTAATAAATCTAATAATCGTGCCGATCGCAATCCAGCCGAAAAGTGTTAGCCATTGAAGCCAACTTCTCTGGGTAAAATTCACCAACCCTCACACCCCTTACACCAAATAAATTACACCAATAAATTAATCAAGCAGCTATCGCGGTTCATAGTAGCGACAACCCTCACAGGGTCCTTCAGGATTGACCGCACACCTAATATACCCGGAACGAGCATTGTAGCGACAGCTGATGTCACCAACTAGATATCCTACTCCTTCCAAATAGTAGCGATCGCTATGAAGTGGTGTAGCTTCGCTTCTCTGTGTCCTGATGGAGGTAAAGTCGATCGCTTGCCTAAATCTCGCTTGTATTTGCGCCTCTCTTCGGCGCAGTAGCCACAGCGATAGCAATGATGGCATTAGTCCTAAAGCAAGAATCCAGAGTGCTACTCCCACCTGTGCTTTACCTCTTGTCAGCTGTCAGTTGTCAGTTATCAGTTATCGGTGACTAGTGACTGGTGGCTAGTGACTAGAAAGGAGTCCAGCCACTAGCCAGTACGCCGTTAACCAACAACCAACAACCCTCTTACTCCCTAATCTATAACAACCAATTCAGTAGAGGGAATTTTTGCTTGGTTTTTGTCTTTTGTCTCAATGTTTGCGCTAGCTGTTGTGCTTCTCTTTCAGCTTGAAATAAATCGATGACTTTAGTTGTCAAAATGAATTCACTTGTATTGCGGCGCTTGACTTGGGGGACAATGACTGAGCGATACTCGCAAGCACTTCCAGATAGCTGTTGAGTATAGTTTATTTGGTTGGCGATCGCTTTTAATCCAAAGATTGCTGCTTCTAGTTCTGCGGCTAATTGATTAATTTTGTCTGCTTGTGCTGCCAAGTGCTGCCATTCGCGGCGATTGCTGTGAGACAATTCTGATGGGATTTGAGGCTGCAAGGGTGGTATTGCCTGATGTTCTCGCTTTGGGATTGCGATCGCCGTTACACACGATCGATGGCGTTCGGGAGATACTGGTAATGTTACGACTCTAGAACGCCCTAGATGCTGCTGGATGGGAAATTGGACTAAGTTTGATTTGAGTTTTGTCATACTATTTCTCGATTGGAGATCGCCGCTCAAATTTTAACTGCATGTTAGTACAAGCGAACTATATTGACAAGGAAAGAACAGGTTAACTTTTTTAAAAAAAATTCGTTTAGGAGAAAAACCCATGTCAGCTATAGATCGAAATGGGACTCATGCAGCAGTCAAGTCTGCTGAAAGCACCAAAGAGAACAAATCGAAGAAAAAGCTGAACGGTAAGTTATACGAAAAAGAATTGGCACGACTGCAAACAGAGTTGGTGAAATTGCAGTACTGGGTTAAACATCAAGGTTTAAAAGTAGCGCTGATTTTTGAAGGACGTGATGCAGCCGGAAAGGGAGGCGCAATTGGTTGCGTGACGGAATACCTCAATCCGCGTGGTTGTCGTGTGGTGGCTTTGGGTACGCCTTCAGATGTGGAAAAGACGCAGTGGTACTTTCAGCGTTATGTTGCCCATCTACCTGCGGCGGGGGAAATTGTGCTGTTCGATCGCAGTTGGTACAATCGTGCGGGGGTAGAACGGGTGATGGGTTTTTGTACTGAGGCTCAATATCAAGAGTTTATGCAATCTTGCCCTGAATTCGAGCGGATGTTGGTGCGATCGGGGATTATTTTGTTGAAGTACTGGTTTTCTGTCAGCGATGAGGAACAGGAACGCCGTTTTCAAGCGCGGGTAAAAGATCCGGCTAAACGCTGGAAACTCAGTCCGATGGATATTGAAGCCCGCGATCGCTGGGAGGAATATTCTAAAGCTAAGGATGTCATGCTAGCTCATACTAACATTCCAGAGGCTCCTTGGTTTACGGTGGAAGCCGACGATAAAAAACGGGCGCGACTTAACTTAATTCAACACATTTTAAGCAAGATTCCCTATCAAGATATGACTCCAGATGCATTCGATTTACCACCTAGAAAACCTGGAACTGGCTATAATCGTCCACCTCTAAACGAACAGTTTTTCGTTCCCCAGGTTTATTAAATAATTTGTAGTAGCGTCAAGAAGATTTCATAACTTAAATGAGATTGCCATACAAGGTATCTCTTTGACGGTAGGGACGATTGAGGGAAGCGATCGCTGTTTGTAGTGTGTCTACTTCCATGCAAGTACCGCCAACTGCGCCTGCCATTGTGGTAATGTGTTCTTCCATCAGCGTGCCGCCAATATCGTTGCAACCCCATTCTAAAGCTGTTGTTGCGCCTGCGAGTCCGAGTTTGACCCAACTCGGTTGATGGTTGGGAATCCATTTTCCTAGATAAATTCGCGCCACTGCTGTGAGTAGCAAAGCATCTGCTAAAACTGGCTGATCTCTTCCCACCCGCTTTCTTAACGGCTTAGGTGCTTCTTGTCCGACGAAAGGCAGTAAAATAAACTCTGTAATTTTTGTAGGATACTGCCGCTCGATCGCAATTTGTTGAAGCGATCGCAAGTGTTCTAGGTGACGAATTTGCTGTTGGGGTGTTTCAATATGTCCAGATAGCATGGTACTTGTTGTCGGCAAGCCAAGCTTATGTGCCGTACTTACAATTTCTAACCATGTCGCTGTATTAATCTTTTCTGGACAAAGAATTCGCCTAACATCATCATCCAATACTTCTGCTGCTGTTCCTGGCATTGAACCAACACCAGCATCCCGCAAAGCAGCGATAACGGTGGCGTAGCTCAAACCGTCTCCCCTAGCAATAAATTGCACTTCTTGGGGAGAAAAGGCATGTAAATGCAATTGGGGAAATTCAGCTTTAATAGTTTTGACTAAGTGCAAATAGTATGACAGCGATTTGCCATCTATTTTTGCTGTAGGGTGAAGTCCCCCCTGCATACAAATTTCTGTTGCCCCTCTTTGTACGGCATCGGTAGCTTTTTCTAAGATTTGTCCCCATTCCAACCAGTAGGAACCTGCTTCGCCCGCATCGCGACGAAAGGCGCAGAAACTACAGTGTTGTTCGCAAATATTGGTAAAGTTGATATTGCGGTTAATGACATAAGTAACGGTATCGCCCGCTTGTTGATGGCGGAGTTTATCGGCAGTATCGCGGATGAGAGCAATTGCTTCCGGTGCAGTTTGTTGTAATAACTCTACTCCTTCGGCTGGAAAGATATCGTCTCCAGATAAGGCGCGATCGAGAATAGGTTCAATTGTTTTGGTTATCATTCTTTGAAGTAAGTCGTGAGTCGTGAGTCGTGAATCGTGAGTCGCGAAGAGGTTTAAGTAGATTCTTCACTCTTTACTTCTGCCACTCAGATTTTTACAATCATCTTTTTAAACTCATAATTTTATTATCGACAAATTCAATTCCTGGTAAGGATATTTATATATCGCAATTCTCGTTGTGAGGCGCATTTGTAGGGGCGCATAGCCGTGCGCCCCTACAGATCTTGTATTTCATCTCACTCCCGATCCCTCTTCTGTCACTTTAGGCAAATTCAACGAATCTACGTGGTTTTAGCCTACGAAAAATCAAGGTTTCACCCCAGTTTGACAGAAGAGGGATCAACACTATTTCCCACCACCGCTCAATACTGGTATAGTCAGTGACTCGAAAATCTGCCCTTCCCCTGTTCATTTTTCACCTGTTTAAATCCATACTCAATCCAACCGCGAAGGCTATAGCGTTTCCCCAATTGTAACTGCCAAGATTTAGGTAGATTAGTCATCACAAACCAAGTCTCAAGTGGATTTGTAGTTGGGCTGTTTGTTTGACTGATTTTGTAGTAGCGGATTGGATGGGCTTTGCTAAAGACAATTTCGCGCTCTCTAGCAAGTTTCATCTGGTCGATGAGAGAGAGCTTGAACGGATGCACGCGGCTCGGTTGTAATGGACTTTCTGACCTGCTACTACTAGTAGCACACCATGAGGACTACGAATTGCAACCAGACAAGGAAGTTTTAAGCGAAGAAATTCGTGAATCACATCTCCACTTTCTCCATATCAGCTGTCTGCTAGTACTAGCACAAGAGCGGAATTTCCATTCCTCAAGTGCTTGTAAAATTTCCACCGCTAATTGGGGGGCGCGTTTTATATAGCAATCCTATTTGATTCATGAACGTGGAGCAGGCTAGAAGCCTACTTTACAAATCATTTAGAACTGCTATATACATCACCCGGTTGCAGTCGTGAGCGTGGTTTGAATATCTTCAATCGCAATGGGTACGTGATGCGATCTACGACTGCATCAGCGTTGACTGACACGATTCCATTATCAGTTTTACCCAAGTTACCAATGTATTGCTTGGCAACAGAAATCGACGAAGCCAACAGTAGTAACGGCAGGACGTGGCTCAACCATGCTCTAGCAGTGAAAGAGAAAGTTTTACCATCTATTTTACTCCCGCTAAGGTGACAGAAGAAAGATAACAAATTTAAAATTGGTAATCGGTAGTTGGTAATTGGTAGTTGGCGAGAGGTATTTTCATGCATCACTCTCTACTGTCAACTGACCCTTATCTGCATCTAGAGTTGCAGAGATACCAACTGGTAATGCGGCGTTGCAACCATCGTGACCGAAAGGCAAATCTGAAACTATGGGAAGATTTAAATCCCCTAAGCGATCGCATAATACTTCTTCTATGGTCAAACTAGAAATATTTGGCGGTGGTTCGCAACGGCTAAAACGTCCTAAAGCAATACCTTTAACCTTAGTAAATGCACCGCTCAAACGCCATTGTGTCAAAAGGCGATCGATCCGATACGGTGCTTCGGTAACATCTTCTAAGGCAAGAATAACATCATCAAAATTCGGTTGAATCGACGTACCCAGGAGATGAGTCGCAACAGTCAGATTTGCTGGTAGCAGCACGCCCGTCACCACGCCACCACCCCAACCCTTCCCCTGGAGAGGAGATAGGGGACGACCTTCCACCCAATCGAATAATCTTTGTCTAGACCAATCTGGTTCCCCTGCTAGCGTCGTCAGTACAGGCGCGTGAACGCCTGAAATTCCTTCTTTACATAGACTCCAGAGTAAGGCGGTAATGTCGGAAAAACCGATAAGCCATTTGGGAAAGGATGTGGGGGCGCACAGCTGTGCGCCCTTAGCAGCCATCCACGTCCAATCTTCCAGAATTCTCATCCCACCATAGCCACCCCTAGCGCAGAGAATACCGCGACAGTCGGGATCTTGCCACGCATCGAGGAGTTGTTGGCGACGACTCGCATCGGTTCCGGCTAAATATCCAAAACTGTCGCCGATTGTAGGACTAACCTTAACTTGATAACCACGCGATCGCCATATTTCGATCCCCTGTTCAAATGCTGCCATTTCTCGCAAAGCGCCGCTAGGGGCAATTACTTTTAATAAATCTCCTGGTTTTAGTGGCGGTGGCGGTTGGCAAATAGGCATTGCTGCATATAACGAAACTGTAGTTAGCGTAAAATATACCTGGGAGGTATACGATTATGCAAATAGCTAATACAGATTTAATGGGAAGAATTATAACTGCAAAATATCCCTAAACCACGCCTCAAACCGATCGCCTAACGCCTCTAAAGAAAATTCAGCTTCGGCTTGTTGACGACAAGTATAACGATTGATTTCATCTAAACGCGCGATCGCATTTACCAATCCCTCTACACTATCTGGTTCGACTAAAAATCCCGTCTTTCCATCTTGAATAATTTCGGCGGGTCCCCCACGGCGATATGATATGACTGGTACGCCACAAGCTAAGGCTTCAATTGCTACATTGCCGAATGCTTCTACCCAACGGGGAGTCATTAACATTGCCCGACACTGACGCAATTCTTGTTGCATTTTTGTGGTTGAAAGAAACCCTAAATACTCAAAAGGTGCGTTAGCATAAGTCTGGCAAATTTGCTGCCAGTAGTCTTCATCTTGAATTTTTCCCATAACTTTTAAGGGAATTTTAGCAATTTGAGCTGCAGCGATCGCATCTTCTAAGCCTTTTTCAGGAGCAATCCTTGCTAACCAAGCTAATTTGTTTTGAGGATGAGAACAGAACTCATATAAGGATAAATCTATGCCACTACTAAGATAATATATAGACCTATCACTAGTTTCTACAAAAGAAAATGTTGCTCCTTGGGAGGGAGTGTAGAAACCAATCGTCCTTGGAAATTGCTCTGCAACTTGTGCCACAATTTCATCCATCGCAGCATAAATTGAACCCATGCTCACAAAATGGGCAATAGGAGTTTTAAAAAATGGGGTGAGATAAAATGGCAACCAATCGTAAGCAAAATTGACAATTAAATCGTACTCATTCTGTACTTGTCTTGCATATTCACACAGATTCGCCAGCACAGAATTTTCCGGCATAGTAATGGGTGCATTTCTTTCCTGGTTCTGGGCAATAATTTGTAAATTACCAGGAATTTCTACAATTGGCATTGACTCAAGTTTCGACCCTTGAGGGGCAAGAATTTGCAGCGTATGCCCCCGCTTTATCATTTCTTGAGCAATATTGTACAGGCTTAATTCTACTCCACCCCCCAATCCTGTGCCGAGGGGTCCCACGGAAGTAGAGATAAATAATAGTTTCAATGGTAGTTGGTAGTTGGTAGTTGGTCATGAGTGAATAGCGCATGGCAGAGATTGTCTCTACATCCTTCTGACTCCTGACTCCTCAGTTTTAACTTTTGACTTTTAGCTTTTGACTTTCATAACTCTGATTCTTTCATAGGAACAGGTACGGACTTTGCTGTTTCCAAAACTTTTTCCGATTCGGATAGATGTGACTCTTTGGCTGTAGATTTCTGAAACAATTGTTCTAATTTCTCTCGCTGATTGACGAGATAAATACTAACTAAGGTGAGAGAAACGCCCGTCCACTGGATGGGGCTGAGAACTTCGGAGAGAATTAAGCTACCAAATAAGAGGGCAAATACAGGTGTGAGAAAGGTAAGGGCGCTAAGACTGGTAAGGTTACCGCTAGAGGCAAAGTAGAAGAATAACCCATAGGCGATCGCACTACCAAAAATCGTGGCATAACTTAGCGATATCCACCCAGATAAACTAATATCTGCCCATTGCCCAGCCTCTAACCCCGCAGAAAGAGCAAATAAGGGAATTCCACCAATAATCATATGCCATCCCGTTGCTGACACCGGATCGGCGTGACGACAAACATAACGAATAGCTACCGTACCGACAGCCATTGATAGGGCTGCGAGTAACATCAACCATTCGCCGCTGGCGAATAAGGATTGTAGGGGCGGGTTCTGAAATATTTGTTGCAACACTGACATATCTGGTAAACTCGCCCGCACAGGGGTAATACCAGAAAATAGGTTGAGAATTAAATCGTCTGGTAAGCCAATTAAACTAATCCCCAGTACGCCAAACATCAATCCCAGCCATCCCCATAAACCGATTCGTTCGCCAAATAACCAACTCGACATTAAAGCCACAGCTAGAGGCTGGGAGTCAATCATAACCGATCCTAAACCCGCCCCAGTTCTCACTAAACCTTCTGCCAAAAAGCCTTGAAACAGCGATCCATCAATTAAGGCAAATAGACTAATCCACAACCACGCCGCCCATCCTTTAGGCTGAGGTCTACCCATCGCCATTGCTGCACCTAATACTAATATGCCAGCAGGCAACAGTCTGACTCCTGCCATGAATAAAGGTGTTGTATGGGGAATAACGCCTTTCATCGCTACCATTGCTGTTCCCCAGAGGAAAAAGGGTGCGATTAGTAGCACGGAGGCAAAGGGTAATCTTGATTCAGTCAGTTTCAGATGCATGGGATGGCTGACGGCTGGGATGAGAAGATAACATTTCTCCGATCTTAATCGATTATGTATTTTTGTGAAGCGATCGCTATGTACTGTAACAGAAATCTACAGAGAAAAAATGTTCTATGCTTAAAGTCTAAATTGAGTTACGTCTGGTATATAACTGTACATGCTACGGCTGTTTAAAACCCCTTTTCGCAAACAAATTGCACGGCTAGAAATTACTGGGGCGATCGCGAGTGCGACGCGCAAAAGAGTTCTAGAAGCCCTCAAAACTGTAGAAGAAAGACGCTTTCCCGCCTTACTACTCCGCATTGATAGCCCTGGCGGTACGGTAGGAGACTCTCAGGAAATCTATAGTGCTTTAAAACGACTGCGAGAAAAAATCAAAATTGTTGCCAGTTTTGGTAATATCTCTGCTTCTGGCGGTGTCTATATTGGCATGGGAGCCAGTCATATTGTGGCAAACCCAGGTACGATTACGGGTAGTATTGGGGTAATTCTGCGGGGCAACAACCTAGAACGCTTGCTAGATAAAATTGGTGTTTCGTTCAAAACAATCAAATCTGGACCCTATAAAGATATCCTGGCTTTCGATCGCGAATTGACAGAACCAGAACAACATATTTTGCAAGAATTGATCGATACCAGCTATCGGCAATTCGTTCAATCTGTGGCTGAAGGGCGAAATCTGACAGAGGAAGCTGTGAGAAGCTTTGCAGACGGACGCATTTTCACCGGACAGCAAGCTTTAGAGTTAGGCGTTGTGGATCGGTTGGGAACTGAAGAAGATGCCCGTCGTTGGGCAGCAGAATTAGTCGGACTCGATCCAGAAAAAACCAAGTGTTTCACTCTAGAAGAACGCAAACCCCCATTGCAGCGATTACTTTCTAGGGAGTCTACGGTAGCATCTGGTTTATTAACTGGGGTAGATTGGTTAGAGTTTGAGCTATCTACCAGCGGCTTACCTTTGTGGCTATATCGTCCGTAATTGAGATGATTTTGGCTGATTCTAGATCCTAGTGGCTAGCGACTAGTGACTAGATCGGAATAAGAATCTAGCCACCAACCACTAGCCACTCATCAACACAAACAACTATTCGGTTAATTTAATTTAAGGAGGAATTGAGCGTGGAGTGGCGATTAAAAGCAATTCGTGGGGCAACAACCGTTACAGAAAATACGGTGCAGGCAATTGACGAAGCCGTGACAGAAATGTTAGATGAGTTGGAGATGAAGAATCAGCTAGATCCGACTCAAATTGTGAGCGTCACTTTTACTGTCACTCGCGATCTCGATGCCATTTTTCCCGCTGCAATCGCCCGTAAGCGTCCTTTCTGGGACTGTGTAGCCATGCTTGACGTACAGCAGATGCATGTAGAAGGTAGTTTAGAACGTTGCATCCGCTGCTTAATCCACGCAAATCTTCCTGCTAATCAAGTCCAGGTTTGGCATCCTTATTTACGCAAAGCAAAGAGTTTACGCCCCGATTGGAGTTCTCCTCAAAGGCTTGTACAACCAGAATCAGTCCAAACTCATTTAAGGTGAAAAGACAGCTTTCAACTGCAAAACTTTTCCACGCAACGTACAAAAATTTCTACTCCCATACCCAAAGCAGTTTCATCAAAATCAAATCGAGGATGATGGTGAGGATAAGCTAAGTTTTTGCTGAGATTAGCAGAGCCTAAAAAGAAGTAGCATCCTGGGACTTCTTGTAAGAAAAATGACATATCTTCACCACCCATTGTTTGACATTCCGGCACGATACCAATGGGCGTTTCTACAACTTTTTCAGCTTGCGATCGCACCAAATCTGCTATTTCTGCATTATTAATTACAGGTGGGTACAATTGCCAGTATTCTAACTCGTAACTCGCACCTTGACTCTGACAAACACCTGCAATAATTTGTTCAAATCGTTGACCGAAATAGCCGTCATATTTCGGATTAAAATAGCGGACTGTACCGCCCAGATGGGCTGAATCTGCAATGACGTTATGGGCAGAACCAGCATGAAATTCTCCTACTGTGACGACAGCAGAATCAATTGGATCGACATTTCGCGCCACAATTGTTTGTAAAGCATTCACAACTTGACTGGCGACGAGAATTGCATCTACTGTTTGATGCGGCATTGCACCATGTCCGCCTTTCCCCTTAATTTTGAGGTCGAATAGTTCTACCGCAGCCATTAACGCGCCGCTACGCACTCCAACCGTACCCAAAGGTAAGTTATTCCACAGATGCAAACCGATAATTGCATCCACATCGGGATTTTTTAACACTCCCGCTTCAATCATGGGTTTTGCGCCGCCTGGTCCTTCTTCTGCTGGTTGAAAGATAATTTTTACAGTACCTGCAAAATCTTCTTGGTGCTGAGATAGATAGTATGCTGTCCCTAGTGCGATCGCGGTATGTCCGTCGTGTCCGCAAGCGTGCATTACACCATCATGCTGCGACTTATAAGGCACGTCATTTTGTTCTTGGATGGGTAACGCATCCATATCGGCGCGAATGGCTAGAACGGGCGCACAGCTGTGCGTCCCTACAGATTTTTTGCCTTTGATTGTGGTTACGATTCCTGTTTTGGCAATTCCTGTTTGGTGTTCGATGCCCCATTCTTGTAGCTTTTGGGTAATAAATTCAGATGTAATAAGTTCCTTAAACCCTAGTTCTGGACGTTGATGCAGCCGCCGCCGCCATTCTACCAATTGCGCTTGCAACGCTTGGATATCTGGGCGAATGCGAGAACGATCGACTGTGAGAGGATTTAAGGAAGTAGAAACCATGCTGAGTAAATAATCTTTTGGGGCAGAATTGCTGACATACCTATACTCAGTTTAAGGTGCAGCGAGGAAAACTGCATCTTGTATGGTTAACTGGTGCGATCGCGCTAGTCAATAGTCAAAAGTCAAGAGTTAAAAGTCAAAATAATAGGTATTTATAGTGAGATTTAAGTATAGGATGAGCAATGCCCTCATAATTAAATTAAATTGAATTTTTACTAAATTGCGATCGCAGTCTTTGGCGAAAATCTTTTGCAGCTGCTAAGGGGTTGGAGTTAGTGAGGCATTCAGCCAGTAAATTAATATCTAAACTCGGTAATATTTCGCTTCGATCTATTCTCTCATAGCCAAAGGTTTGCTGAAACTGAGAAGGCGTTTCTTCACGCAAATGATAAAGAGAGAAATTCTCATTTTGCCAAAACCAAACTTCTCGTACATTCAATCGCTGATAGAGTTCTAATTTATTAATTCCACCGCCAGTTACTACTACTTCAATAGCTAAATTGGGAAAATCTTTTTCAGTGCCAATACAATAGCTTTCATCTGGTTCTCCACCTGCTTGGCTTTCTTCCTTGCGAAAAGTCGTAGAACCTGTAGGAAAGTACTCTGTATCTGTTTCTAAAAAGAAAAGTTCTAATAATCCACCAATACGAGTTTTTCCCTTTTCATGACGGCGACTTGGCGACACAATTTCTAAAACTCCATCCAAATAAGCAACCCGATAGCCAGAATTATCGCCTAAATCGGCAACTAAGGCTTCGTAATGCTGCCAACTCACTCCAGTAACAATCCGTTTCTCTTCTGGATCGTCAGCTTGCAGGCGTTGAGTTAAATCGTTGAGTAACACCATAGTCGAAAGTCAAAAGTTAAAAGTCAAAAGTCAAAATAATATGTTAAAGACAATCTTCTATAGCCCTCCTTATTAAGGGAGATTTCTATAGCCCCCCTTAAAAAGGGGGGTTGGGGGGATCTTTCTGCCGTAGTCAAAAAGTTATTGGTTAATAGATATACTATAAAAACCAATCTTCAACTGGGTTCATTTCAACACATTTCAATCTGCAAAATCGAAGATCTTGGAGATCCCCCAACCCCCTTAAAAAGGGGGCTAAGACTCGAAATTGAATCGTATATCTTGGAGACTCCCAACCCCCCAAAGAGTCTATTATAATTCGATCCTAACCCGAAACAGGCTGCGGTTCCCCCACTGCTTCCACAGCTTCAGTAGCGCGATCGCGGACGTATTCAACTGCCCATAAAATAGCTTCAGGAGTTGCAGGAGAAGCTAAAGGAACGTAATCTGTATCCCCAAACGCCGCCACTGCTGCCCGAATCGCTTCCCGTACCGAAAGCGCCAACATCAACGGGGGTTCGCCGACAGCTTTACTACCATAAATTACCCCATCTTGAGCCGCCCGTTCTAACAAATGTAAATTGAAACTTTCCGGTATTTCCCCAATTGTAGGAATTTTATACGTACTAGGGGCATAAGTGCGAATGCGTCCTTTCTCATCCCACACCAACTCTTCCATCGTCAGCCAACCCATCCCCTGTACGAAACCACCTTCAATTTGCCCGCGATCGACTAAGGGATTTAAAGATTCTCCCACATCATGCACGATGTCAACTTGTCGTAACTTAAAGTTACCTGTAAAGCCGTCTACCTCAACTTCACTCACCGCCGCCCCGTAAGCATAATAGTAAAACGGTCTGCCTTTACCCGTCGCATCATCCCAATAAATATTAGGAGTGCGATAATACCCTGTAGCAGCAAGACTAATGCGATCGCCATACGCCTGTTTCGTCACCTCTTCAAAATGAATTCGCGCTGAAGGGTAAGTGCGACAGTAAATCCAATCGTCAGCAAATACCATCTCTTCGGGTGTATCCAACTTTAATAACCCAGCCGCCACCACAGCCAGCCGAGATTTCAGCGTTTCGCAAGCATCTTTCACCGCTTGTCCGTTTAAGTCTGCACCGCTAGAAGCAGCAGTTGCAGAGGTATTCGGTACTTTTTCCGTACTCGTAGGCATGATCCGCAGGCGTTCGATCTTTACCCCTAGCGTTTGGGCGGCGACTTGCAACATTTTGGTATGCAACCCCTGTCCCATTTCCGTACCGCCGTGATTCAGTTGAATGCTACCGTCGGTGTAGATGAGGACTAATGCGCCTGCTTGGTTGTATTGAGTTTTATTAAATGAAATCCCGAATTTAATCGGAGTAATTGCCAAACCGCGTTTTTTGTAAGTGCTAGCTTGGTTGTACTGCGCGATCGCCTCTCTACGTGCGGTAAAATTCGAGCTATCTTTTACCTGTTGCCAAACTTTAGTAATGCGGTTATCAAAAATTTCTTGGTCGTAATGAGTCGTATTCGTTTCTCCTTCCCCGTGGTAAAAGTTGCGTTCTCGCACCACTTCTGGCGGTAAACCCAAATACCGTGCTACTCGATCCATAATATCTTCAATAACTACCATGCCTTGAGGACCGCCAAAACCTCGAAATGCTGTATTCGAGACTTTGTTAGTTTTGGCAATTTGTCCTCTGACTTCTAAATGGGGAATGTAATAAGCATTATCTACATGTAACATTGCCCGCAAAAGTACGGGAGGAGATAAATCCAAACTCCAGCCACCATCGGCATATAAATCTACATCCAAAGCAACGATTTTGCCATCATTAGTAAAACCGACTTTATATTGTCCTAAAAAGCCGTGACGCTTGCCCGTCAAAATTATATCGTGGTGACGTTTTAATTTTACCCGCACCGGACGACCTGTTTTACATGCTGCGATCGCGGCTACACCTGCAAAAGGATTTGCTTGCGATTCTTTTCCGCCAAATCCGCCACCCATTCTGATACAAGTGACGACAACTTGATTCTTATTAATTCCCAACACGCGGGAAACGACAATTTGTGTTTCTGTGGGATGCTGGGTAGAAGCATAGACTTGGTAATTACCTTCTCCGTCTGGTATGACCCAACTCGCATGGGTTTCCAGGTAGAAATGATCCTGACCGTTCATTGCCATTTCACCTTCAACATAGCAATCTACCTGCTGTAAAGCTGTTGTTGGATCGCCTCGTTTAATCACTCTCGGTTTAAGATGAAAGCTACCTGCTGCGATCGCGTCTTTTATCGTCAGAATTGGTTCTAGTGGTTCGTATTCGACGACAACTTTTTCTGCACCCAGTCTTGCAACTTCATCGGTTTCCCCTGCTACCCAAACTACTGCTTGTCCGTAGTAACTAATTTCCTTGTCGGGAAGCAGGATTTCATCGTAGACAATCGTTCCAGTATCGTTTACGCCTGGTACGTCTGCGGCGGTGATGACTGTGACGACACCATCAATTTCATATGCGCCAGCAGGATCGATTTTTGTAATTCGCGCTTTTGCGTGGGGAGAGAGTACGGGGTAGAGGGAAAGCATCCCTGCTGGTAAGCGTTGGTCGTCAGTATAAATTGCTTTACCGCTGACGTGTCCGGCGGCGCTTTCGTGGCTTCTTGTTTTCCCTACTGTCATCTCGTCCCCCTCAAGGTTATGTGATTTTGGTCGCGCAAAGACGCAGAGGCGCAAAGATAAGGAAGTCAAAAGCTAAAAGTTAAAAGTCAAAATCACTAACAACTACCAACTACCAACTACCCATTACCCATTTCCACAAAAAACTTCTCAAACAAATTCGCAACTAGCATCTTGCGATACTCGGCGCTACCTCGCAAGTCGGTAAGTGGTGTGAAGGCTTGTTTCAATTCTTGCTTGGCTTGTTTTACTGTTTCAGCATTCCAGGGTTTGCCAATTAGCTTCGATTCTACTGCTACTGCCCTGGCTGGTGTTGCGGCAACTCCGCCATATGCGAGTCTGGCGTGTTCGATTCGATCGCGATCGCCTAAATCGATCGTAAATGCGGCTGCGACAATACTAATATCGTCCGTGCCGCGTTTGCCTACTTTATAAGATTGACTCAAGCGGCGAGTCGCGCCAGGTGTAATGTTTTTGGGAATTTGAACGGAGACGATGACTTCTCCTGGCTGCAAATCTGTTTTTCTATATCCTTTGAAGAAATCTGCAATGGGAACAGTTCTTTCACCTTCAATTCCAGCTATACGCAGTTGGGCATCTAAAGCGAGTAATACTGGAGGCAAGTCGCCAATTGGTGAAGCTGTACCGATATTACCGCCTAATGTGGCTCGATTTCTAATTTGACGCGCCGCAAACCAGTGCAGCATCTCATCCATTGCTGGAAAGACACCGCGTAAGTTATCTTCTATATGACTTAGTGGTACTGCTGCGCCAATTTCTACTAATTCAGGTGTATTTGTCAGCGTTTTCAATTCTGCTACCGCTTCTAAGGAAATCAGCACCGGAAAGCTTTTGCTATGATGGCTCATTTCCAGTCCTAAGTCTGTTGCCCCTGCGACTAAGCTAGCGCCAGGATGCTGTTGCAGTAATTCTAAAACTGTCTGTAGTTGCGTCGGGCGATAAAACTTTTGGTTTTCACAACTGTAGCTAATTTGACTGACTTCAGTTGTTGCTTGTGCTACCTTCTGGCTGAAACAATCGCTTGGCGGCTGCATTTGCATCACTTGTTGGGCAGCACGGCGAATTGGCAAATATCCCGTACAACGGCACAAGTTTCCTTCTATTGCCATATCGTCTACTTGGCGATCGTAGTAGGCAGCGAACATACTCATAATAAAGCCAGGGGTACAGTAGCCACACTGGGAACCACCTGTTTCTACCATTGCGGCTTGAACTGGGTGTAACTGTCCGTTGGCAACCCCTTCTACAGTAATAATTTCTCTTCCCGCTACTGCACCCAAGGGAATAAGACAGCTATTCACTGCTTGATAGTGGGGTTTTCCATCCGCGCCTTCACCTACAATGGCAACAGTACATGCTCCACAGTCGCCATCCCCACAGCCTTCTTTCGTCCCGATGCGTCCGCTTTGCCGCAAGTACTCTAACAGCGTTATCGTAGGTGAGACATCTTTTAGGCGGACTGTTTCGCCATTGATGGTTAAAATTAAGCGTTCTGGTGATAATTGCTGCACTTTCTAAATCCACATAGTTAAAAAGTGACTTCGCGATCGATCTTAGACGAGTCAGCCACTGGGCTGCATAAAAGTGCTTGACCAATGCGATCGCGCCATCCAATTAAATTTATTTAAGTATACTGTATACAATAAAAATGCCAGAATAAAAGTATTCTGAAATACTGAAATGAGGAAATTGTGGCGATCGCGACCTCTAGTACTTTGCTGAGAGGCGCTTAATCCTACTTCACTATTGTTAAAAATTTTTAGAAAATGCCGCAGCGATCGCAAATTGCAGTAAATTCGTTTTTGGTTGTAGTCTTATATTCATAAGGAATCTAGCAATATGTTTTCAGCATCGTTTTTACCATCAATCCTAGTTCCGCTGACGGTTCTAGTATTTCCTTCCGTAGCAATGGCTTTGTTGTTTCTCTACATCGAGCGTGAAGACCCCTCAGGGATCTAGAGAGTTCGGGACTATGGCAGAAGGCAGTTATGCTGAGGGCAGAAGGAAAATACCTTTCATGTAAAGAAGACAAGCTGCTTTCATGTCCTCATCTTTCCACGCTATAACTCTGTTAACTCAGCCCTGTTTCCTAATCCCTAATTAAAAACCGCTTACCTAAACTGGATAAGCGGTTTTTTTAGCATTATTGTCGATAACGATATACTCGATCCCAAGAACTTCAGCTAGCTAGTACAGCATTGCAGAATTAGGGCGATCGTTCAAGGTCTGTCAAAAGTCTCCAATAGGAACGTCATAATTTTTGACTTTTGGCTTTTGCCTTTTGACTTTTGCAAAAGTTCTTACAACGAGGAACCTAAATGAGTGTAAGAACCGTAAAAGAATGTTCCAACAACAACAATCACGCCCAAACCAGCAATAGTTGCTACAACCCAAAGGGGTATTCTTCCACTTCCAGACACAGCTTTTTCTCCTACCTAAATTACACGGTTAGATAAATTAAAGACAACAGCCTTGAATCTAGTTAGTTGAAGAAATAACTAGAAAACAAAATGCCCAGCACGAATATTAGCAGCAAACCCAAGTATAGGGAAGTCCGGTTTAATTCTACAGGCTGGTTATTAGGGTTTTTCGATCTCTCTAATGGCATAAACTTCTCCTATCGCTGAATAAACTGCATAGAAGCGATCGCACCTAAGAAAAATACTGTCGGTACAGCTAAGGTGTGAACGGCTAGCCAGCGGACGGTAAAAATTGGATATTGAATTGGTTGATTGACTTGATTGGTATTCATTTCAAACTACTTTCCTATAAATTCCTCGATCTGTTTTCTGCTTTCAAAGCGATCGCTCACGATTGGCAACTCTTGCCGTTCTTGGGGATAGTATTCGTTTGGTCGGGGTGTTCCAAATACATCATAGGCAAGACCAGTACTAACAAATAACCAGCCAGCGATAAACAAAGCTGGAATCGTAATACTGTGAATCACCCAGTAACGCACGCTGGTAATAATATCCGAAAACGGACGCTCGCCTGTCGTTCCTGACATTTACCTTCCTCCATTAAGAACCATTACTTTCTTACTCATTATCATACGAAACCTTGACCAGTAGTTAGCGATTAGTCGGGAGTAAAGAATGGCTGCGAACATTTGATAATTGGTTGACAGTAGACAGCTATCAGTAGCTAGGCGCTAGTGGCTAGAGTTTCTTCCTTGTCTCCCTTGTCTCTCTTGTCTCCCTTGTCTCTTTCTTCCCGATCCCCAAATTCATTAAGCTGATTCTGCTTGACCTTGATAACGCAGCAAAATTCCGCGCTGACCGATAATAAATCCTTTCTCTGGAGAGAGAAAGACGATCTTGTAAAGATTCGAGGGGACTGATTCTACGCCTCGGTCTTTTTGCCAAGTTTTTCCGCCATCTGGACTGCAAAGTAGATTACCGCTACCACCAGTCACCCAAATTTCTTCAGGTGTCCGGTAAGCCAAATCTAACAATCCCCAACTAGTAGATAACTCTGGATTTTGTACTTCTTCCCATTCTTCTGTATTATCTGCCTTAGTAAATTGCACCTGACCGCCTCGTGCCAGCATCCATACACGCCCGTCTTTACCAAATCCCATATTTTGCAGGCGACGGGAACTATTCCGGTTATGACCTTGCCATGCCGTTTGACCTGGTTCCCAGGTTGAATAGAAATTCCCCTTAGCAGAAACAGCAATGTACTTACCATCTTCGGAACGCGCCACGTTTCGCAGCACGCCTACGGCTTCCTGTACCATTGCTTTCCAGTTTTTACCACCGTCAGTAGTGCGGTAAATTGCGCCTACATCTGTAGTCATCTCCGCTGACTGTTGCCCCAGCGCCACGATTGTGTTTGGGTTGCCTGGTAGCTTTTCACTTAAGAGAATCCGCGACCAAGTTTCGCCACCATCATTTGTATGTAGCAGTAAAGATGGTTCGCCAACAATCCATCCTTCTTGACCGGAAAAACTCACGGAAGACAGAATAAAGTTTTTGTCACCTAAATCCAAACTCTTCTGCTGCCAGGTTTTGCCACCATCCTTAGTTTCAAATAAAGCAGATTTATTCCCCACTAACCAGCCATGTTGGGTATCGTCCGTAAAGCCAACATCTTGCAAGTTAACATCCGTTGGTAAAGTAACTACCTCCCAAGGATTGTAACTAGTAGAGGGAACGCTACTACAGCCGACGCACAGCAAGACGACTGCTACGAGGACAACAATCTTTTGCCAAAATTTTAACGGTGAAAACATGCTGATTTTACGTGCTCTACTTAAACAAATTGAATGTATTGTAAGAATATTTCAGTATGCCGATAGGTCGAATGAAAGCCTATCTACTTGTCAGCATACAGATATATGGTTAGGCGATCGCCGTCTGCACCAAGCTTGCCTGACAGCAGGTTCACTGTAACCCATATAGGCTGAGAAAAAACAAGACGGCTAATGCTAAAGCACCAAAGATCAAAATGTTCTTCTGACCTGGAGTGAGCTGATTCACGCCAAGCCCGTAGCCGAGATTTTCCTTAAAGCCAGAGGCTTGTCCCACTGGACCAATGTTGGCAAATGCGTTTTTACGCGCTCCACAAACTGGACATCGCCAAGTAGAAGATAGTTCTGCAAATGGTATGCCAGGGGCAATATCGTGCTTATCATCGCCGCGATCGGGTTCGTACACATAGCCGCAAGCCCGACATTCATATCGGTCTAGCGCTTGGGTATCAATAGCTGGTTCGCTCATAGTAAGGCAAATGAGAAAGTAGAGGCGCAAAACTTAAAATCATGTTAAAAATTATGACGCGAAATGACTTCTTCTACAAGGGGTAAGGGAGCAGTTATCAGTGACCAGTGACCAGTGACCAGTGACTGATTAACATGCACCACTCTCTCTTAACAAATTCCGAATTTTCCTCACTCCTCGCTCCTCGCTCCTCATCCCTAACTCATGCATAGATTTTCTCAATCAGAAGCAGAACTGAATCGAATGATGCCAAGGGTTAGGTTTTGCTAGTGCGTGAAACCCAAATATATATAATATGTAAAGACAGATAACAAAATTATTGACTCTAGCAACGGTAATTATCCATCGTGTTTGTTCTTAGCGGCTACGAGTATTTACTAGGCTTCCTCTTAATCTGTAGTTTAGTTCCAGCGCTTGCCCTTTCTGCATCTAAGCTCCTCCGACCGAGCGGACGCAGCCCAGAACGCCGGACGACATACGAATCAGGCATGGAACCCATAGGCGGAGCCTGGATTCAGTTCAATATCCGCTACTATATGTTTGCACTGGTCTTCGTGGTCTTTGATGTAGAAACAGTATTTCTCTATCCTTGGGCAGTTGCATTCCACAGCCTCGGTCTGTTGGCTTTTATCGAAGCCCTCATTTTCATTGCAATCTTAGTTGTTGCCCTTGTATATGCATGGCGTAAAGGAGCTTTGGAATGGTCTTAAATATCGATCCAGCCGGACAAAAAGAACGCATCATTAACCCAATCGAGCGCCCTTCAGTTACTCAAGAACTATCTGAAAACGTCATTCTCACCACGGTTGACGATCTCTATAACTGGTCTAGACTCTCTAGTTTGTGGCCTCTATTGTTTGGTACGGCGTGCTGCTTTATCGAATTTGCTGCTTTAATTGGCTCGCGATTTGACTTCGATCGCTTCGGACTCATCCCCCGTTCTAGCCCCCGTCAAGCTGACTTAATCATCACAGCTGGCACGATCACGATGAAGATGGCTCCGCAGTTGGTGCGGCTCTACGAACAAATGCCAAACCCCAAGTACGTCATTGCTATGGGAGCTTGCACTATCACTGGTGGTATGTTCAGCGTGGATTCGCCAACCGCCGTGCGGGGTGTCGATAAATTGATTCCCGTCGATGTTTACTTACCTGGTTGCCCTCCTCGTCCCGAAGCTATCATCGATGCAATCATCAAGTTACGCAAGAAAATTGCGAACGAGTCGATGCAGGAGCGGACTCCAATCAAGCAAACTCACCGCTACTACAGCACGACCCATAGCATGAAGGTTGTACCACCTATCAGCGATGGTAAATATCTACAGGTTGCTACACGGCAAGCGCCACCGAAGGAGCTGACAGAGGCAATTGGTATGCCCATACCACCAGCCCTGCAATCTGTTGCCAAAAAAGAGGAAGTGAACCGTGGCTGAAGAAGAAACAAAAGAAGAGACTAAACCCGTACCTGCCGAAGAAACAAAAATTGTCGAAGCGGGAAAGACTTCCAAGTGGTTGAAGGAAAACGGCTTCGATCACGAAGTTATGGAGCCAGACCACTTGGGAGTGGAGATTATTAAAGTCGATCGCAATTTTCTCTTGCCGATCGCCACAGCACTATATGCTTACGGTTTTAACTATCTCCAGTGTCAGTGCGGCTACGATTCTGGTCCAGGACAAGATTTAGTCAGCATGTATCATTTAATCAAGCTGAGCGATAATGCTGACAGACCAGAGGAAGTGCGGATTAAAGTTTTTCTGCCTAGAGAAGACCCCCGCATACCTTCGGTTTACTGGATTTGGAAAGCCGTAGACTGGCAAGAACGAGAATCGTACGATATGTTTGGCATCGTCTATGAAGGACATCCAAATTTGAAACGGCTGCTCATGCCTGAAGATTGGGTTGGTTTTCCCTTACGTAAAGATTACGTCTCCCCCGACTTCTACGAATTGCAGGATGCTTTTTAACAGTGACCAGTGACCAGTGACCAGTGACCAGAATGAACATCGATCGCTGATTTAGTTTTTGTAGAGACGTTACGTGTAACGTCTCTACAAATTTTTGACATAAATGCGATCGCAGCGTGCTGTTTCTACCCCTGTTGCAGGTTGATAGCCGCTGCTTTCGTATAATTTAATCGCTTCTACAAGAACGCTGGCAGTTTCAATCCAAATTTGCTGAAATCCCTTCGCTGCGATCGCTTTTTCTAACTCTTGTAATAAAAATCTCCCCAAACCCAACTTTCTAGCTTGGGATAGAAGATACATTTTTCTAATTTCTACAGCTGTCTCGCCACGATGGAAAGGATAGTAACCAGCCGTTCCCACTACTTGACCCTGGGATTCTACTACCCAAAACTCTCCACCGGTGGCTAAATAATAATTTTCGACCTCCAACACATCTCGGTCAGCACCTAGAGGTTCCCAATCCAAACTATATTCTGCCAACACAGAACCAATAACCGCTGCCACCAGATTGCGATCGCTTTGGCTCCAATCTCGAATGAGAAAATCTTTGTAAATAGCTTGCATAACTGGTAATGGGTAATGGGAAAGTCAAAATTCAAAAGTCGAAAGTCAAAACACTACTCACTACTCGCTACTTACTCGTGACCAATGACCAATGACCAACTAACTATGAATCCTCGGTTGAGGATGTAATGTTGATAATAACTGACTTTCTACCACTGCTAATTCTTCTAGCCTTTGGGTGAACGCAGCGCGATCGAAATAAGTATCTGCCAAAATCCAATATGTACCAAAATGTCTAGCTTCCGAAGCCATCAAACCGCGATAAAATTTAGCTAGCTCTGGTTCTGGGCAATGGGTGGCTAAAAGTCCTAACCGTTCGTGACTGCGAGCTTCAATCAAACCAGAGACGAGCAAAGAATCCAACATCCGTTCTGGCTCTTTGGCACGAATTTGCGCCTTTAACCCCGCGCCGTAAGGAGGTGGTGCTAAGGGTGCTAGAGGAATTCCTCGCCGTTCCAACCATTGGTTCACCTGCTCGAAGTGTTCCAGTTCTTCCCGGGCGATCGCTGTTAGCGATCGGACTAATTTTTGGCTCGAAGGGTAACGAAATATTAAATTTAGAGCTACCCCAGCTGCTTTGCGTTCGCATTGGGAATGATCCAATAAGATGGTATCCAAGTTAGCGATTGCTTGTTCTACCCACTCCTCGGTGGTTGGGACGACTAGAGCGTTAATTTTGGCAACTGTTAAATCGGCTACATTCATACTTACTCAATTTCACTAGAGCTGATTTTTTTGGCTTAAGCCATAATTAAAATGAAAGATTAATATCTTCCAAACATTCTTCATCCATTCTTTAACCAATATCTCCTTGAGTACAGATAGGCTGGAATCAACAAGCGGTATTATTGTTAACCCAAAACTTCTATGAGCGCAGCGCACCAACGTCGCATTATTATCGGTGATGTGCACGGTCACTATGACGGACTGATGATTTTGCTTGAGGCGATCGCCCCTGGCGCAGCCGATGAAGTTTATTTCTTGGGAGACTTAATCGATCGCGGACCGCAAAGCGCACAAGTCGTTGATTTTGTCAAGCAAAGTCCTTACTATTGCTTGCTTGGCAATCACGAACAAATGCTGCTAGATGTGTTGACTAAACGCGCTTCCAATCAAATTCGCCAAGCTTGGCTTTATAGCGGCGGATATGAGACTTTAAGCAGTTACAAAACAGCCACTATTCCTCGCGATCATATCGAATGGCTGCAAACCTTGCCTACTCACCTCGACTTAGGCGATATTTGGTTAGCTCATGCTGGACTCGATCCCAGGCTTCCCTTGGAAGAGCAGTCAGTCGAGCAATTTTGTTGGGTGCGGCAGGAATTCCACAGCATGAAGCAGCCCTTCTTTGAAAACAAACTCATTATTGTCGGTCATACAATCACGTTTACCCTACCAGGAGTACGCCCTGGAGAACTTGCCCAAGGACAAGGTTGGTTGGATATCGATACTGGTGCTTATCATCCCAGAAGCGGTTGGCTCACAGCAGTTGATATCAATAATCAGATTGTTTATCAAGTCGATGTCTACGATAAGCTAGTTCGGACATTGCCTCTGTCAGAAGCCGCGATTCGCATTAATCCTGCCCAGGTGTTAGCGCGATTGTAGAGACACTCTACCGAACGTCTCTACAAATAAAAATTAACGTAAAAGCGGGCGAATTCTAGCTCTGTAAGCGGCGCTATCTAACCCATCGCCCTCATCTGCTGCTTGAGAGTCGATCGCTTCTCTTAATCTGGCAATACGGCTCTGAGTGGCTGGATGAGTACTCAAAACAGCAGGTGTGGAACCACCTTTCTTTAATAATTTCTCCATAAACGAAACCATTGCTTCTCGATCGTAGCCAGCTTGTCCTAACATTTCTAACCCTGTCGTATCTGCTTCGTACTCATCTTTACGACTGTTAGGACGGCGTAAAGCCAGATCGACACCAATCGCCACAGCTCGGTTACGGTTTAAGCCAGCCGCAGTTGCCAGTCCTCCCGCGATCGCCGTGCTACGCATTTGCTTAATTAAGTGACGATTGGTAATGTGACCGATTTCGTGACCTAGTACGCTAGCTAATTCTGCTTCGTTATCGGCAGTACGCAGCAATTCAGTAGTGACATAGACAAAACCCCCAGCCGTAGCAAAGGCATTGACGCTGTTATTGTCTACAATTTGAAACTGGTAAGGAAGATTAGGGCGATCGCTTTCAGCCGCTACCCGTTCTCCTACCCGTTCAACATAACGATTGACGCTCGGATTGCGATAGAGGCGGAATTCTTTCCCAACCATCTGTTGGTTAATTTGCTTGCCTAACTCGACTTCCTCTTCCTCAGAAACATCAGACAGTTGGATGATTTGCGCTCCCTGTTGAATGAGATCGAACCAGGAAATGGCTTTTGCCAACCCAGCCGAACCAATCAGTAAGCCGATGACTACTGATAGTGATATGAGCGGATAAAGCCAGCGACGCTGGATGCGACGAGAGAACGAAAAGAATAGGTTGAACATCGCCGGGAATTGTTGTTTGAAAGACTGAAAAATTTTTAAACTTGCTGTAGTGATAGACGGGCAAAAAAGCTTTTGGTTGCCATATAGGGGAATGAGAAAGGCGATAAGGGGGACAAGGGGGACAAGGGGGACAAGGGGGACAAGGGGGATAAGGGGAAGAAATATAGTCTCCCCGATTCTTGTCTATTCAAATCGTAAAATATCTCTCATCGCAGTAGAATCGTGCTACCCTTTCATTGACTAGCGACCAGCAACCAGTTAATTTTGACTTTTGACTTTTGACTTTTGACTTGTTTCCCTTGTTCCCTCGTCTCTTCCCTTAAGTATGAAAATTTTAGATTCCCAAGGGCGTTTATTTGGTAAAGTCAGTCTCCTCGACATCGGAGCAGCCTTAGTCATCTTCTTGGTAGTGGTGGGGATCTTTTTCTTCCCTGGCACTTCTGGAGCGCAAATTGGCGTGACTACCAAACCTGTAGAAATTGACGTGATCGTGCGGGGTTTGAGCGTGCGCGATCCGCAACAGCTATTTGAGCAGGGACTAAAGCCAGGTGGAAAAACCAACATCATTATCCGCAATCAGCCTTACGGTCAGGTAGGCGTGAAAGCTGTTAAACAACTACCGAGAACCACCCTCGTACCTCAACCTGATGGCTCCGTGAAAGTTTTGCCCGATCCACGCGAAAATCAATACATTATGGATATGGTCGTCACTTTAGAAGGCAACGCTCAATTAACCAAAAATGGTCCAGTTATTGGTAACAGCAAACTTAAAATTGGCATTCCTGCTCAGCTAGAAGGCTTTAACTATGATTTTACTGGTGGTGTCATCGCTCTAAGATTTCCAGAAAAAGGATGAATGAGAATTCGGAATACCCCTGCGGGGAAGCAAGCTACGGAATTCGGAATTCGGAATTGAGAGTGGAGACGCAAGAATTTGCCTCCGTAAAGAGTTTATACAACAGCAGCTACAGAGCTAGTTAAGGAAGGTAAAAATTGCCGAATCAGTCCGATTGTCACGGCTGGAAGTTCTAGCTGTGGTGTCAAGCCGACTTCTGGTAATTTTTGAAAAATCTTAATGGCTTGAGGATTGATCTGGGCAAATCGCTGTCCGATTTCTGGGGAAGTGAATTCAGATTTTTGTCCCCAAATGATAGCTGTAGGAACGGTCAGTTGGGGAATATAGAGAGATAAGTCGAAGCACAAGTCGCCACGGACAAAAGATAAGGCGGCGTACTCAGCGTTTGGTTGAGTCGCAGATTCGAGGTAAGCAGCAACTATTTCTTCATAAATACGGTTGGGTTGGGCAAACTGCCGCTGTTCTAAGAAACTACGAATCCCGTTACTCGTAGCAACCCCCGTGCTGTAGAGCAAGCGATCGAGAATGGGAACGCTGACGATTTGAGCAAAGAAACTACGGGAATAGTTTTCGCCAAAATCAGATAGTCCGGCAGGTGTAGTCAAGATTAAAGATTGAAATAATTCTGGACGAGCGATCGCTACCCTAACAACCATCGCTGCTGTCAGAGAGGAAGCAATAACTGTTACCGCACCCTGACAAGTCTGTTCTAAAAATTCCGCGATCGTTGTTAAATAATCTTCAACGCGATAGTTCCGTGCTGGATGCTCCGATCGCCCCCAGCCAATTAAATCGGGCGCGATAATGCGATACTCCGCAGCAAAAGCTGGATAAACCTTCGACCATTCGTAAGCTGAAGATCCGCCACCAAAACCATGTATAAAGACTAAAGTTGGTTTCTCAGCATTATCAGCTCCATCTTTCAGCCAAGGCTCTCCAGCATCGGTATAGTAAACCATTCTGCCTAGTGAGGTCATCACAGAACGCTGTTCAAATCCAGGTGGTAAAAACATAATTTGTTATTGGTCATTGGTCATTGGTCATTTGCTAATAGCTAGCCACTAGTCACTAGTTACTGATAACTGGTCACTGATTCACGAGTTCTGCTTTTTCTACTGATTTATCGGTGACTCCCAAAGTCAGTTTTAAGGGCGTGCGCGTGGGGTAAGCTTTGACCACTTGGCGATAGACTTGATAATTCGTCGGTAAAGTGACTTGGCGATCGCCTTGGGGATAACTAAACTGATACTCCACAGATTTGATTAACTCTGGAGTACTCGCCCGTTCGCCCGATTTCTTTCTTTGTTCTACCTCGTCTACTGTAGGGCGTGGTGGTAGAGCCGCCCACCACAATCCTCGATCGTCGGGACCAGTCACTGCACCCATTGGTTTAATTCCATTACGATTGATTAAGGACGTGGAAGCAAAAGTTTCAAATCGAGGTGATTTGTTATTAAGGTCGATGGCGTATTTGACTTGCCAAGTGTAAATTGTTTTTGCAGTGGCTTCGTATTGGTCAATTGTTAGATTAGAACAACCACTTAGGGCGATCGCGATCGCACCCCCCACTACCATCAGTCCATACCAAGAATTGCTCATCAGTTGTCAGTTATCAGTTATCAGTTATCAGCGAGTCGGGAAATTTTAACTTTTAACTTTTGACTTTTAACTTTCCCTACTCCCTACTCTCTACTCCCTCATTAATGCAGCTAGCTCCCTTCTTACCCCTAATGTATCGAATTCTCAAGCCGTCGTTTCCTAGTTGCTTGTGGTCTGGACACGATCGCGCCCGCTCGATCGCTTTGACTTTCGATGACGGTCCCCATCCTTCCCATACGCCTAAGTTACTAGAAGTTTTAGACCGCTATGCCATCCCTGCTAGTTTCTTTTGGCTGGGTGCTTGCGTTCGACGCTCTCCCGAGCTTGCCAAAGCAATTTATCAACGAGGACATTGGATCGGTAATCACGGCTACGACCATCGCTCTTTTCCCATGCTGACACCTACCGAATTGCAACACAGCTTGGTAGCTACCCAAGAGGCGATCGCGACTGCTTGTGACTTGCCTACTGCTCGCGTGCGTGATGTCCGTCCGCCAAATGGTTTATTTACACCTCAAACCTTAAATTTGTTACATCAATGGGACTACAGACCCGTAATGTGGAGTGTGGTTCCTGAAGATTGGGTTTGTCCTGGGGTGGCTGTTGTCGTTCAACGGGTCATGCAGCAGGTACAAAACGGTTCGCTGATCGTACTGCACGACGGTGCTTGTGGTGGTACAGATGTTGCCGATGTTGCTGCTCTCTTAATTCCTCAATTGTTAAGCTTGGGTTACGAATTTGTCACGATCGATACCTTGTGGCAACAATCTCTATCCCTTACGAATCAAGGTTTTTTCTCTTCTTTGACTAGTGGCGATCGCTCTTTTTGACACAAATTTAGTGAATTTCTCGTGAGGGGAGCTGTCATCTGCCTTCAGTATTAATTACAATGACAGAGAAAAGTTTATTAGTTTGTCAAGAACACGTAGGTTGAAATATCCGTACAACCTCAGTTAACTTGTGATTATGATTGACGATCGAATCAGTTGCATCTCAATCAAAATTAGAACATTTGCACTAAGTGGTAAGTTTGATGTTTTGGAAAATGCCAAAACCTATCTCCGCACCAGTGCAGAGTTACTGGTACTACTATTGTCAATCGCGCTTAGGGGACACATGAACGACTAAACAAGGCTGAATAGGTGGTCTAGACTATTTTTCCTCGCAAAACACGCAATGGCAAAAAACGCTCTGCTCCTGTTGTCTTACACTACTAAGCATTACACTTCACCATCAATTTGCACTCTGCAACCTGGGTAGATCTACGCGATTTTTCTCCAGATTGCGGAAGACAAATTTAAGATGTAATTCGTAGGTGTAAATACAAATTGGGAAACAATTGAACTTGTCTTGACCTTCTGACTTCAAAATTAGAACACTAAATCTGCCCAAATTTTGTGAAACAGGCTACAATCGGAACGGTCTTCATTACCTAAGAGATAAATAGCTATTGGTGCATCTATCCAAGGCTATGTCTATTAAATTGAGCAGAGCTTATTTTAGACCAATCGGTTAATCTCAAAGTATGTTTTCAGGCAAGAATCCTACCACCATATCGTTCGGATCTGCCCATGAATCTTCCCGACAGAGAATCTCTTTGCAGCCAGTCGCTAGCTGATGCAATGAGAGCAATTTTTAAGTGACTAAATGTTTGTTGAATCAAGGAGCATGAGGAACGCGGCATGAACCAGGCTAACAACGTACTACTCGAAAATATTCAACAGTCTGAACCCCAAATGGCTCGCCAGTCTGATTTCGAGCGCGATTTTGACTTTTCATTAGAAGAAGCAGAAGAGTTACAAAGCTTAGAAGTAGATGATAGTGACGGATTTTTAGAAGTTCAGCCTGACGAGGATGACGCTAAGCCTGGGAAAGGTGGAAAAACCCGTCGGCGGGCGCAAACCAAGAAAAAACAATATACCGAAGACTCGATTCGCCTTTACTTACAAGAAATCGGTAGAATTCGTCTCCTACGAGCAGACGAAGAGATTGAATTAGCGCGAAAAATTGCCGATTTACTAGAGCTAGAGAGAATTCGAGAAAAGCTATCCGATCGCTTAGATCGCGAACCGCAAGACAGTGAATGGGCGGAAGCAGTTAAGCAGAATTTGCCCGCATTTCGCTATCGCTTGCATGTCGGACGACGGGCTAAGGACAAGATGGTGCAGTCAAACCTGCGCCTAGTGGTTTCGATCGCTAAAAAATATATGAATCGCGGGCTGTCGTTCCAAGACTTGATTCAGGAAGGTTCTTTAGGTTTGATTCGGGCGGCTGAGAAGTTCGACCACGAAAAAGGCTATAAGTTTTCTACCTACGCTACATGGTGGATTCGCCAAGCAATTACTCGCGCTATTGCCGATCAATCTCGTACTATTCGCCTACCAGTCCACCTCTACGAAACTATTTCTCGCATTAAGAAAACCACTAAATTGCTATCGCAAGAAATGGGTCGCAAGCCAACCGAAGAGGAAATTGCTACCCGCATGGAAATGACAATCGAAAAGCTGCGGTTTATTGCTAAATCAGCCCAGCTACCAATTTCATTAGAAACGCCCATCGGTAAGGAAGAAGATTCCCGACTGGGCGATTTTATTGAGTCGGATGGAGAAACGCCAGAAGATCAGGTTTCTAAGAATTTATTGCGCGAAGACTTAGAAAAAGTTTTGGATAGTCTCAGCCCACGGGAAAGAGACGTGTTGCGTTTGCGCTATGGCTTAGATGACGGTCGAATGAAAACGCTAGAAGAGATAGGTCAGATCTTCAACGTGACTCGCGAAAGAATCCGTCAAATCGAAGCAAAAGCTTTACGTAAACTTCGCCATCCCAACCGTAATAGCGTGCTGAAAGAATATATTAGATGAAGTCGGAAGTCAGAAGTCAGAAGTCGGAATTAAAGATTTTTAGATGTATCTAGACTAACTTCTGGTTTTGAAGAGAAAAATGCATGATTGGTGTGAAGATAGTTGTGGATTGTCTTCACACAAAAAAAGACTTGGGAATGCCTGTTTCCAAGTCTTTTTGTTGCTCTAAAGTCGATATCACCGATTTACAGAATTCCCCAGAAGTGTAGGAAACCTTGACCTGAGAATAGTTCGATCGCAACAGCTGCTAGAAAACCGATCATTGCCAAACGACCGTTCCAAATTTCAGCTTGTGGTGTGAAGCCCCAACGCCATGCGTTGCGATCGTCAATGATTGGTGTGGTAACTTTAGTTGTGTCTTGCATGATTGATGCTCCTAAATTGGTACTTCAGTCAGAAAACTGTAACTCTTTATTTAGTTATGTAAACTAATATAACAATTAGTTGATGGAGATGCAACAGCTTAAATGAAATTTACTGGCAAAAAGTCGGACTGAAGCAAAGAAGATCGAACCAAAATCAAAAAAATCAGCTAGCGTACATTCAAATTAGCTAGCGCACATTCAAATTACAGTATATGAGCGGGCAAGATGCCCACTCCACACAGGCAAGATGCCCACTCTACAAAAGCTAGAACATTCGCTAACCAAAAACGAGTGGTTGCCTAGCCTCACACTATCGGTAAAGAAATAAGGCGATGAAAAAGCCTACCATTGCCAAGCGACCATTCCAGAGTTCTGCTTGAGGGGTGAAACCCCAGCGCCACGCATTGCGATCTTCCATCACTGTAGTGGCAAGTTTTGTAGTATCTTGCATACTTCTATCTCCAGTTAGCCCTGACTCATTAAGAATTACAACAGAATATGTAAATTAATGTAAAAAATCAAGATTCTGCTGCGCTCTATCTTAAGGAGGAGATAGGTAGTTGTCAGTTATCAGTTATCAGTGGCTAGTGGCTAGTGACTAGCAAAAAGTCAAGCCACTGGTTCCACCAGCCACTAGCCACTCACTACTCCCAATTAACTGCTAAATTAGTTGCTGGATCGAAAAAGTGAATTTTTTCTGGGTGAAGCGATAGCCATAATTGTTCGCCAATGTTCACCGTCTGCTCTGGTGGAATACGTACTTGTAACGGAGTAGGAGTAGCATTAGCCGCAGCCGTAGTGGTGACAAAGAGGTAGGTTTCGTTGCCCAAAGCTTCCACTAGCTCGACTTGTACCGGAAGATTATGAGGTGCGGCGCTACTCAAATTTAGGTGTTCTGGTCGAATGCCCAAAATTAAATCTCGTCCATCGTACTTCTGTAAAGCAGATGCCCAAACTTCAGGGAGATTGAGACGAAATAGGGGATGAACGATCGCCGAAGCTTGAAACTGAACTGAGAGAAAGTTCATGGGTGGCGAACCGATGAATTCAGCCACAAACTTAGTCGCGGGGTGATTGTAAAGCTCTAGCGGACGAGCGACTTGCTCGATTTGTCCTTGGTGCATCACAGCAATGCGATCGCCCATTGTCATTGCTTCTGTTTGATCGTGGGTGACGTAGATTGTTGTCGTTCCCAACTGGCGTTGCAGTTTGACAATTTGAGCGCGGGTTTCTGCTCGTAATTTTGCATCTAGATTGGACAGGGGTTCGTCCATCAAAAAGACTTGGGGGTTGCGGGCGATCGCTCTACCGAGAGCTACCCTTTGCTTTTGCCCCCCCGATAGCTGTTTTGGCAAGCGCTGCAAAAACGATTCGATTTGTAACAATGCCGCAACACTTCTAACTCGCTGGTCGATCGCCCGTTCTCTTGCTGTCATGTAACGCAGTCCTTTCGGCAATCGACTGGTCATCCCCACCAAGAAATTTTGGATCTGAAGCGGAACTCTTGTCTCCCCTGCTCCCTCGGCTCCCCCAGTTTTGGTACGTCGCAGTCCAAAAGCAATATTGTCATACACCGACATATGGGGATAGAGAGCGTAATTTTGAAACACCATCGCGATGTCTCGTGCTTTAGGCGGGAGTTGGTTGACCAAACGATCGCCAACCCAAATGTTGCCTGAACTTAATTCTTCCAACCCCGCGATCGAGCGCAACAGCGTACTTTTCCCGCAGCCTGAAGGTCCAACCAGCACCATAAACTCGCCATCCTCAATAGTGAGGTTAATCGAGCGCAAGACATCGACATTTTCTGCTTGCTTTGGTACTTTCTCCACCTGCGACTTAGATGGAACTTCCATTGCAGGTGTAACCTCAACCGGAGCGAGTAGATCTGCTGCCATTGGGACTACAGCGCGATCGCCAGGACGAGCGGGAAAGCTTTTGTAAACGTTTTCTAGGGTGACTGCTGCCATTGATGAGGAAGTCGAGAGTCGGGAGTCGGGAGTCGGGAGTCGGGAGTCGGAAGTGGTGGAGGACAAGCAAAATTCTGATTCCACTAGCCACCAGCCACTAGTCACTGATAACTGATAACTGATTAAGCATCGCCAAATACTGTAAAGTGCCAGGGTTTTTTGACTGCGCCGCTGAGGTCGAACATAACGTGTTTGGCAATTGTATATTCATCAAAAGCATATCGTGAGAGATCTTTGCCGAAGCCGGACTCTTTAAAGCCACCGTGGGGCATTTCGGAAGCCAGGGCAAATGGTCGTTAATCCATACCGTGCCAAATTGTAGCGCACTCGCAACGCGCCATGCTTTAGCAGAGTCTTTCGTCCACACAGAGGCAGCCAAACCGTATTTCACGTCATTTGCAACTGCGATCGCCTCTGCCTCAGAATCAAACGAGTTGACTACCAGGACGGGACCGAATACCTCTTCTTGCATAATTTCACTTTGAGTGGCAGCCTGACAAAATATTGTTGGTTGGTAGAAAAAACCCTTGCCTTCGGGTATTCCGCCTGGTAAGTGCGCGGTAATTCCATCTGCCTTGGCTCTTTCTACAAATCCATACACCCGTTGGCGTTGGTCAGATGAGATTAATGGACCCATATCTGTTGTTTCTGCTTGTGGCGTTCCCAAGCGGATCTGTTGCGACAGTTCGGTAAAAGCCGATAAGAAATCTTGATAGCGGGAGCGTTCTACTAAAATTCGCGTGGCTGCCGTACAATCTTGTCCTGTATTGATGTAAGCGCCAACGACTGCACCTCTAGCTGCTGCTTCGATATCTGCATCAGCAAACACGACAAAGGGAGCTTTTCCGCCTAATTCTAAATGCACTCGCGTCACTTTTTGGGCTGCTAGTTCCATAATCCGCTTACCCGTGCGGGTAGAACCAGTAAACGATACCATTCGCACGTCGGCATGATTGACCAGAGGTTCCCCTACCCCTGGACCTTTACCTGTCACGACATTAATAACGCCTGGTGGAAAGCCGACTTCTAAAGCTGTTTGAGCCAGCATTATAGTTGTTAGAGGAGTTTGGGGTGCGGGTTTAATCACAACGGTATTACCCGCTGCAACTGCTGGGGCAATTTTCCATGCTGCCATCATGATTGGATAATTCCAAGGGGCAATGGAGGCAACTACACCGATTGGTTCGCGACGGATAGTAGAAGTGTAGCCAGGAACAAACTCTCCAGATGCAATTCCCTCTACGACTCTGGCTTGTGCGGCAAAGTAGCGAATATTATCGATCGCAAAGGGAATATCGCCGTTGGCTGCTAGTTTTATTGGTTTACCGACATTGAGGCTTTCAGTTTGTGCTATTGTTTCTGCTTTTGCTTCTAAAGCATTGGCAAGTTTATACAGCAATGTACTCCGTTCGCTTGGAGAGAGACTAGACCATGAAGGAAAAGCTTGTTTTGCAGCCTCTACAGCTTTATTCACATCAGCATAGTCTGCTTGCGGGACTTCCGCGATCGCTTCTTCCGTGGCAGGATCGATGACCGTTTCCCAGTTAGCACTCACCGCTGCCACTGCTTCCCCGCCGATAATCATCTTATGTTGTTCCATAATCCCCTCAGTTATTCAGTTATTGGTGACTAGTGACTAGTGGCTCGAATCTTTGTCTAGTCACTAGCCACCAGCCGCTAGCCACTTCCGACTCCTCACTCCTCACTCCTCACCCCTAACCACTGGCTCAACAGTACCAAACCGACTGAAAATAAAAGAATTAGTGTTACTGTAGCGTTAATTTCTGGGGTCATACCAAAACGCAGTCGCGCCCATATTTCCATTGGTAGTGTATTATCCTGCCCCGTGAGGAAGATTGTCACGACGATCTCATCAAAACTTAGGGTAAAGGCAAGTAAGGTAGCTGAAATCAGAGCCGAACGTAACCCAGGAAATACCACTTTCCAAAACGCTTCCCAAGGGGGGGAACCTAAATCGGCGGCGGCTTCTTCCAAACTGCGGGGTAGGCGAGCAATTCGGGCGGCGACAGTGTTAAATACAACTGGAAAGCCAAACGTGGCATGACCGATGATGACAGTCATTAATCCCAAGGGTAGGTTTATTGCTGAAAAGAAGCTAAGCATGGCTACCCCCGTGACAATTCCAGGCAGAACAATCGGTAAGATGACTGCGGCGCGAAAGAAGTTTTTGCCAAAGAATTGATATCGCTGGATGGCTAAAGCTGCCAAAGTTCCTAAAGTTGCAGCAATAGTACAAGATGCGATCGCCACTTTTAAACTATTAAATAATCCTACTTGCAGTTGTTCGTCCTGCAAAGCCTTGGCATACCAATCTAGCGTCCAACCGTGAATTGGTAGAGATAGCACTCTCCCCTGACTGAAGCTAAAGATAGCGATCGTCAGGATGGGCAAATACATGAATAAATAGATTATCAGCGTAACTGTGCCGAAAATCAATTTAGGGAGTCGTAGGGGCAGGTTCACACAGAATCTCTATTGAGTACGAAGTTTTTTTGCGCCCGTACGGGAGTCGGGAGTCGAGAGGGTTCAAGTCCGAATTCCGAATTCCGAATTCCCTTTTGTCTCCTAATAATTTCATAAGTTTTCTAAAGCACCTTTGCGGGAGATAATGGCTATCAGTCCAAATATTAGCAACAATACTACCATTGCTAAAGCAGAACCAAGAGGCCAGTTATCAGCGACACCAAATTGATTGGCAACAATATTACCAATCAAAATATCTCCTGCCCCACCCACTAAGGAAGGGGTAATATAATCTCCCATTGTCAAACTGAATACTGATAGCGAACCTGCCAAAAATCCTGGCAAAACCAGAGGAAAAGTGACTCTACGAAAAGTGTATAAAGGATGTCCTCCTAAATCTGCCGATGCTTCCAGTAAGTTATTCGGCAATCTTTCAAAAGCAGTTACTAAAGGTAAAATCGTAAATGGTAGCCATACGTAGCAGAGAGTGACAACCATTGAGAATTGATTGTAGAGAAATAGAGAAGAAGGCTGGGACAGTATACCTAGAGATATTAGTAAGCTATTGAGTACGCCGTTGTAGCCTAAAATAATTCGCCACGCAAAGACGCGCACGAGATAACTAGACCACAGCGGCAAGAGAATTAAGATTGTTAGTAATTGTTTATATTTTCCTGCATACTTAGTCAGAAAGTAGGCAACTGGAAAAGCTAATAAAGTATCAATTATAGTGACAGCGATCGCAATGTATAGAGTACGAATAACTGTATTGCGGTAGCCAGAATTAGTTACGATTTGGGCAAAATTTTCCCAGGTGAATCGAGGAATAACCTCCACATATTGGTGCTGCATGAAAGCATAACTGAGGAGTATGGCTAGGGGAATGAAATAAAACCCCAACATCCATAAGCAAGGAGGCAAAAAATTGACCCAAAAATTTGCTGGTTTAATAGCAGGTTTTGATTGGACTGTTATGGTTGAGTCCATTGAGAAAGTCAAAAGTTAAAAGTCAAAAGTCAAAACTTGAGAAAGTCAAAAGTTAAAAGTCAAAAGTCAAAACTGAGGAGTCAGAAAACAGAAGATAGGAGACAGAGGTTAACATTACGATCGATCGCTGGTCACTGGTCACTGGTCACTGGTCACTGTTGCTCCGCCACCAACAATTGTAACGACTTCTAGGCGATCGCCTGCTTGTAGTTGCGTATTCTCCCAAAATTGACGGTGCAAAATTTCGCCGTTGTATTCTACTGCGACCAAGCGCGGGTTAAAACCGAGTTGTTCTAGCGCCTCTGGAAGTCGAGCAGTATTAGCACAATTACGAGTTTCTCCATTCACTTGTAAGCTAATTTGTTCGGTCATAAATCTCGATTAACTCCTATTTATGGAGTCTTTATTTATGGAGTTGTACGTGGTTGTACGCGGGCGAGCTGTGCTAAAAAATACTGCGTTACTAGAGTGGGTTGCTCGGCTCGCACGATCGCTCTTACGACTGCAACTCTCTGCGCACCTGCGTTTAGCACTTCATTCACATTGTTAACGTCTATGCCACCGATCGCAAACCAGGGAATGGAAACATTTTTAGCCACATGGCGAATATATTCTAATCCTACTGGTGCTTTACCTGCTTTTGTCGGCGTTTCGTAGACCGGACCTACACCAATATAATCGGCTCCTTCCTGAATTGCCCGTTGCATTTCTTCTGGATTTGTGGTGGAGCGTCCGATAATTTTCTGGGGTCCAAGGAGTTGACGGGCGATCGCGATGGGCATATCCTGTTGTCCTAGATGCACTCCATCGGCATCTACTGCCAAAGCAAGATCGATGCGATCGTTGACTAAAAAAATTGCCCCGTATTGGTGACAGAGTTGACGTAATTGTCGAGCAGTCTCCAGGCGATCGAGATCTGCGGTATCCTTATCGCGGTACTGTACGAGGCTCAGCCCTCCTTGCAGTGCTGCTTCTACTACATGAAACAGCCCCTCTGTCGGAGAAGTCACTAAATATAAGTACGATTGCGCTAGTCGTTGGTGTCGTTGATAACCTAGTAAGTGACTTTCTAGGATATAAACTCGATAACGCATCTGTTTAAAGGCAGCTCCCATTTTCGGATTGTAGAGCTTGCTATATTCTTCTACTACTCGCAAAGCTTCTTCTACTCGGCAGAAATTGGCTTGCAGCAAAGTTCCCAAGCCAGATCGTTGCTCCTCTTGGGGATGAGTCAGTTCTGTCCCAGGATCGCCAGGAGTATCTCGTGCCAAACGTAAATCTAGGGTATGCCAGCTGGCTAGCTCTTGGCGTAACTGCTTGCATTCATCGCTGAATTGGCTGCTATTCAATCCAAATCGACACCATTCTTCTACAATCCGCAAGCCTTCACGGGCGCGGTCTAAATTTGCATCCAAAATTCGGCAGACAGCTGGCTGCACTTGTCCTCTCCCGTTTCGTAGCTACTTGACTGAGAACAGACCATTTGATGTTCTAATCGTAACAGTCCCTGCTCAGTTTACGACAGTCGGGAGTCGGGAATTGGGAGTCGGGGGAGAAGGGGGACAAGGGGGACAAGGGGGGAGAAGGGGGACAAGGGGGAGAAGGGGGACAAGGGGGACAAGGGGGACAAGGGAGCAATTACCAATTACCAATTACCAACTACCAATTACCAATTACCTCTTGACTTTTAGACTCTTTAGCTATATAAGGAGGCAGAACAAGTCAAAGTAGAAAAAAGCTAAACTTTATTGCCATTTAAAATTTGGCAGTAAAATTCTGTGTCTGTGTGAGAAGGAGTGCCGTGAGTATGAAAAGTTTCCGTAGCGATCGCCATCCCTATTTATCCTTCCAGACGATGGCGCAAAAAACTTGCATTCACGGTTTATTCTCAAGTGCCACTAGAATTAGTCTAACTATATTTTTCTGGCTGTGTTTCAGTCATGTAGGTGTTGCTATCCCACCACTGCAACTGACGCAAACCCCAACTAGCGAATCTCAAACTGCGAAGAAAGTTATATTTGTCAATCCTACAGCTGGTGAGAATGGCAATGGCAGTGAAAGCAGTCCTTTTAAAACGATTGCTCAAGCCCTTCAACAAGCTGAATCCAATGTCATCATTAAACTAGCGGCGGGAACTTATAGCAGAGAATCTGGTGAGACATTTCCGCTCAGACTGAAACCAGGAGTTACTCTTCAAGGCGACTCTAGCAGCCAGGGTAGCAATATTGTTATCAAAGGTGGGGGAATGTACATGAGTCCTACCTTTGCCCGTCAAGATGTAGCAATTTTAGGGGCGGATGAAGCCGGATTGACAGGAATAACAGTCACGAATCCCAACCCACGCGGTTATGGATTATGGATTGAGTCATGCAGTCCGGCGATCGCGGATAATACTTTTACTGGTAGCAGCCACGATGGAATTTCCATCACGGGTGATAGTGCGCCAATCATCCGTAACAACCGCTTTACTCAAAATGGCGCGAATGGAATTACAGTTTACGGAATTTCCAAACCAGAGATCCGCGCTAATGTCTTTGAGCAAACCGGTTATGGCATTAATGTTGCTCAACGAGCTGCACCGTTAATTGTAGAGAATCAAATTCTAAATAATCGGGCTGGTGTCGTGTCTCAAGCTTTCACAAAACCAGTCCTTCGCAATAACATTATCGAGGGTAATAAAGAAGATGGTGTCGTGGCGATCGCCAACAGTCAACCCAATTTAGGCACGCCAACCGAACCAGGTAACAATCAATTTCGCCAAAATGGTCGTTATGACATCAATAGCAGCGCAGCCAAGCGAGTTACAATCTCTGCGGTAGGCAATCAAGTTACCGCAGATCGTTCAATTGGTAATATCGATTTTGTAGGAACGAGTAATGTTGCCTCAAATGCGGGAGTCGAGAATCGTAGAGGCGGGTTTAGCGAAAGTGCCACCGATGAAGCGATAAATCTTGGTTCAAAACCCGCCCGTACAGGAGTCGTAGGGGCGGGTTTACCAGAAGATCCTGTGCGCAAACCTACAATTCCATCAAACTCGCCCGCACGAGAATCTTTGATGCCGAATTCCGAAGTCAAGCAGGCGGATGACGAGGTTTCCTCGTCATTAAAGCCGCGTCGAATTCCGAATTCTCCTCCAGTTTCTCAACCAGCATTAGAAGTCGTAGAAATTCCCGTACCGCCTCCAGAGTCGGAATCAGCGCCAGTTCAAAAGAAGCCCGCTCAAAAGCCCAAGAAGCCTTCAGCATCTAAGCCTAGCAAACCTGCATCACAAAACCAATCTCCAAAAGTTGCGACATCAACGACAAAACCTAAGCCCGAAGTAGCAAAAGCTCCTGCAACTAAACCCAAGCCCGAAGCAACGAAAGCCCCTGCTACAAATGAGAAGCAACCGCTTGCTGCCAACCCTCAAACTGAAGTGGAAATTCCTGTCAGCCGATCGCAGCCACCAGCAAAAGGCGATACGATAACTCAAGGCTTACCAACTTTAAAACCAGCTGCCGTCAATCCTAACGAATTGTTACCCGTTCCCGATGGTGACATACCTTCTGGTAGCGATCGCCCTGCCCGAATTGCTGCGGTATCATCGCGTAACTCTTCTCAAGTGGGAAGTTTGCGCTATCGAGTCTTGGTAGAAGCAGAAAACGCACCTACACAAGAAAAAGTGCGATCGCTCGTTCCTGGTTCGTTTCGGGTTATTGCTAAGGGTAAAACAATTATGCAAGCGGGCGCATTTAGCGATCGCTCTAAGGCTGATGAAGTCGCGCAGTTACTCACTAGCAACGGGTTAAAAGCTAAAGTTGAACAGATGAATTAGTCCTTCACGGTCAGATTTTAACCATGTACCTATCTCTAACAAAAACTATTACATAGCTTCAATCTCCTTTGTTATCCAATTAATAATTTCTAAAAATAAATGCAAAGCTTTCTCATCCTTTAGTTGGGAAATTGGGAAGCTAGGATATTTATTATTAACAGCATTGATGGGAATAGCGATACCAGGGATCTCATTCAAACGCTGGATTAATTCTAGACACTTGGTGTTATCTTGTTTGGATATTATTTGGTTTAATTCTGGAAAACAAATCTGAACTGTTGCGGTTGGATTATTGATTGATGTTATAGCCCATACTGCCATTAGCTTGACTTCTTTTACATTAGACTGTTGAGTCAGATAAAAACCTCCAAGTTTGCCTTGGCTCCAGCGAATTTGTAAATGTTGATGATTCTCGATCCAATCATATAGTTTTCTTGCAACCCAGACTTCGTCAGTATTTTGTTTAGCTTCTAACTTTTCAAAAAATAAAGATGCATTCCATTGTATGTCTTCTCGCAAAGCACGATACAGTTTTTTATCCCTTGCTGCTGTTGTCTGATTGATAACTCTAGGAATGAGAACTTTTAAATTTTGCCCTTCAAATTTCTTAATTTCAACTCCTATAACCTCTGCTGGGTTCATCTGCCTATTTAAAAATTCTATAATTTGCTGAAGTTCAGATGGAATTTTATCAGCTACAAATACTAAACGAATTTTACCTGTCTGCAAATTATCTTTAACGCTTTGCCAAAAATTAGAGATTTGAATATCATCTTCAATAAGATCGAATAATGTTGGACGATCGGGTACAAGGAAATGCGATAACAATGTGTTAGGTTCTAAACCTCTAATCTGACAATTTGCTTCAAACTGAGTAATAATTTTTTCAATTGACCAATAAACTACAGCATGAGATGCATAATCTAACATTTGACCGACAACCTCTCGCCGAATTCGGGTATCACAGCTACGCTTGACTTCCACAATTGTAGGAATTCCGTCTTGGTCGAGAAATAAATGATCGACAAACCAGCGTCCATATCCATCTTCTTCTGAAGGAACTTCCATTTCTGGTTTTATTAATAACCAGCGTCGCGGTGTGGTGCTGTCTATTCGATCCCCAGCTAGAAGGCTAGGATAATCCACTAACAATTTTTGTAGTAAAGCTTCTGAGTTATAGGCTTGTTCCGTCATTTCTACTAATCGCTCGTCATCCTGAATTAAATAAATGCCACCAGTCATAGAAAATCTCTTGTGTTGACATATATATAATTCCCACTCTCATAAAGCGAAATATAAATATTAACAACGTGCAATTCCCTCCTGACGGGCAGCGCGTTGCACAGCCGCAGCTACAGTAGGAACAACTCTAGCGTCAAATATAGAGGGAATAATATGTTCGCGGTTGAGTTCTGTGGGTGCTACTAAAGAAGCGATCGCCTGTGCTGCTTCTAAACACATCATGGTAGTTATTGTCGTGGCACGACAGTCTAAAGCGCCGCGAAATACCCCAGGAAATGCCAGAATACTATCGATTTGATTTGAGTAGTCGCTGCGCCCCGTTGCTATGACTGCAACATCATTATTTACTAGTTCTGGCTGTATTTCAGGGATTGGATTTGCCATCGCCATCACAATTGGATTTTTTGCCATCGATCGCACCATATCTCGCGTTAATATACCTGGGGCGCTAACACCAATAAATATGTCAGTACCGACTAAAGCACCTGCCAAAGTTCCCATTTGACTGACGGCAAATTCTTGCTTTTGGGCAGGTAAATCTTGACGCTGCGTGGAGAGAATACCTTTAGAGTCGCACATTAAAATATGGGCAGCACCAGCTTTTTTCAACAGCCGCGCGATCGCAACTCCCGCCGCCCCCGCACCGTTAATAACGATTCTCACTTCCGTTATTGACTTATTAACTAACTTCAAAGCATTAGTCAGCGCCGCCAGCGTCGCGATCGCTGTCCCCTGCTGGTTGCCGTGAAACACGGGAATATCTAATTCTTGCCGCAGCCGTCGTTCGATCTCAAAGCAATGCGGGGCAGCAATATCTTCCAAGTCTATGCCACCAAATACGGGAGCAATTTTTTTCACAGTAGCGATAATTGCTTGTGTATCCTGAGTCGCCAAACAAATTGGAAAAGCATTAATCCCAGCAAATTCTTTAAAGATCGTGGCTTTGCCTTCCATGACAGGTAATGCCCCCGCCGCCCCCAGATTTCCCAATTCTAAAACTGCACTCCCATCAGTGACGATCGCCACGGTGTTTTGTTTGATTGTCAGACTGTACACCTGTTCTGGATCGCGGGCGATCGCCAAGCAAACTCGCCCCACTCCTGGCGTGTATGCCATTGCCAAATCATCTTGACTTTTAAGCGGAATTCTGCTGTTGACGGAGATTTTGCCACCCCGATGCAAATTAAAAGTGCGATCGTAGACATTAATCACTTCAATTTCTGGTAATGCCCGTACTGCCTGCACGATCGCCTCAGCCTGTGCCGTGCTATAAGCATCTACACTCAGATCGCGAATTGCCTGCGATCGCGTGCGTTCCACCAGATCGATTTGACCGAGAGTTCCACCACAAGAGGCGATCGCTTGAGTCACGCTAGCCAACATCCCAACGCGATTGGGAATCTGCAAGCGCAGCGTCAAACTAAAACTAGGATTTGGAGTCGAGTCAATCATAGAGAGGGGGACAAGGGGGACAAGGGGGACAAGGGGGACAAGGGGGACAAGGGGGACAAGGGGACAAGGGGGACAAGGGGGACAAGGGGGACAAGGGGGACAAGGGGGACAAGGGGGACAAGGGGGACAAATACAATTACCAATTACCCATTACCCATTACCCATTACCCATTACCCATTACCCATTACCAATTACCCATTACCAACTACCAACTACCAACTACCCTGATAACTGCAATCGGGAACCAAGAAATATAACTTCAGTCATAGCTAACCAGTTATTGTACTTATAACTTGCATTTAGCCTGCGTTTGCCAATGCCTAAACGGAATCTCCAACAGCCAAAGCCAGAGAATTTGTGGATAGAGGGACTGAAAACTGTAGGTCTGAGCTTGTTTTTAGCATTTGGAATTCGTGCTGGTGTCGCCCAGTCTTTTTTTATTCCTTCTGGTTCAATGGAACCGACCCTAGAAGTTGACGATCGCTTGATGGTAGACAAACTCAGCTACCGCTTTCAAGCACCCCAAAGAGGCGACATTGTAGTATTTCAACCACCTCCCGCTGCAATCTCTGCGTGTGGATTGCCATCTAACTCGCAAGATTCGTTTATTAAGCGAATCGTGGGACTCCCGGGGGAACGAGTCGCAGTAAAAGCGGGACAAGTGTATATCAACGATCGCCCTCTAGCAGAAAACTATATTGCCAGCAAACCAGATTACGAGCAATCGGTTCGAGTTATCCCACCGAATTTTTACTTGGTACTGGGAGATAATCGTAACAATAGTTGTGACGGACACGAATGGGGCTTTGTAAAACGCGATCGCATTATCGGTAAGGCGATCGTCCGTTTCTATCCCTTCGATCGCATTGGTCTTTTTAGTCGCAATCGCTCTTGATTAGTGGGTGATGAGGCGGGAGTTGGCAGGGGCGCACAGCTGTGCGCCCCTACCGACAACTGAATTAGTAGACAGCAATGCTTGTGTCCTAACTTAATAGCTCAAATGCATCTATCGCAAGGTAAGTTGTATGTATACAGGACTGCAAACGAACTTTACCAGCGATTGAGTTTGTCGCACGAGTTATGTCGCACAACCGCCCCTCCAACTATTATTTCAACTTAACCGAGCGAGAACGCTCCAATTTAAAACGCACAGTTGATTATTCCAGCGTGCAGTCATTGCCAGAAATTTGGGCGATCGCTGTCAAAAAATTCGGCGATACCGTGGCGCTGCACGATCCCCACCTCAAACCAGAGACAACTTTCACCTACAATCAGTTGTACCAGCACATTCAAATCTTTGCCGCAGGATTGCAAGCGCTGGGGGTAGCAGCAGGCGATCGGGTGGGACTCATAGCTGATAACAGTCCGCGTTGGATGATTGCAGATCAAGGAATATTAACCGCTGGGGGAGTGGATGTCGTGCGTAGCTCCCAAGCGGAAAAACAAGAATTACTATACATCTTGGAACATAGCGGTAGTACAACCCTGGTAATAGAAGACCGCAAGACTTTAAGTAAAGTGCGCGAAGGCTTGGACAAACTACCAATTCAGTTGGTGGTGTTGCTGTCAGATGAAATTCTAGATGAAAGCGACTCGCTCAAAATTATGAATTTCTCTCAACTGATGGCGGTGGGAGAAAACCAACCACTCCAACCAGTAGCACAGAATCGGGATACCCTTGCCACCCTGATGTACACTTCTGGGACGACGGGTAAACCCAAGGGTGTCATGCTGTCTCACGGAAATTTACTGCATCAAGTTACGTCATTTGGCGCAGTCGTACAACCAGAAATTGGCGATCGCATTCTCAGTATCTTACCTGTCTGGCACTGTTACGAGCGGAGTGTCGAATATTTCCTCCTTTCTCAAGGTTGTACCCAGATATACACGAATATTCGTCACGTCAAAGCAGACTTAAAAGCATTCAAACCTCGCCTCATGGTAGGCGTTCCTCGGTTGTGGGAATCGATTTACGAAGGGGTGCAAAAACAGTTCCGCGACCAACCCGTTAAAAAACAACGTCTGATCTATTCCCTGTTGAATATCAGCCAACGTTACATAAAAGCACGGCGAATTGTTCGAGGATTAGCATTAGATAACCTCTATCCTTCTCCATTGCAACGCCTGCAAGCTGGGATTCAAACCGCAGTTTTAGCACCGATTCACAATCTTGCAGATCGTCTGATCTACAAACAGGTACGAGAAGCAACGGGAGGACGAATTAGGCAGGTGATTAGCGGTGGTGGTTCCCTTGCCATGCACCTCGAAAACTTTTTTGAAATTGTTGGTGTCGAAATTTTAGTAGGATATGGTTTAACCGAAACCTCTCCCGTGACCCACGTTCGTCGTCCTTGGCGCAATCTACGCGGTTCCTCTGGGTTGCCAATGGCAGGCACGGAAGCCAAAATCGTCGATCCTGAAACTCGCCAAACCTTACCACCGATGCAGCGCGGCTTGGTCTTGATCCGAGGACCCCAGGTGATGCAGGGTTACTACAAAAACCCAGAGGCGACAGCCAAAGCGATCGATCCTGAAGGTTGGTTCGATACTGGCGATTTAGGTCTAGTTACACCGAAAAACGACATCGTGCTGACAGGTAGGGCAAAAGATACGATTGTCTTGTCTAACGGTGAAAATATCGAACCGCAGCCAATCGAAGATGCGTGTCTGCGCAGTCCTTACATCGACCAAATTATGCTAGTCGGACAAGACCAGCGATCGCTCGGAGCCTTAATCGTCCCTAACTTAGAAGCATTGCAGCAGTGGGCAGTTTCTCAGAATTTGCAATTGGCTTTACCAGAGGTAAGACAAGGGGGACAAGGAGAACAAGGGGGAACTCCCGACTCCCGTACGGGCGGGTTTGGAAACCCACCCCTACCGACAATCGATCTCAACCACCCAGCCATCCAAAACTTATTCCGCCAAGAGTTAACGCGGGAAGTTCAAGACCGTCCAGGGTATCGTCCCGACGATCGCATCAGTACATATCGGCTGATTTTAGAGCCATTTTCAATTGAGAATGGAATGTTAACCCAAACCTTAAAAATTCGCCGACCCGTTGTCATGGAGCGCTATCACGATATGATTGACGGGATGTTTAGGTAATCTTAGGATTACCGCAAACTATGTAACAAATACCAATCATCAACTATGGATGCCGCAAACCCTCAACAGATGTTGTTAAAGCGCCCGATCAACGTCAAAGCAGTTGTGACTCCCCGCTGGAAAGATGAAGTCCAGCAGCAGCTACAAGCACAAATTAACGCCGTTGACCAGCAATTGCAACAATTAGAAAAACAAGGACAACGGGCGATCGCCGAGATCCAAAAACAAAGCATACAGCCTCCAGGTCCAGAAACTCGCCAGCAGATCGAAAGCATTCAACTGCAAGTCAACGAGAAGAAAAGCGAACTGTTGGAGCAAAAAAACCAGAGTTTGCAGAACCTTCAGCAGGTGCAACTGCTCGAAATGAATCAAGAAGTCAGCCAATTTCAATTAGAAGGGATCTTCAGCGTCCAGCCAGGGGACAACTTGATCGCCAAACTTCAAGTTGAAATTCTGTTGCGCGACGGAATTGTAGAAGAAATTCGCGGTGAAATTTAAGCATGGGTAATGGGTAATGGGTAATGGAAAATGTGGATCGTGAATGGTGAATGGTTAATAGTTGATGAAAATTAACTACCAACCACCAACTACCAATTACCAATTACCAACTACCAATTACCATCTCACTAAAGGTAAAATAACCTTCTAGTTTATTTCTAAAAACTAATCGATCGCGCTCTGTTGGGAAACCACTCCATGACTCTACACGAAGTTTTCATGCCCGCTCTCAGTTCTACAATGACCGAAGGCAAAATTGTCTCTTGGGTCAAATCGCCTGGTGACAAGGTAGAAAAAGGCGAAACAGTCCTAGTAGTTGAGTCCGATAAGGCAGACATGGATGTGGAATCCTTTTACGAAGGATATTTTGCCACCATCCTCGTCCCCGCTGGAGAAGCTGCCCCTGTAGGAGCTACAATCGCCTTAATTGCCGAGACAGAAGCAGAAATTGCGATCGCGCAACAACAAGCGCAGTCGGGAAATCAAACAACTTCAGCACCTGCTGCTACAACTTCCCCAGGGCAGACAGCAGATGTAAAAAATACAGCCCCTACTCCAACTCCAGTCAGTGCAGTTGCAACTGACTCTCAAGCTGAGTCTCAAAATGGTGCAAGTCGTAGTGATGGGCGGGTTATCGCTTCACCCCGCGCTCGCAAGTTAGCGAAGGATTTAAAAGTCGATCTAAATACTCTTAAAGGTAGCGGTCCTCACGGTCGGATTGTAGCGGAGGATGTGGAAGCTTTTGCTGGCAAGACTACAGCCCCATCGGTTCCAGCAAAACCTCAAGTAACGACTCCTAGTGCAGCCCCAGCACCTCAACCAGTTGCTACCCCTACCCCTGTAAGTACCGTTGCTGGCTCCGTGCAGCCCCTCACCACATTACAAAACGCTGTGGTACGGAATATGGTTGCTAGCCTGCAAGCACCTGATTTTCGGGTGGGTTATACCATCACTACCGATGCACTAGATAAGCTTTACAAGCAAATTAAGTCCAAGGGCGTAACAATGACAGCTTTACTAGCTAAAGCTGTAGCGGTGACACTACAAAAGCATCCATTAGTGAATGCTAGTTACTCAGAACAGGGAATTGTCTATCACCCTAACATTAATATTGCTGTGGCTGTAGCAATGGATGACGGTGGCTTAATTACGCCAGTGCTGCAAAACGCCGACAAATTAGATATCTATTCACTTTCTCGCAATTGGAAGTCTTTAGTAGACCGTGCCAGAGCCAAGCAGTTACAACCAGAGGAATATAACAGCGGCACGTTTACGCTGTCAAATTTAGGGATGTTTGGCGTAGACCGTTTCGATGCTATTTTACCCCCAGGACAAGGAGCAATTTTAGCGATCGGTGCGTCGCGTCCCCAGGTTGTAGCTACAGCTGATGGAATGTTGGGCGTGCGCCAGCAAATGCAGGTCAATATGACCAGCGACCACCGGATTATTTACGGCGCTCATGCAGCAGCGTTCTTGCAAGATTTGGCAAAGTTAATTGAAACGAACGCTCAGTCTTTGACAATGTAGTCTATCTCGCACTCTTGCGACTGTAAGTCGCGACTACACAAACTAAGTCTGCCTGCGCAGACTGATGCGATCGCAATTCTCGATTGCGTGCGTGACAGTAGTAGGGGCGCACAGCTTTGCGCCCCTACTTATTATGTGTTGTACCCAATTGAAAACCTCTATAAAATGGCAGTTTTAGCCCGCGCAGGCGGGTTTTGTCTGTGTAGCAGCGAATTCTATTCGCCCAAACTCTTAACATTATCTACCGATCGCCAACCACTCCAAAGTAGAGACAATCGGGCATTCATTATTCAAAATAGTGAAAGTGAACCAAGAAGTAGGGAACAAAATCAAGTCACAAGTCGCAATTAATTCCGAATTCCGAATTTTCTCTCCACGCACCACGCACCACTCATATGTTAGATCTGATTAGCTCAGGGTTGGTTGGTTTTTGGCTAGGTGTGGCAGGGATACACCCTGAAGCATCAGCAGCATGGGAATTATTGGCGCTACAAACTGCTCCGGCACTAGTGCTTAACTCAGTACCAGATAGCGTGGCGGCGACAACCTTGCAGCAGTATTTACAAGGGTTGAAAACCAAAGGAATAACCAGCCCCGAGCAGGGAATTTGGATACAGTCGGGACCGTTACTACTGAGCGAAAATAACGGTCGAGTTCCCTTACCGGCTGCCTCGTTGACGAAAATAGCTACATCCCTAGCTGCGTTAAAAACTTGGGGAGCAAACCACCGCTTCCAAACGCTGATTAGTGCCGCAGGACCGATTCAAAAAGGAGTTCTAGAAGGAGATTTAATCGTTACAGGCGGAGGAGATCCGCTGTTTGTTTGGGAGGAAGCGATCGCCCTGGGGAATAGTCTGAATCGATTGGGAATTTCTCGCGTTACGGGCAATTTGGTAGTGACTGGTAATTTTGCCATGAACTATCAATCCGATCCCCTCAAGGCTGGAGAACTGCTCAAACAAGGACTGGATGCCTCTACCTGGAAAGCTGCTGCTAAAATGCAATACTCTACCTTACCTCCAGGTACGCCAAAACCGCGTGTCTCGATCGCCGGAACCGTACAAGTTGCTGCGATCGCCAATCCCAAGCAAATCTTATTACTACGTCATCATTCTTTATCTTTGGCACAAATTCTGAAGGAAATGAATGTTTACAGTAATAACGAAATGGCACAGATGTTAGGGCAAATGTTAGGTGGAGCGCCAAGCGTGCGCCAAATAGCGGCAACAACCACGGGAGTGCCAGACTCAGAAATTTTGTTGGGTAATACTTCTGGACTAGGGATGGAAAATCAAATTTCTCCCAGGGCAGCTTGTGCGATGTTTATGGCAGTACAACGAGAATTACTTCCCTATAAACTGAGCGTTGCTGACTTATTCCCCGTATCGGGACGCGATCGCCGAGGTACGCTAGAACTACGCCACGTCCCTGCGGGTGCTGTCGTCAAAACCGGAACCCTGAACGAAGTCAGCGCCTTAGCAGGAGTTTTACCCACCCGCGATCGCGGTTTGGTTTGGTTTGTCATTATCAATAGAGGATGGCAGCTTGAAAGTCTGCGCGCAGGACAAGACAAATTCCTGCAAAATCTTCTCCATGAATGGCACGCCTCCCCCGTCATTCCTACCGCGATCGCTCCCCACGCGATCGGCGTTACCCCTACTCCCCTGGGTGCAGCGAGTCGAAACGAGATTTTGTACAAGGGATGACAGTTATCAGTGTAGAGACGTTACATGTAACGTCTGTACTTATCAGTTATCAACGACCAATGACAAATGACAAATGACCAATTCAACAATCAACTTTTGTAACCAATTCAGCTCGATCTTGTTTTAAATTTGCAAACAAACCTTAATTTTCTGTAATTCTGCTTTAGGATCGGCATGAGTAAAGCTAAGAGGCAAGAGGTGAAAAACAAACAGTCAGTTCTTTCCTACTCCCTACTCCCTACTCCCTACTCCCTACTCCCTAACAATGCGCATTTTAGTTGTAGAGGATGACGAGTTTATCGCTAATGCCCTAGATTTGGTGCTATCCGAGCAAAATTATGCTGTAGAAATAGCAGCCGATGGCGAATCAGGGTGGGAACTAGTTCAAGCTTACGAATATGACCTGATCCTGTTAGATGTCATGTTGCCAAAGTTGGACGGAATTGAACTGTGCCGTCGCGTGCGATCGCAGGGTTACAAAATGCCAATTTTGTTGCTGACCGGACGAGATAGCAGTCACGATAAGGCAATCGGCTTAGATGCTGGTGCAGATGATTATCTGGTCAAACCCTTTGACCAAGAAGAATTATTTGCCCGCGTGCGAGCTTTATTGCGGCGTGGAAATACGAGTGTTTCGCCAGTATTAGAGTGGGGAGAGCTACGACTCGACCCGAGTAGCTGTGAAGTGACTTATAGCGGGCGATCGCTACAATTGACTCCCAAAGAGTACGCCTTGCTAGAACTGTTTTTACGGAACAATCGCCGGGTTTTCAGTTGCAGCGCCATCTTGGATCGTGTTTGGTCGTTTGATAAAACTCCAGGGGAAGAAGCCGTAAGGACGCAAATTAAAGGACTGCGGCAGAAATTAAAAGCAGTTGGCGCACCCGCAGATGCGATCGAAACCGTCTACGGGATCGGCTATCGTCTTAAGTCGCCATCGGTCAATAAACTCACAATACCATCATCTGAAGAGCCAAGCGAGCAGACGCGACAACAAACTCTTACGGCTTTAGCAGGAGTATGGGAGCGATTTCAGGGTAGGGTAAACGAGCAGGTAACGCTATTAGAACAAGCTACAACTCAAATCTTGCCAGCTCAACTGACAGTAGAGCAACGTCACCATGCAGAACAAGCTGCTCACACTTTAGCAGGTTCTTTAGGTACTTTTGGTTTTGCCACAGGTTCGCAACTAGCACGGAAAATCGAACGTAGTTTGCGAGCCAAAAAGCCGATGAGTCAAACAGAAACAAAGCATTTGCGAGAACTCGTAGCGGCTTTACGCCGCTCGATAGAACTAACTCCTCCCGAACTGACAACACCCGTCGTAGTTAAACAAGAGTTGCCGCAATTGTTAATCTTCAATAGCGATCGCCATTTGGCAGAGCCATTGATCGAAGAAGCGGGAGTGTGGGGCATTCAAGCAGAAATAGCCACTCACCTAGAATCAGCTAGGAAAGCGATCGCTTTATCGCCACCTCAAGTCGTATTACTCGATCTTGATGGCAATACAGCAGACAGCTTAGCACTCCTAGTCGAACTTAAACATCGCTATCCCTCCTTGCCCGTTCTCGTCCATAGCGATCGAGATAATTTGATGACGCGACTTGAAGTTGCCCGTTGTGGCGGACATGCCTTTTTACCCAAGCCCGTACCGCCAGCCCAAGTTTTACAGGCAGTCACCCAATTACTACCAAAGGAAGCGACAGCAGCTAAGGTGATGGTAGTGGATGACGATCCTCAGATCCTGGCTACCCTACGCAGCCTGCTAGAACCGTGGGGTTTGAGGACGATTTGTATCGAAGATCCGCGTCGTTTTTGGGAAACACTAGAAGCCTCAGCTCCAGATTTGCTCATTTTAGATATCAATATGCCCCATCTCAGCGGCTTAGAGCTGTGTCAGATCGTGCGCCAAGATTCGCACTGGTGCGGATTGCCAATTTTATTTCTGACTGCCTACAGCGATGCCAATACGGTAAATCAAGTGTTTGCAGTTGGGGCGGATGATTTTGTCAGCAAGCCGATTGTTGGACCGGAACTCGTAAACCGAATCATGAATCGGCTCGATCGGATCGAACTTTTGCGCAACTTAGCAGAAATTGACCCGCTGACGGGAGTTGCTAATCGCCATAAATCTACTCAAGACTTAGAACGCTTGCTAAATCTAGCAAAGCGGCATCATCAACCCCTCTGTTTGGCAGTTTTAGATATCGATCGCTTTAAGCTAGTCAACGATACCTGCGGTCATGCAGTGGGCGATGCGGTGTTACGTCAGCTGGGACAGTGGTTACTGCATTCGTTGCGTCGAGAAGATATAGTAGCTCGTTGGGGTGGTGAAGAATTCATCTGCGGTTTGTACGGTATGACCAGCCAAGACGGAGTACAGCGATTGACAGATATCTCGATCGGATGGCAGCAACAGCAGTCTACACACCCTCAATGCAACATACCCATCACCTTTAGCGCTGGAATTGCCCATTACCCGCAACACGGTGCAGATCTAGAAACTTTGTATCGTGCAGCAGATAAAGCTCTTTATCGCGCCAAGAAAAATGGGCGCGGGCGTGTGGTTGCATCTAAGGAGACAGTGACCAGTGACCAGTTATCAGTGGCTAGTGATTAGTGGCTAGTGACAAGAATTGAGTCTAGTCACTAGCCACCAGCCACCAGCCACCAGCCACTCACCAATGACCAATGACAGCCAAACGCATATTAGTAGTTGACAACGAACCATATATCCAAGAGGTTGCCCAAATTTGTTTGGAGATGGTAGCGGGTTGGCAAGTTAGCACGGCTAGTTCTGGTAGCGAGTGTTTGACCAAAGCCGCAGCCGAACAACCCGATGCTATCCTCCTTGATGTGATGATGCCTGAGATGGATGGATTAACAACTTATAAAGAGTTGCAGGCAAACAAAGCAACAAAACATATTCCCGTGATTTTCTTGACTGCCAAGGTACAACCAGCCGATCGCCGCCGCTACGCTCTGTTAGGTATGAAAGATGCGATCGCCAAACCCTTCGATCCTCTTCAGCTAGCCTCTCAAGTCGCTACTACTTTGGGCTGGAATTAAATCATTACAATTCGCTACTACTCGTCGATAACTGACAACTGTACGGGCGGGTTTAGCAAGCTAGATTGACCACCAAAGCGATAAATTTTGGCTCAAAACCCGCCCCTACGATAACCGCTCGCTGTTTCCTCACAAGTTCCTCAAATTGTCAGCTTATTCTAACAATAGAAGCAGATCGGTTACCCTCAGATATGAGAAACCGAATTCTGCTTGCTCAGCACCAATCCTGTAAGAACAGATTTAACAAACTCATTCGCAATTTTTCACAATTTCATAGATATTTCAGCAAGACCCAACAACTAACAACCAACAACTAATTTTGGAGACTTGCCCATGAGTACGCGAGAAGAAGCAAGAGAGGCAATGACGCAGCAGCGCCAGCAGGAAGAAAATTTGCAGCAGTCTATGTTGCAGCGTACAGAAGCAGAGTTAGCTGACTCTGGAGATTCGGAAATCCAACAAACAGCCAGAGAACGCATGACCGAACAAAGGCAACAAGAAGAACATCTCCAGCAGTCTATGTTAAGCCGTTCTGCTGCTGAGGTAGGTCTACCCACCCAAACAGACCCATCTGTTCAAACGCAATAGCTTGCTAGTGAATTTTAGTTGAATTAGGAGGGAAAAATATGTCGCTCAGTAGAACATCACGGCAAGTCGTACAGTTTGTATGGAATGCTTTAGCACAACTGGTAACTTATTTAGGAGCTGCGGTTAAGCGAATTTTTGCTCCGAACGACGACCAGTATCCAAATACAGGAGTTCAGCCTTTTGAAGGTGATATCAACGATAAAAAACACCGTTCTAAAGCATAGTAAATGCAGAGACATTAAAGGTTAGAAATTAGGGGTTAAGACGATAAAAATAATTCCTGTACAGACGAGTTTTGTAGGAAGATTGTTGTCACTAACCATCGAGACTTTACTAAACCCGCCCCTACGGTTTCTGACTGCTGTAGGAGCGGGTTTCGCGTGAAGATTATTGCTGTAAACTGCCAATTTTTTGCTAAACCCATCCCTACGATAACTGATGCGATCGCCTAACAAATTTAGGTTTTTGTCTGCAAACTAACAGACATCCATACGGTTTTCATTATATTGTGTCAATCTATCTTTTGATAGAGAATCTCTTGACCAATGGTCGAGATGCAACTAACTAACAGGCTTGATTACAAGAAGAACGGTTGAAGCAAAATAGTTGTGATTATTTGCCATCGCTTAGCCAGAGTGAATTGTGCTGCCACAATAGGAAAAATAGTTTACATCAGTTCATATTTTTGTTAACAAACTTAACTAGAAGTTTTAAAAAATTTTTATTTTCTCACAAGTTCCTCATATTTATCACTTAGATTAAAACTACGACGATTTATGCAGATTTTAGAGATTGATAGATTGAGGTATAAAAAATGACTAAAGCAGTTGTGAACTTAACATTACCAATGGTTGTCGAACACATTGAAACTGCGTTAGAGGATTATCCTCATTACCCCTATCAAAAAGCTTTTGCAATTCCAGACTTACGCCAAAAATTGATCGCTTATATTTTAAGCAGAGTTGCTAACTCCTATACAGTTTTGGAAGAAGGAGAAAATTGCACTACTTTCGGAGATTGTAGTTCTTACCGAAAATTGCAGATCGAAAACTTAGCAAAGCAAGGAATTCAAGAGATATTACAGCAATATTGGGAATGGATCGTTCATCATATTCCTTCAGAAACGGAATCTGGATTAGCACCTTCCCACTGGTTTGGTTAGAGTCAGTTCTGAATTCTAAATTTTGAATTTGGAATTGTGACGATGTGCCTCCGATAGATCTGCATAAATAGACTCAATCTTGCTGCTGTACGTCAGTTTCCACACTTTCACCCCAATCATTAGCTATGTCTACACCAACTTGTCCTTGTTGTTCTCAAACATTACTACGCCACATTAGTGCTAAAGGCATTTATTGGTTTTGTCCGGCTTGCTATCAAGAAATGCCAACCTTAATTACAGAGGTTCTCGCAAGACGAAATCGAGAATTATTGACACTCAAAGTCTAATCGTCATTTCAACCGAGTTTAACTTGACTCAGAAGGAAATATTTTTTGAATCTGCTCTTTAATTCCAGCTAAATCGATGTAGAGATCGGCAACATTGATCAGACTATCACTAGTCATAGACCGAAGACTGACGACCTCTACCCGTACACCTTGATAAGAAACTGCATCAACTGCATAGGCAAGATCTCCATTTCCACTAACTAAAACGGCTGTATTATAACAGCCAGCTAGGGTCATCATATCAACGGCTATTTCTACATCTAACTTTGCTTTTTTAGAACCGTCAGGAAATTGAATTAAGTCTTTACTAACGACGCGATAACCATTACGACGCATCCAAAGTAAGAAACCTTGTTGTTTATCGTTGATCGGATCGACACCCGTGTAGAAGAAAGCACGTAAGAGAGGGGCTTCTGCTGTTAACAGGCACAGCAGTTTAGTATAGTCTATTTCAATTCCTAGTTGTAAAGCAGCATAGAAGAGGCTAGAGCCATCGATAAAAATAGCGACTCGACCCCGACTGAAGGTATCTAATAGCTCACCGTTAGAGTGTGTGTTAGCCTCCTCGTAGGGGTTGATCTCTTTCTTCATCTGTCTGGTCAAGATTTTGCTGCGATCGAGAACTTCATCTTGTGTTATCTCTTGATAAAAAGTCATTGATACCTCAGAATTTGGAGATTGAGTTTGACTAGAACGATAGCAAAATGTAATAACTTACTTATACTAAAACGACCTGTATCGAACCAGCTTACTAGTACAGGTATTGCTAATTTGGATTAAATTGTAACAAGCTAATCTGACTTGGTTAGCACGGTCATAATATATAAACACAATATATAAACACAAATGTAAGAGGTAACTGTCTGGTAAAATTCACAGACTTTAAATCTAATCTGAAACTTTAACAATTAGCAGGCTCAATCCATTGTCATTTAATACTCTTAGTTAGTTAGGTATATCTAATTCAAAACGAATTGCTACATACGATACATAATCGATCGCTACAAGCGATCCAAAATTAACAGTTAAGGATAAAAAGTTGAATATTCATATAAATAAAACAATTTCTTTATTTCTTTATTCATAAATTAAAATGGCTTAATTTTTCTTAAGAATAAAGGCTGAGTTTGTCTTCAAAGGGAGCAGATCGCCTTTTAGAGATTGCTACTTAAATCTTGTCGTCGGAAAATTATCATATCTTTGCCCACAACTGGACTACGAGCGATTATATTTCCTTTGGGATCGATCGCCTCCAAGCGACTGAAATCGAGTTCTCTGGATCTTTCTAGCATTTGAGCTGCTAATTTGTCTTGCTCGGAAGACGGGAGATCGTACCAGTCATCGCCAAGCGTGAGTACCAAATTGCTACCCCCAAAATTGGGTTGAATAGACTGTATTAATCCATCCGCAACGCGATCGCTAATTTCTTCAACTTGCTTTTGAATTGAGGCGACTAAAATCTCCTCTGGTGTCAGTTGTGCAACTAGGGTAGGCATTGACTCAGGAGGTGTGACAGTCTTTACTGGCTGCGGTACATCGGTTGCAGTTAACTCACTAGGAATAGCTATTTTTGGTTCAACTTCCACTGCGGAAGATGGTTCATCTGTAAGGGAAGGAGTCGTAACCTTTGGCGGTTCCGGTGTGGAAGGAGGCGTTGTCGCGATTGGTATTTCCCGTTCAGAAGCAGGAGTTGTAGTAACTGCTGGTAGTTCTGGTGCTGTAGGGGAAGGAATTGCTGTAACTGCTGGTAGTTCTGGTGCTGTAGGGGAAGGAATTGCTGTAACTGCTGGTAGTTCCGATCTGGGAGTAGGAGCAACTGCAACCTCTGTAGGGTTACCTGAAAATAGATTTGAGGTTGTCAGCACCAAAACTACTACAACTCCTGCCATAATTCCGGTCAAAGCAGAGTTAGACAGCTTACCTGAAAGATTTGCTGGTAGCACAGAGCGAATTTTTCCCAAAACAGAACCCCAGCCATCTTGTAAAGGTTCCCACCAACTTGCTTCAGTCGTGGTTGTGGGTTCAGCTTCTAGTTGAGCGATCGCTCCTTCTATAACTCCGATTGTGCCACGCAGCAGTTTAATTGTTTGTGTTTTTACCGCTGCTTGAAAGGAATTTGCTTTTGGCTTACGTTCAGGGGAAGGTGACTTTTGGGAATTAGACGGTTCCTGTGACATAAATTTCTTCCTCCCAGGCAGCGAAACAGTCGAAGATAAGTTAAATTCTTAGCGGGTGCTGCACCTAGCTTATCAGTTAACAGTTATCAGTTATCAGTGTCTAGTGGCTAGTGGCTGGTGACTAGTGACTGGATAAAGACTCTAGCCACTAGCCACCAGCTACCAGTCACTCACCAATTACCAATTACCATCTTATGAGTTTCAAACGCCGTCAATTTCTCTTCCTAAGTACATTGAGCTTTGTTGGTGTGGCGCTGTGGAACAAAATCCACGGACGTGCAGCCGTTACGCAGGATAAATCGACAATTACTGCTGGTGCTGACGATTTAAAGCCTAAACCGCCTGCAAATCCTTTGTTACGGTTTATCTCGGTGGCAGATACCGGAACGGGCGATCGCGGACAATATGCTGTAGCTGAGGCAATGACTGCCTATCATCGTCAAAACAAGTTTAATTTGGCAATTTTGGCAGGAGATAATATTTACAACAACGGCGAGATCGAAAAAATTCAAGCTGTATTCGAGCGTCCCTATGAACCCCTACTCAAACAAGGGGTTAAATTTTATGCTTGTCTTGGCAATCACGATATTCGCACCGCTAATGGCGATCCTCAAGTGCGCTATCCTGGCTTTAATATGCAGGGACGATTCTATACTTTCCGCCGCGATCCGGTACAGTTTTTTGCTCTCGATACCAACAGCAACGCCGATTGGGATACTCAACTAGCTTGGTTAGAAAAAGAACTCAGTCGCAGCGATGCGCCTTGGAAGATCGTATTCGGACATCATCCGGTTTATTCTTCGGGTCACTACGGCAATAATCAAACTTTTATTAAACAATTTACACCACTCTTTCAGAAGTACGGCGTGCAACTCTACATTAACGGACACGATCATAATTACGAGCGATCGCGCCCCATTAATGGTACGACATATATGATTACTGGTAGCGGTGCGGGGACTCGTCCTGTAAATCGTTCTGAGTGGACGGCGCTTTCTGCAAGCAAGTTGAGTTTTGCCACTTATGAAGTGTATGCCGACAGAATAGAAGTAAGTGCGATCGGTACAGATAGTCGAGTTTTTGACAAAGGTAGTATTAAATTGCGATCGGCTTAGTGAGAATGATGAAAAAATTACCTATGATTCCTCAACATTCCGAATATGCTCGATTGCCACAACGAGCGCCTCAAGCATAACTTCAAAACTAGCATCAGTCGAGCGCTCTAGAGTTAACATTTTCCCTTGTTCTAAGGCAATAAAACCATTGACTGTCGCATTCACCATTCGCATTGCGTCTACAAGCTGCTCTGAGGTAAATTCATAAGGCTCTAGTATTCTACGAAAGAAGTCCAGAGTTTCCTGAATAATTGCAGATGCTTCAGGATCGGACGGTTGCAACTGAAATTGCATCATCACTTTATAACGGGCTGGGTGCGATCGCGCATAGTCACGGGTTGCTCGTCCTCCAGCTTTCAGTAACTCTTTAGAATCGCTCAGTGCTTTACTTCTTGGCTGACAAAACGCCAAAAAATCTTGCCAAAGTGCTAGTGCTACTGCTCGTTTGAGGGCTGGATTGCCATCTAAATGCTTGTAAATAGCTGGCGGTTTAATCCCTAATTCCCTCGCCACTCGATTTACACCTAGAGCTGATTCTCCCTCGCGATCGAGACAAGCGATCGCAGCAGTAATTACATCTTGTTGCGTTAGAGAATTTTCTTTTGTCGGACGACCCATAGAAATATTTAATTAGTTAATATAGTTAACTAAAAGTTAATATAATTAATTTTACCTACTTATGCTGTCAAAGGGATGGAATACGCAGACTGTAGGGGCGCACAGCTGTGCGCCCCTACGAATGCCATGCATGTAACTAAAAATTCAATCTCCCACAAACATATGAACGATTTTGTCTTTACTCCTGCCCACCAGCTAGCCCAGATGATACGCGATCGCACTGTCTCAGCTGCGGAAGTCTTGGATTCATATTTGGATCGAATTGTCAAGTACAATTCCCAACTCAATGCTATTTGCACGCTGGATGCAGAACGCGCCCACGAACGCGCTGAAGAAGCAGATGAAGCCCTAGCCCGAGGAGAAAACTGGGGCGTTCTCCACGGTGTACCCATTACGATTAAAGATGCGTTTGAAACTGCCGGACTTCTGACTACTGCCGGATACAAACCTCTAAAAGATTATATTCCCGCAACAGATGCAACGGTAGTAGCGCAACTGCGTGGAGTGGGAGCTGTGATTATGGGTAAAACAAATCCAGCTAAACTGGCAGGTAATTTCCAGAGTACAAACGATCTGTTTGCACGGGTTAATAATCCTTGGAACTTAAATTATACGCCTGGTGGAAGTTCTGGAGGTAGTGCGGCAGCGATCGCAGCGGGACTATCACCATTAGATATTAGTAGTGATATAGGAGGTTCAATTCGCCAGCCAAGCCATTTCTGCGGCGTATATGGACTCAAGCCTACAGATCGGCGAGTATCTACAGCGGGTCACATTCCCGAAGTTCCAGGCATGTCTCGTTGTATTCGGCAAATGTTGGTAGCAGGTCCGATCGCTCGTTCCATTGAAGATTTACAATTATGCTTTTCACTCATTGCGGGAGCCGATCCGCGCCAACCAGAAGTTCCACCCGTTCCTCTAGATAGTCCCAGCTGCAAGAGCCTGCAACATGTAAAAATTGCTTGGACAGACGAAGTCAATCCGTATCCGGTGGCTCAATCGATTAAATCTGCAATGCAAGCAGTTGCCCACAAGTTATCAAATGCCGGAACGCAAATTGACCAATGGATACCAAAATTTGATTTTATCTCAGCTTGGCAAGTCTACCTGACAATTTCTGCTTACACTTCACCCATTTCGCAACCATTTGACTTTGATTATGTCCGTGACTCGCTGACTTTAATGTTAGGCGAAGCAACTCAAGGCGATCGCGGATTACGCAAAATCAGTAACGTGCCTAAAATTGGGTTTTCCACTGCGTTGAATCCTAACATGAAAGGCTATTTTGCCGCATTAACTCAGCGCGATCGCTTTATTGCTCAAATGGATGCAGAACTCGAAGCGTGGGATGCATGGCTTTGTCCCGTAGCAATGACACCTGCATTTCAGCATTGTCCAACAGGTACGGCAATTGAGATTGATAGTAGAAAAGTACCTTATCTGATGGCTTCGGGTGCTTATACAATTCCCTTTGCTTTTACAGGTCATCCAGTCGTGGTAATTCCGGTAGGATATACACCGGATGGATTGCCGATTGGAATGCAAATTGTGGGTAAGCGTTGGCGCGAAATGGAATTATTAGCGATCGCTCAAGAAATAAACCAAGTTGTGGGTAACTTTCAACATCCGCCTGGTTATTCTGATGATTGAATTGTTTTCTGCAATTCCCTTTTGAGCAGACATTTTAGCCAAAAGGCTATTATCTTAGAAAGCTAAAGCGCGATCGCTCACATTATGGCTTCTAGTAAACTTTCATTAACATCTGGTCGGCAGTGGCTGACCGGGATAGCTTCAAGCGAAACATTTATTTATATTATCAAGCGGCTAGCACAAGCTCTCTTGACATTATTACTAGCATCTGCGTTGTCATTCTTTATTATTCAACTTGCTCCAGGGGACTATCTAGATACCCTGCGGCAAAACCCCAAAATTTCCCCAGAACGGATCGAGCAACTGCGACAACAGTTTGGATTAGATCGTCCTTGGATCGAACAGTATTTCCGTTGGTTGTGGCGGATTGTGACTCAGGGTGATTTTGGTACGAGTTTCGTCTATCAGCGTTCCGTGTCTTCTTTGTTGTGGGAGCGGGTTGGAGCCACCTTACTACTGGCAATTTCATCTTTAATTGTCACCTGGGCGATCGCCATTCCTTTAGGAATTGTCGCCGCCGTAAAGCAAAATCAGTGGAGCGATCGCGTTTTACAAGTTATCAGCTACACCGGACAAGGATTTCCTAGCTTCATCACTGCCTTGTTACTCCTGATCTTCGCTCAAAACGTCTCTCCCCTATTTCCCGTAGGAGACATGACGAGTATCAACCACGCCGATCTCACGCCTCTAGGTAAAATCCTTGATGTTGGCTGGCACATGATTTTACCCACCATAGCTTTAAGCATTACCAGCTTTGCAGGCTTGCAACGGATCGCCCGTGGCGAACTTCTCGACGTACTCCGTCAAGATTATATTCAAACTGCCCGCGCTAAAGGACTACCAGAAAACCGTGTGATCTACGTCCACGCTCTGCGTAACGCCATCAATCCCCTAATCACCATCTTAGGATTTGAACTGGCTGGGTTGTTAAGCGGTGCGTTTATTGCCGAATTCTTCTTCAACTGGCCTGGATTAGGGCGCTTAATTTTGCAAGCAGTCTTAGCTCAAGATTTGTATCTCGTCATGGCAAGCTTGGTCATGGGAGCCGTAATGTTAATTGTTGGTAACTTAATTGCTGACCTACTACTCAAAGTCGCCGACCCCCGGATTAAGTTGGAGAACCCCTAATCAGTTATCAGTGACCAGTAACCAGTGACCAGTTACTTACGACTTACGACTTCTGATTCATGTTGTCCCAAATCTACTACATTGCGCGTTCTAAGTCTGATGGCAGCTATTTAGTTGCCCGGGTAAATCGCGATGTAGCTGAGAAAAACACAGGCTATTTGTTACTATTTAGCGAGCATTTTGAGGCATTGACTTATCTGAATACTCATGCTGCTAGTGTAGCCGACCAATTTGCAATTGAGTCGATTCCTGGTACTCAACTAGGAGCGTTATTGAAGCGTTGGAATTTTATTGGTGTCGGGATCGTACGCGATCCATTATTACCAAAGATTGAATTTCTCATCTGTGATTAGTATTAAATATATCTATCCTGATGTAGATGTAACTAAATCAAAGATTAGCGCTAAATAAAGAAGGTTGGTTCCGAATTTTGCTGAATTTCAGCGAAACGTAGCCATAAATTACAAGTTTGTTATTACAATTGTCGATCGCAGGAGAAACCAGTATGCGCTCTGTTCGATTCAATTTATCTGCGTTGCGCCCAGTTCGCATTTTATTTGCTATCTGTGTCAGCGCGTTGCTAGTATTCTCTCAAGCGCTTCCCGCTTTCAGCGCTCCTGTCAATCCCGGTGGTAGCCCCACTGCTCCCCAGCAAGGTGAAGCTCAGCTAAGAGGCATTGAGAAAGAAGCCCAAGAAGCAGTACTCAAAGATCCTTACTCGCGCAAAGAAACGCAAACCAAAGCTCAAGAAGGACTCAATGAAGTTCAAGGAGCTGCTGACTTAAACAAGATGAGTCGTCCAGAAAATGCTAAAGCAACCTCAGTAGAAGACAAACTGAAAAATGCTTTGGAATCAGTTACTGGTAAAAACTAAAGCTTTTGATGTAGCTTAAAGATTCGGAACATTAATATTGCTTGACGTGTGGGGATGATTCTGGCGGTGGTCATCCCTTATTGCTGTCTTTTGTCTGCCTTCTCCTACTACAAACCAGCAAACTCTGCATCTGTAATCAGGCGGGGATTTTTTGTATTAGCAGAGATCCAACTGCGATCGCGAATAGCTAACTTGCAGGCAGAATAAGTTTTGTAAGTTTTGCCATTATTGACAAATGTACTGTCGCCGCGATCGCCACCAAAAACAGCCCAATCTGTCTTTTTATAACGACTCGGCTTTATAGTTCCCCACATCTGTAGCATTAACGCACCAGACCCATTGCAAATGCGTGCGTTCCATACCTTTGTTGGAGAATAGACTTTTGATATGTTGCCACATGCGGACATAATCGGTCGTCGATTTGTGCCTTGAGCTGCACTCCAAGGATACCAGTTGCCATTCATTTCGTGAGCGAGACGAATGAATGTAAGTCGGCAATTTCGGTATTAATTTCCCTTTGGCGAATCTCGGAATAGCTCAAAGTGCGGCAACCGTCAATTTGCAATCCGGCTTGAGCAGCTCTAAATCGCTGTTGTGCTTGAGCTATAAGCGCCTGCGCTTTTTTTCCCTCAGCTTGCGCTTGTTCGTAGCGGAGAAAATCTTTTTCGGCTGTAGCTGAAGAAACGCTCCCAGCCTCTAACAACCCCTAGGCGCGCTCGGCATCAACTTTAGCAGTTTGAGTGGCAACGTGACGCGATCAAGTTCGCTTTGGGCTGCTTCAACAGGCTCCTCCACAGTGAAAGTACCGATTTCAGTTGCGAGACAAACAGCAACGAACCCGTACCATTACGGTGTGCATATAAGTTAATTCTGATTAGAAGGCTCGATGAGACGTGGTTTTAGCGTGTAGGGAGAAAAATCTACAATTCCCATCATTCCTCCATTAAAGGCTAACTATCGGCTTGCGGATCGCTAAATTCAGCGCGATCTCTAGATGAGGAATTTTTGACACGATCGGGTTCATTAATTATGTAATCCAAAATACTTATTGTAAAGAGAAAGAAAATTTCTTAAGTATTTCTTTGAAATTATTTGTTGGTAATTGGTCACTGGTCACTGGTCACTGGTCACTGCTCCCCTGCTCCCTACTCTCTGCTCCCTAATAACTGTCAACTGAATTTGTGGTTTCATGTCACAATATCTGTTGATGCGTGCTAAGCCTTTTGGTGTATGCCGAACTATATAGTAGAATGCTCTGGTTTGCTCGATACTGGGCTTGCCAGTATCGATCCGACTGCGACCCTCGTTCGCGGATCTGAGTACAGGCGATCGCGCCCCAAATAGTAGCTTAATATTTACGATCTGATTTTTTATTTATGATTTTTACGGAGCGACCGATTGAGTCATTGTCGCTTTCGGTGTCTGAAATTTTCGTGTGAGGAAGTGCGGTGAAACAACAGCATTTATTTCTAGTGCGTAACTTCTGTTCGAGTCTAGCTGTAGCACTCTTAGCAACCGAGCTAATTAAGATTGAACCAGCACCAGCGATCGCGAGCGAAACTCCATCTGTTGATAGTGCGATCGCGATGAAATCTGAACCTAGTAAAACTCAGTCAATTAAAGCTACCAAACAAGGTTACCTGCAAGCAAAAAGCTCGTTTCGTCACTCCCAAGCCTCGGTTCTCTTGTCAAAACAGGAAATTGGGAGTCGAGAGTCGGTAGGAGCGGGTTTCCAAACCCGCCCGTACGAGAGTCGGGAGTCGGTAGGGGCGGGTTTGGAAACCCGCCCGTACGAGAGTCAGAAGTTGAGAGCAAAGGAGACTAAAAGCAGCAACCGTCAACCATCAACCGTCAACCACCAATTACCAACAACTGTCAGCCAACAACCAACAACCAAACCTAAACCAGCCCAGCCGCCTGCTAATTCTCAGTTAAACGATCGCAAGGCTCAAATACCTAGTTATCTCAATCCCAATCCCAATCCATTGCGATTTCCCACAAAACCAGAAGAAGTACAGGTTGTAGGCGCTCAACCAATTACTTTCCAGCAGGCGTTAGACCTAGCACAGCGTAACAGCACGCAACTGCGAGAAGCAAGGCTGAACGTACAACGGAGTCAAGCACAACTGCGACAGGCTTTAGCAGCAGAATATCCACGCTTGAATCTGGGTGCGGGTGTAACTAATACAGGCAACAATATTTTTAGCGAAGAACCGGAACCATCGTTTCTCCAGCAATTAACTGGCAGTCAAACTGATACCAATAATACCCGAGTGACTGGTAATCTATCGCTAAGCTACGATTTATTCACTTCTGGTTTACGTCCTGCTAACATTCGCGCTGCTGAAGAACAGTTGCGTTTTAATCAGTTAGATTTAGAACGGACGCAAGAAGAACTGCGCCTCAACGTTGCCAATGACTATTACGAATTGCAACGAGCTGATGAGAACGTGAGGATTCAGCGATCTTCTGTCAACAATGCTCAGGCAAGTTTACGCGATGCCCAAGCCCTAGAACAAGCTGGGGTAGGAACTCGCTTTGCCGTCCTCCAAGCTCAAGTACAGTTAGCGCAGGCTACCCAAAGATTAACCGATGCCTTAAGCCAGCAACGAATTGCCCGCCGTCAAATTGCAACGCGAATTAATTTAAACGACTCCATCGTGGTTACGGCTGCCGATCCGGTAGCAGTTGCTGGACAGTGGAACTTTTCCTTAGAAGACAGTATCGTACTGGCTTTTAGAAATCGTGCCGAACTAGAACAGCAGTTAGCACAGCGTAACATCAACGAACAACAACGACGTGCTGCCTTAGCTCAATTAGGACCGCAAATCAGTCTTGCTGCTCAATATAACCTGAACGATACCTTTGACGATGGCACAAACTTTCAAGATGGCTACTCTTTAGGAGGAAACTTAAACTTAAGTTTATTTGACGGTGGAGAGGCAAGAGCAAGAGCTAGGCAGGAAGAGGCAGATATCGCGATCGCTGAAACCAATTTTGCCGGACAGCGTAACCAAATTCGCTTTGAAGTAGAACAAGCTTTCTCTCAGTTGCAGTCTAATTTGGAAAACATTCAAACAACTTCTGTTGCTTTAGAACAATCTCGGGAAGCGCTGCGATTGGCACGCCTCAGATTTCAAGCAGGTGTAGGGACGCAAACAGAAGTAATTGATGCTGAGGATGACTTAACTCAAGCGGAAGGCGATAGAGTCAATGCGATTCTAAACTACAACCGCGCCTTAGCCCAGATTCAGCGATCGATTAGCTCTGGTCAGCAACGCTGAACTAGGAGCAAGAAGTGAGGAGTGAGGAGTGAGGGGACAAGGAAGACAAGGGAGAGGGGGAAGATGGGGGAGAGCGCTCTCGAAAATTCTTTGAGTGTCCTCCCACACTTCCCACACCACGCACCACTCTCTTTCCCTCACTCCTCGCTCCTCACTCCTCATTTAGGCTTTCCCTCTCCAGGAAGAGATTGCGGGGTAGAAAGAATAAACTTTTCTGGGTTTCTCAGGAAGGAATCGCAATTCTTGTCAAGAGCAACGCAGATGTTACCTAAAGCGAGTTGATATTCTTCGATATTGCCTTGTTTGAGAAACAGTTTAGCGGCTGTTTGTAAATCTTCTACTGCTTCGCGATCGCTCTGTCCGCTATATTGAGCTAGCTCGTAGCGAACAATTCCCCGCTTGAGATAGGCTTCTGCTTCTTGGGAGTCGATACTGAGCGCTCGGTTAAAATCTCCAATTGCGGCTTTGTAGCCCGTACTCAAGTCCCCTTTATACTGCGCCAGTTTGTAGTGAACGATGCCGCGTTTGACCAGTGCTTTGGCAGCACGGGGATTGAGCCGCAAAGAGCGATCGAAATCTTGAATTGCTTGCTGATATTCTTTTTCGGGATTTTTACTATACTGAGCAATTTCATAACGTACCATGCCGCGACTGAGATAGGCTTCGGCTTGGTTGGGTTTGAGTCCCAGAGTACGATTGAAGTCTTCAATCGCTCGGCGATAGGTACGGTCGGGGTCGCCGCTATGCTGGGCAACTTCGTAGAGGGCGTTACCTCGGTTTAAATAGACTTGAGCATCCTTGGGATTGAGCTTGATGGCGCGATCGTAATTATCAATTGCCCCTTCATAGTCTCCTACTTTGTAATAAGCATCGCCCTGCTTGTAGTAGGCAACAAAATTATTGCCGCTTTTTGCTGCTACTTTGCCGTCACTTGGTGGTTCGGGGATGGAGGTAACGCTAAAACGACTGTCAAAGGGCAGTTGCACGTCACTTAACACCTGCATCAACAGGATCAAGCTCACAGCTCCTAGACTAAACGTACCCATCATCATCAGGTTGAACTTTCTGCGGCTCAGCCTTCTACTTCTTGGCAGTGTTAAAAATAATGGTGCGTGTTTGCTGAGCGTGGCAGATGAATAATAAGCGGCGGAGCGATCGAGCGCTCGATACTGTCGATATACAGGAGGAGTACGCTTAGGTGGCAAAGGTTGGAGGTGTTTTTTCTGTCTGACTGCCTCCAAGGACGGAAACGGGTCGCGCCCGCCTAATTTTACTGCCCGCTCGCACCAAGGACAGCTTTGCAGGTGATCGCTGTAGCGATGCTGATTGTTGGCGCTACAGGTTGTCAAAGCGTTTTCTGCTTCTTTGAGGGCAGCTTGCCAGGTTTGGGCGTTGGGCCGGAGATTGGGTTGAGAATGACCTGCATCAAAACACTTGACAAATAACTGCCTCAAACTAGGGTGTAAAATCTCCCAGTTTGGTGCAATCGGCGTAGGCTTGTACGGTACTGGCTTGCTGCCATAGGTGAAATGTCCTGCCGCTATCCGTGCTGCATAGGGTGGGGGGTCGCCACTACCTTGATAAATTCCTGAAAAAGGATGAGTCCCTTCCATTAGCAGTTGGAAGATCAGGACTGCTAGCCCAAATAAGTCGTGTTCTGGGGCGCGATCGATCTGTCCGAAATTCTTTCCTTGCAGTTCTGGCGGCGTAAATTCTGGCTTGCCGACACCGCAGCGATAAATAGCTGCTGTTTGTAGGTCGCGGACTTGAAACGAATCCGTATCTACGAGGGTGACGAGAGCCGTATCGCTGACTAAGATGTTAGATTCGTTCACATCTCCAACGCAATACCCGCGTGCGTGCAGCGCTCCCATGGCAGCGGCAATATTACGGGCAGTTCGATGGAGATAGAGGTAGTTGAAGAACGGGCATTTTTGCCGTCGCGTTTTGGGATTGTAAAAATCGAGTAGGGAGTGCATCCCTTTGACTCGCGGCATCAGAAAGCCGACGACCCGATTGCTGCCATCAGTTGACCTCAGCAACTCTTCAGGCCAAGCGATCGAAATATGTCCCTGCCCCGCCATAGGGTTATCTGGCGGGTTAGCAAGCATTGCTGTGAGCTTAGATGCCTGAATCTCTCTAGGCTTGTGATAAACCTTTGCTACTAGTGCCTCGTTCTGCGGTACAGTAAAGACACGGGCTTCTCCCCCATGTCCGAGACTAGAGTTGGGGTCCAACGTGATAATTTGGTTGTTGGAGCTTCGTTGCAACCGCATGGCAAAATTAACTCACAAGCGTCGCCAATAGTAAAGTCAAGTCGTCATCCGTCCGTTCCGTAATTCTTGGCGATCGCAAAAACGCCGCCAGTTGTTCTTTAGCTTCACTCTCATCCTCCACACCTGCCATAAATTGAAACAGGGGAGAAAAAAATGGTTTGTAGGGTGAACCATCGCCCATGTTCACAGCTAGCATCTGCAACCCATCTGAAAACACGGCAATATGTGTCGTCGTTCCCCGCCAAACGTTGACTTGGACTGTCTCCAAGGCTTGGGGGGAAACTAGAAAAGTTGTTTCATTGATATATTCTCCTTTTTGAGCGGCAGTCAGAGCAAAAATCTGACCGTCGCGATCGCTCGCTACTGCCAAGCCATCACCTACCTGCACCGCTGCAACTAATTCTGGGGTAGCAACTGCTAAAATCAACGTCGTCGCTAACTCCCGCGCCTGCTTGCCACAGACGGCTGCTTCTGCTTCTACTGCTGTCTTTGCTGCTGCCAGAGCTTGAGTCAGAATTCGCTGCCATCCCTGCTCGTCGTCAACCAAATGCAGTCTAGAGCCTTCAGCACAAATCGTCTCTACCGCCGTTTGCGCGGCGACAATTGCCCCGACTTTGCCTAAAGCTGCACTTCCTGCCCCGTCAGCTACTGCTGCTACCAAAACCCCCGTGGGCAACTTTTCCCAATGATGAGCATCTTGACAAAGCTGTCCGACCTTTTCGTGGCTCGTACCTCGAACTGAGGCGGATGCGACTCGCCATTGCCGGATTCCAGCAGGAGCATCTAACTGTCCTGTTGTATATAGCTCATCGTGGGCATCGTTACGCATTCATCGTGATTCCTTACTGATTCCTAGCCTATCTTAGGTGAACGGACAATCAGAGCGATCGCATCGCTCGACAAATCCTCCTTTTGTATACGGTAATGTGTACGGTTCCGTCAATTTACTCATTCATCTCTTTACACTTTCATTATGTACTTAGGGATAAGGGGTAAGGGAAAGAGGTAAATATTCAATTCCGAATTCCGAATTCCGAATTCCGAATTCAAGTGGCTCCCCACCCCACAGGTGGTAATGCTACTTGTTCGTCGAGACGAGAATGGGAAACGGCTGTGATGCTAGCAGACAACCAGAGAAACATTTCCGTAAACCTCAGCCCTTGAAGTCTGAGTGGAGTGCGGACAGATATGTACTTGAGCCGCTCCAGATTAGCATTTTCTACACCTACAGAGAAAAAAGCTACATGCTTGTTAACTTCATCTGTCTCAATTCGCTGCCTTGCCTGCTCGATTAACTGCTCTGATTCTCCTTGGGGTTCTCCATCTGTAATTAAAAATATCCAGGGACGATAATAAGCTACCCCGTGAGCGCGGTATGTAGCTTTGCGAGACTGGATCATGTCTAGGGCGCGATGAATTCCAGTTCCCATACAGGTTAAGCCCTGCGCTGTCAGCTCTGGTAGATCGAGTTGGTCGGGAGTGACAAAATCCTGTATAACTCTGACATCACTATCAAAAACCACGAGCGCCACCTCAACACGTCGGGAAGCGAGAGAGTTTTGTAATAAATCTGTTTGCAATGCCCGCAGCCCTTCATTTAAAGCATCTATTGCTGCTCCTTGCATCGAACCTGAAGTATCTAGAAGTAATACGCAAGGACAGCGAGGTTCTGGATTTTCAGCAAACTCTACCGCTTCATCAAGTCTTAATTGGTCAGACATACTTAACAATTTAGGTGGGAGACTTAGCTACTTGACATATGTGGTAGCTTTTACTCACTAGTGGACTGAGTAGATGGGCTGCTGGCATTGACAACAATTTATCTATGATAGTTCAGCTTTGACTTTACTAGTTCTTTTATCTCTGTAGTTTCAGCTGCGTCAGTCCGGTATTTTACTCACATTCATTTCACTAGGGAAAAATCAGGAGCAAATTCAGACAATCATTGCAGTTAACTACGCATACAAGACCAAGGCGACAAATTACTTAACTTTCCCACAGATTGTTTTTCTATATGTCCAAATCCTTTGTCATACGCCAATAGCTAAAAACTGTAAACTGGATGGTTAATTTTTATAGATTGCGCTATAGTCAATAGAAACTGTTAGCCTTTCGTCAATTTTTTATGATTTGCAGGGGTTCTAGCGGTGTAAGAGCAGATACAGCTTACAATATTTTAATAAACTTAACTAGGTTATCTCAATCCTCTTACCTCAATTGATTCAGACAAAAACACTCAAATTGCTCGAAATTAAGGCTTTGCTAAATAGGCATTGTCAGTTAAAGTATTCGCTCGCTTGGAAAAAGGTTTAAGTGCTAAATGGCTAGCTGTGGAACCTTTCAGAAGTTAAGTCCGCTGAGTTTATTGGCGCACTTGTCTAGTTGTTATGATAGTGCCTTGTTAAAGGTGACTAGCGGTGCTGTTACATGGTCGGTCTATCTTGAAGAGGGAAAGATTACTTATGCTTCCCATTCAATTGCTGCGTTCGATCGCCTCGACTGTCATTTGCATCGCCTCAGTTATAAAGTCCCGACGCTGACAAGTGAAACTAGAGCGCAATTAAGTTTGATTTTTGAAACTGAAGCAGAACAGCGGTCAGATACTAATCCCGAATATCAAGCAATTGGTTGGTTAGTTAACCATCAATATTTAAATGCCGAACAAGCAGCAGAATTAGTTGCAGAATTGGTTGGAGAAACGATCGAGTCGTTTTTATTAGTTAAATCGGGGCAGTACGACTTTAGCAGCAACTCAAACTTAGAGCAAGTTTTTTGTCGGCTCGAACTACAACCGATTGTCGATCTATGTCAAAAGCGCCTGCAAAAGTGGCAAGCTCTAGCACCAGAAATTTTCTCACCCTACCAGCGGCTTTATTTTTCTAACCGTCACAAATTAGAACAGCAAATTCCGCAGGAAATTCAGCAAAAGTTTAGTACGATTCTCAAAGGTTTCAGTTTTCGTCATCTGGCAATTCTATTAAATCAAGACGAACTTGAATTGGCGCAAAACCTACACCAGTATATTGCAGCAGGAACAATTTTGTTGCAAGACCCCTATGCACCATTTGACCAATTACCAAGAACCTTTGAACAGACTGCATCGCCATCAACAACACCAATTGTCATACCGGAAAAAGTCCCCTTACCGTTAGATGATATCCGCGATCGCCACATTAGCGATCGCCGGCTGGCTGCAACTCCAAAAGCTTTCGAGCGCGAACCAGTCAAAGAGACGCAGTTCCCTACGACAAAGCAAGAATCTCTCCCCACACAGTCTCCGCAGCCAAACTCAGAGCCAGTCAAGCATAGCTCTCAACCACCAGTTAACTTCCCGATTACGCGGACGACACCCCCAGTTCCTCCCACGCATATAGAGACTCCCACATCCCCACCGACTGTTATTCCCGATGCTCCAGCTACGAGAAATAAGTATAAAATTGTTTGTGTGGACGATAGCCCAGCAATGTTACAGGAACTGAAAAAGTTTTTAGAAGACGACTTATTTTCAGTTTTTACAATTGATAATCCTGTTAAAGCTTTAATGCAGATTATTAAAGTCAAGCCAAATCTCATCTTATTAGATGTAAATATGGCAGGAATTGACGGCTATGAATTGTGTCGTTTGCTCCGCAATCATTCTCTATTTAAAGACACGCCGATTATTATGGTGACGGCAAATACAGGAATTATTAACCGAGTCAAAGCTAGAGTTGTCGGTGCTTCAGGTTACTTAACTAAGCCTTTTAGCCAGCCAGATATTCTTAAAATGGTATTTAGGCATTTGACTTAGAAAGGAACAGAGGAAAGAGAGCTGAGGAAGCTGAGGGGGACAAGGGGGACAAGGGAGAAATTAGTCACGCACCACGTACAACTCGCTACACCCCACACCCTTTCTTCACTGATAACTGACAACTGATAACTGATAACTGATAACTGCTCCCTAGCGTTGGTGAGGAAAAAAAACCGTGTAGTAAAGTGAAGGATCGACCCGATCTGTAAACCGAGGATACAAGCTGCGATCGCAGGGTGAATCGTCTGGCTCTGTTTCTTCAACAGATTCGCTGGTTGAAACTTCTGTAGAAAACAAAGCAGCTAATTTTGACCAAGTAACAGAAAAAGGATTTTGTAAATATTTCTGTACGAGCGATCGCTTACCCGTTTCCTTTGAGTTATCTAGTTGCCAATCGTTTGTATGCTCTCTCATAAATGCATTCCTCGCAGCTATTTTGTGCGCTTGCTGGAGCGCTAAAGTTTATTAGCCACAATTGAGACGAGTTATGCACGGTTGTATGGTATGGAATGCTATCCATAACCTAATTGAGGAGTTGAGTTAGGATAGAAGATAAAGCGATCGCATGAAATCTATACTTCAGTAAACTTGCTATTCATTGGTCAAATAAACAACTTTATCCCTTACCCAAGCTCGAAAAGATTTGAGTAAAGCTACTTCTCCCTGCATGGGAATCTGTTGCATAAAATTACTCATATCTTCAACAGATATAAGAGGAAAAGCAAGACTCACATCACGCTCTCTATATTCCTCTACTTCTAGTTGATAAAATTTTAATTCTTTTCCGTCGTATTTCCAAAGTTCAGGAACACCTAAAGCAGAATAAATACCAAGTTTATTTACAGAACTACTAGTAATATCAATTTCAATTGCTAAGTCAGGCGGTGGATCGGTTTCTAAATTTAACTTGAGCTTGCCTCTAATTGCTGACTCGTTCTGAATATAATAACAATTATCTGGTTCTATACCGCAATTAGCTACTTGGTGTTTTAGAGTTGTTGAACCAGCGCTTCTAGCTTCAATGTTGAGTTCTTCAGCTAGGGCAATTATAAAATTACATAAATTGCTTTTGTAGCTTTCATGTTCAAAAAGTGGAATCATAATTTCCATCGTGCCACAGTCATAAGCAAAGCGAGAACCTCTGTTTTCACCTGTTTCTTTGAGTAAAGTTTCAAAGGTTTCCCAGCTAATGTTATGTAGCACTACTCTAGACTCTGCTGGAGTTAAAGAAGTAATCATATCCACTGGCTTTAGAGTCAATTGGGTGAGCTAAGCCCACCCTTTTACCTTAACCGAAGATACTACCAAAAAATTCTACCGCTTCCTTCAAAGCAACAATAAATATGTCAATCTCTTCACGGGTATTGTAAAAAGATAAACTTGCCCGTGCAGTAGACTGAGCGTGGATGTAACGATGTAAAGGCTGCGTGCAGTGGTGTCCGGCGCGAATAGCAACCCCAGCTTGATCTAGTAGAGTAGATAAATCGTGAGGGTGAACATCACCAGCCGTAAATGAAGCTAATGCAGCTCTACCCACACCTGCTACTTTAGGTAATGGACCATAGGTGCGGACTTCAGAAATTTGACTCAGTTGCTCGAACAGATATTGCGTCAATTCCGATTCGTAAGCATAAATTTTATCCATGCCGATCGCCCCTAAATAGTCTACAGCTGCACCGAGGGCGATCGCTTCTCCGATTGCTGGGGTTCCTGCTTCAAATTTGTGCGGTAAATCGGCGTAGGTAGAACGGTCTAAATACACGTCGGCGATCATTTCACCACCACCTAAAAACGGTGGCATCGATCGCAACAATGCTAGTTTTCCATACAAAAATCCAATTCCGGTAGGAGCGCACATTTTATGACCGGAAGCTACTAACCAATCGCAGTCCATTTGCTGTACGTTAACAGGCATATGTGGTACGCTTTGGCAAGCATCGATCAAAACTTTCGCACCGTGTTGATGGGCGATCGCAATTATCTCTTGTATTGGGTTAATGCACCCCAAAGTATTAGAGACGTGAACCACAGCGACAAGCTTGGTTTTGTCGGAAATTAAAGACTTATATTGTTCTAAGTCAAATTCTTCCTCTGGAGTCAGTTCGACAAACTTCAACACTGCACCCGTTCTTTGGGCTAGGAGTTGCCAAGGTACTAAGTTGCTGTGGTGTTCCATCACGGAAAGGATGATTTCATCTCCCCGTTGGATATTGCTATTACCCCAACTGTAAGCGACTAAGTTAATTGCTTCGGTAGCATTACGGGTAAACACAATTTCTTCTCGCTGCGCCGCATTGACAAACGCAGCTACTTTATCCCGCGCCCCTTCGTAAGCTTCGGTTGCTTTAGCCGCTAGGGTATGCACGCCGCGATGAACGTTGGAGTTATATTGCTCGTAATAATTCCGTAGGGTGTTGAGGACGAGTAAAGGTTTTTGGGAGGTGGCGGCGTTGTCGAGGTACACCAAGGGTTTGCCATTGACTTCTTGCTGCAGGATTGGGAAGTCAGCGCGGACGATATCGGCGAGGGTTCTTGCTTGGGTAAAAGTCATGGTTCAAGTCGAGAGAAGGAACAGAACGCAAATGTTGTAGGGGCGGGTTCACCAGAGTTCTCTACTTGTAACCAAATATATTGGTAAACCCGTCCTCACTTTCGGTCAATCAGCCAGATTTAATGTTGTAGCTTCGCGGGTAACAGCTTTGAGCAGAGTTTGTTGTAAAGAGGGAATTGGTAGTTGGTTAATAATCTCAGCAGCAAAGGCGTTAACTAACAAATTTTGAGCGTCAGCAGCGTTAATTCCGCGACTTTGCAGGTAGAAAATCTCATCGTCTTCCAACTGGCTGACAGTAGCACCGTGACTGCACTTGACGTTATCAGCGATAATTTCCAGTTGAGGCTTGGTGTCTACTCTAGCTTTGGAAGAGAGGAGTAAGTTGCGGTTCAGTTGTCCTGCATCCGTAAGTTGAGCGGCTTTAGCAACAAAGACTCTCCCATTAAATACAGTGTGGGCTTTATCGGCGACAATGCATTTATGGAGTTGACGACTCATACCATAAGGATAATTTAGTGCGATCGCGCTATGGGTATCGGCTGTTTGTTGCCCTGCTATTATAGTTAAGCCGTTGAGAATTGTTTCTGTCTGTTCTCCTGTCTGGTAGATGTCTAAATTGTGGCGCGACAGTTTTGCCCCTAAAGTAATCGCATTGCAGGTGTAACGGCTATCCCGTGCTTGAGTAATCGCAGTTTTACCAATATGGAATGCTTCTACGCTTTCCCGTTCAACTCTAGTATGACTAACTTGGGCATTTTCTCCCAGCCAGATTTCCGTAACAGCGTTGGTAAAGTATACCGTCTCTCCAACTTCGGCTTCGCCTTCTTCAGGATCTTCAATATTAAATTGATTTAAGTAGTCTTCCACCAGCGTGACGCTACTACCAGTTTCCGCGACTACCAAGCAGCGCGGTTGATTAATTGTTGGTGTTCTAAAAGAGTTAGCGATAAATAGCAGGTGAATTGGAGCTTCTACGACAACATTTTTAGGAATCCAGACGACAGCAACATCCGTAATTGCAGCCGTATTCAGGGCGGTAAATATGTCTTGTCCTGCCTCAGATTTTGCCAGGTAGTTGTAAACGCGATCGCGGTATTCTGCTGGTAATCCTGATAAATTGCTAACTACTACACCTTTCGGTAAATCACCGATTGCAGAATGTTCTGGCGTATACACCCCGTTGATAAATATCAAACGACTATTTGCTGCTTCTGAGAAGGTGAGTGGTGTCACCAGTGCTGCTGGTAATCCGGTGGGAGCCGCCACTTGAAAGTTAAACTGTTTTAAAGCAGATAAATCGGTAAACCGCCACTCTTCAATTTTGGTAGTAGGGAGAGTAGATTGACGGATAATGGAAGAAGCGCGATCGCGAATTTCCCGTAGAGACGTTACATGTAATGTTTCTACACCCTTTTGACACTGTTGCAGCAACTCTATCAGGTAGTTATCCCCACCCGACACGCTACCATGACTGCCATTCGTCACTGTTGGAGAAACTTGAATATTCATTACACTCCTACCTCAGTCGCAGCTTGCTCCAACACCCAATCGTAACCGCGAGACTCTAATTCCAGTGCTAACTCCTTACCACCACTCTTAATAATCCGTCCCCCAGCCATAACATGGACGTAATCTGGGACGATGTAGTTGAGCAATCTCTGATAGTGAGTAATTAGAATTGTGGCATTTTCAGGGCTGGCTAATTGATTCACGCCATTAGCAACAATCTTCAGCGCGTCAATATCTAATCCTGAATCTGTTTCATCCAAAATTGCAATTTTTGGTTCCAACAGTGCCATTTGCAAAATTTCGTTCCGCTTCTTCTCGCCGCCAGAAAACCCTTCATTCACGCTGCGGTTTAAGAAAGCCGCATCCATCTTGACAACATCCAATTTTTCTTGGATCAAATCGTCAAAATCGAATGCATCCAATTCTTCTAAACCTTGCTCTTTTCGGCGAGAATTATAGGCAACTCGCAAGAAATCCAAATTACTTACGCCAGGAATTTCTAAGGGATACTGAAATGCCAGAAAAACTCCAGCTCTAGCTCGTTCTTCCGCTTCCATCTCCAGCAAATCTTTACCTTGAAAAATTGCTTCGCCACCCGTCACCTCATAAGCTGGGTGTCCTGCTAAGGCTTTAGAAAAAGTGCTTTTACCAGAGCCATTCGGTCCCATAATCGCATGGATTTCTCCAGCGCGAACCTCTAAATTCACTCCCTTTAAAATTGGATTCCCATCAACTTCAGCTGTCAGGTCTTTCACCGACAGCAAAATTTCACTATTTTCAATAATCATTACTCTCTACGTCCTCTGCACTCTCTCTATTCACTTGCGAATTGCTTGATTGAGGGTGAGCATTGCCCACCCTATTTTATTAACCCACACTACCTTCCAGTTTCAGACTCAGCAGGCGATCGGCTTCTACAGCAAATTCCATTGGTAGCTGGTTAAACACATCCTTACAGAAACCGCTAATCATCATCGAGATTGCATCTTCTGAAGAAATACCCCGCTGCGCGAAGTAGAATAATTGGTCTTCGCCAATCTTAGAAGTCGAAGCTTCATGCTCGATCTTGGCAGTGTTATTTTGTACCTGAATGTAGGGGAATGTATTCGCCCGCGCATTATCTCCAATTAACATTGAATCGCATTGAGAATAATTCCGCGCTCCTTGTGCTTTCGGGTTAACTTTCACCAAACCACGGTAGCTGTTGCTAGAGTTCCCGGCAGAAATTCCCTTGGAAATAATCGTGCTGCGAGTATTCTTACCAACATGGATCATCTTCGTTCCTGTATCGGCTTGCTGCATATTATTCGTCAGCGCCACAGAATAAAACTCACCGACAGAGTTATCGCCGACTAACACGCAACTAGGATACTTCCAAGTAATTGCCGAACCCGTTTCTACCTGCGTCCAAGAAATCTTAGAATTAACTCCTTGGCACAAACCGCGCTTGGTGACGAAGTTGTAAATTCCGCCTTTACCCTTCTCGTCGCCAGCGTACCAGTTTTGCACGGTAGAGTATTTAATTTCAGCATTGTCCAAAGCGACAAGTTCCACCACCGCCGCGTGTAGCTGATTAGTGTCGTACATCGGTGCGGTACAGCCTTCTAGGTAGGAAACGTAGCTCCCTTCCTCGGCTACAATCAAAGTCCGCTCGAACTGTCCTGTATCGCCGCTATTAATGCGGAAGTATGTAGACAGTTCCATCGGGCATTTGGTGTTTTTGGGGATATAAACGAAGGAACCGTCACTGAATACAGCGGAATTGAGTGCCGCGAAGTAGTTATCTGCCGTTGGCACGACACTACCCAGATATTTCTGAACTAACTCTGGATATTCCCGTAAAGCTTCGGAAATCGAGCAGAAAATTACACCTTCTTTAGCTAGCTTTTCCTTGAAGGTGGTAGCTACAGAAACGCTGTCAAAAATGGCATCTACTGCGACATTAGATAGACGCTTCTGTTCTGATATGGGAATACCAAGCTTTTCAAAAGTTTCCAGCAATGCGGGATCGACTTCTTCCAAGCTATTCAGTTGCTTGGGCTTCTTTTTCGGCGCGGAATAGTAGATAATATCTTGATAGTTGATGGGAGGATACTGGACACTGTGCCAAGTAGGTTCTGTCATCTTCAGCCATTGACGGTAAGCTCTCAGACGAAATTCCAACATGAACTCTGGTTCTTCTTTCTTAGCAGAGATCAGGCGGATAACGTCTTCACTCAGACCGCGAGGAATAATATCTGCCTCGATGTCGGTAATAAAGCCGTATTTGTAAGGCTGGTTGACGATGGTTTTGACAGTTGCACTCATTGGTAGTGTTCTCTCGGTTGGGCTGAAATGCTCGAAGTAGCTCTTTAAGGATGAAAGACGGGTGGTCTAACCCCTTCCCACCTTCCTCATTGTAAAAATCGTAACTAAAACAACACGCTTGTTGTTTAACCTGTCTCCATTTTACGCTACATTAACAACAGGTATGTTGTCAAAGTAAAATTTTCAGCTGAAAACTTTGGAATGACAATGGTGACAACGCAGCAGCCCTCGACCAAGCAGGACATTCTGCAATATTTAATGAAGCAGGGGCAAGCCACGGCGCAGGAGCTAGCCACAGAGCTTGATGTCAGTCCACAAGCGATTCGTCGCCATTTAAAGGATTTAGAAGCAGAGGAACTCATTGTATATCAAGCAGTTCATCTGGGCATGGGGCGACCGCAGCACGTATATAAACTAAGCGATCGCGGGCGCGATCGCCTGCGTCGTACTATTAATGATGGAGGGGGAGACAGTCACGGACAATTTGCCGTTTCCCTGCTCGATACCCTCGCCCAAACAGTGGGGCGAGAACAAATGGGGACGATTTTACGAATGCAATGGGAGCGTAAAGCTCTAGAATACCGCGATCGCGTCGGCGAGGGTTCGCTGCAAGAGCGAGTCGCCAACTTGGTAGAATTGAGGAAAGCTGAAGGTTACATGGCAGAATGGTATTTTGTCAACGAAGAGAATTCAGCTAGAGGATTTATCATTACCGAACATAATTGCGCCATTGCCAACGTTGCTGAATCCTTCCCTGTAGTCTGCGGACACGAATTAGAAATGTTCGCCACAGTTTTACCTGATTGTCAAGTTGAGCGTACCCACTGGATTATTGACGGCGAACACCGATGTGGGTATTTAGTACGAAGCACGGGAGAAAGGGGAAAGCTGTAGGGGCGGGTTCACCCGAAATCCTTGTCGGAGCCAGAGTTGTTTGGTAAACCCGCTCGTACAAAAATTGTCGGGAAATACCAAAAATTGTAGTCGAAGTTGATTTTTTGAGTGAACCCGTCCGTACAAATGACCAATGACCAATGACAAATAACATGCAACCTTCAATGCAATTTCTCTCGGCGGAAGAGTCAGCCAAGGTAGATGCAGCCTTGCTTTCTTCTCCAGAAAAGTTTTTAACCAGACTGACAGTTTCATCGCTACGGCTGTTGAAACATATAGCCGAAGACTACGGCGTAAAGATGGAAGATTTAACCGCAGAGCAAGTGGTAGCCTGGTTTGAGAAAGATGGCAAGATTAGACGCGAACAAGGACTTGAGGCGGCTTTTCTGAAATGGTAGCTATTCAGTTATCGGTTATCAGTTATCAGTGGAGAGTGGTGCGCGACAAATGACGAATGACGAATGACCAATAACTCTTTTACCCTTGAGACACTGCGGTCGCATTGACATCTATATTGCGATCGAATATGATTCGCGGTCGGAATAGAATTTTCAAAATCAGTAAAATCGATTTGAATTCCCCTGGCGTGTTGTGGCGCTTCCATTGTCCGGGGCGACAAAATAACATTTCCACTAAGCAGCGATGTTGACTGAGACTGAGTTGCTGAAACATAACCCTGACTGTAGGAAATTCATTTTGAAATCCAGTCCGAATCACTTGACCAGTTAACTCTACTCCTTCTTCCATAATTTCTAACGTGAGTGGCTGCATTTCCTCGGCTGAAATAACTGCTTTTTGTGTCAGAGCAATTTCCGCTCCAACTTCAGAAATCATCGTCGTGACTCCCCAATAATTTTCCCCTTGAATATTGCACCTTACTGTTCGCCGGAGAGCAAACCAATCGTAAACATCTGGTTTGGGAGCGTCGAGCAGAATTAAAATTGCAATACCCAACATAATTAAGTTGTAGCCACTCCACAGCCAACCCAAACCAATACCTCGAATCTGTTGAGCAATTTCTAATGGTACTGTTGTTGCCCATTCTGCTTTCGCCATAGACATTCCTAAGTTGCGCCACAGACTAATAGCTGTGATCGCAAACAAAATAATTAAAGGTGAAGCTAGTTTCCAATTAAATGAAAAGCGATCGCGTTGTTGTCCTTTTGGAGTAACTTTAAATCCTTTGGCGAACGGTCTTAACATGACTTGAATTACTGTCAAAGCCAAGGGAAAACATAAAACCAAAGAGTATATATCTGATAGTAAAGCCGAGCGAGAGCGGTGATTTAACCAAGCAAAGACTGAGATTTGAACTAAATAGTAAGGCAAAAAGAAAAATAATAATTCAGTTGCCGTTGCCCTGAGTGGAATCACTCCTAAAAATGAATAGGCAAGTGGCATAACTAAAAATCCAACCCGGGAAATACTAGTGAACCAATGCAATAATCCTTCTAAATGTGCAATTCTTTGTAAAGGTCGCAATCCTTCGATAGTTAAAGGGTTTGCGTCGATAAAAAATGCTTGTAACGTCCCTTGCGCCCATCTGATCCGCTGTGTAGCATGAGCAGCGATGTTTTCGGCTGCTAAACCTGCACTTAGTTTTTCATCTAAATAAATTAATCGATAACCCTGCGCCGATAAACGAATTCCAGTAAAGTAATCTTCACTCAAAGAATCTGTGACAAAACCGCCAGCAGCTTGTAGTGCTTTGCGTCTGACGACAAAAGAAGTACCAGCACAAATAACGCTATCAGCTCCATCTCTAATGGGCTGAATTTGACGATAAAAAACTTCTTCTTCAGGAGTAACTGCATCTTCCAGCCCTAAATTACGGGCGATTGGATCGGCGTTATAAAAACTTTGAGGTGTTTGAACTAAAGCAATTTTTTCGTTTTGAAAAAAGCCAACAGTTCGATTTAGAAAATTTCTGGTTGGGACAAAATCTGCATCAAAAATAACGACTAACTCACCTTGCGTTTTGGCAATCGCGTGGTTTAAATTACCTGCTTTAGCGTGCTTGTTATCGGGACGAGTTAAGTATTTACAACCCAATTCTATAGCTAAATCTTTAACTTCTGCTCGGTGCGTATCATCAAGTAAGTAAATTTTTTTATGTGAATATTCCAGTGCTTGGCAACCGATAATAGTCCGTTTGAGGATAAAAGTAGGCTCGTTATAAGTAGGAATTAAAATATCAACATTTGGGGTAAAACTACCGTCAAGCACGGCTACAGCAAAGCGGTCGGCTTCGCGGCTGCGGTCTTTGACATTCAACATTAAAAATAATTGAATTGTACTGCTAGTTAACACCAGAAACTCTAAGAACAATAATCCCAGACTAAACACACCATTAAGGGGAGTAGCAAGATTGAGCGTAGTTAGCGATCGCCAAATAATATAACGAATAGTCAAAAGCAGTAATATTGCTACTACAATTTGCCGCGACCATCGTTTCGGTTGGGGAGAAATTCGCATGACTAGCATCACAATTAGTAGTAAAACAATTGTGGGAGCTAGTAAATATCCTCCTGACAACGTTGGTACTTCTAACCAAAAAGGAGGATTATTCTGAAAATTTTGTATTTGTAAAAAAATCGAAGTAATTCTGCCTTCTCCGGCAAACCATCCCCCAACTATCAGGCTAGAAAATGCCACGATACTCAGCATAACTAGCGTAGCGAGACGCGATCGCCTCACGCGCCTGAGTTCTCTCTGCTCTATCCCCTGACTTTTAATCTGAGAAACTGTCATTCCTACTACCCAATAATTTTCCTAACAAATACACTGGATTGTTGTTAGCAATCCATGTTAGGTAACACAATTGTAAAATAATTATAATTTTTATTATCGTTTATTATGTCAACTTTTAGCTAGTAGTTGAAATTTTGTTTGCTCCTAACTGTCCCAATAGAAATCTGCTAGCAATAACGCGATGTATTGCCATAGAAGAAGACTAAAACAGATATTCAGATAGTTCTATGACCGTAGAGCAATAGCTGAAGTTCCCTCATGGGTAGTTATATTGTCCAATCGCCCCTAGATGCCCTATCGCAACAACAGTAGCAAATTACGCTGTATCAAAAATCATCTCAAACTCGATCGCGATCGAGGATCGGCTGATAGCAGTTTTCAATTGGGTAAAATACACGCTCTCTCTGGGGCGCACAGAGAAAGCGCCCCTACAAATGTCACGCACGCAATCGAGAATTGCTACAAAATTAATTTTCCTACTGGCAACCCCGACTACAAGCTAGTACACGACGAGGTCGTGGCGATCGATACTGAGAAAATGACTGTCACCTTCAACTTGGTCAACGGTTTCAGTTTCGGTCGTCCAGTTTGGTACGTTTCAATGGATTCCAGCGATCCAACGGTGGCTGCGATCGAAGGTGTAACTTCTGCTCCAGTATTACAGAAGATAAAAGTAGGTGGCGACGATAGTTTTAGTAGTGCTGTCGAGCGGATTTTTATTGCCATAAATGGACTGTCGCAAAATGGTTGTAAAAATCCACAACACCAAAGGCTGTATGCAGCTTTAACTGATGGCTATCGCCCCAACAATGTTTTGGGTGGTATCCCGACGATCGCGAATGACTATAGCCCACTTTGGGATATCAACCTTTACGAGTGGACGCAGGATGCAGTAAATAATGGCGATCGCACCCAGCTACGCGAAGAATTTCACATCTTAGGTCTAGTTGAATCTAGTTTCCTCACTGGTCCTAATGGTTTCGAGTTTGGCTCGACAGGCATCATCAACAACTGCCCGATCGTATTTCGCCTATTGTAATTTCTCGACGCACGAACTCAAAGCCGAATTAAGAGCTAATTCTTACGTTTTTCTCAGGAAAAACTCATAAATTCATCAGTCGTAACTTAGGTAAGCGATAGATGCTGAAATTATCGAATTTTTGTTTATTCTCAAATTCTTAGGAGTGAATCAAGTGAAACTTACGTCTGTTTTAGCGGGCTTTGCTTTAGTCGGGTTAGTGACGGTTACAGATGTACCACTGAGAGCGATCGATCCTCAGTCAGGTCAAGCGTCTGCCCAAGAGATGCAAATGAAAGGTCCAACTGATATACCGATCCAAAAGAAAATTGAATTGATAACCGCGCACAAAGGTCAGCTAGGTGGTGGTGACGAACTGCGGCGCTATTTCTTTGGCGATCTGCTGCCAGTAGCGGTGCAGCCTGGTGGTGCGGGTATGGTCGTACTGCTGTATAACAAAGCTAACGATTATACATTTGCTTACTGTGCTACCTACGATGTGGTCGTGGCATTGAGAAAAGGCAGAGTGACGAAGTTTGAGCCGAGTGAAGTGAAGTAATAGTCAAGTCATTCTAGTCGCGATCGCATGAGGAAAAGCTTTGTTACAGATTGGGATATGCCGATTATTACTTTTTAAAGTTAAGCCACAGATTTATCTATGGCTAGCTATTTCTATTTTTGGTGCAGCTAACTCAGTCACGCGCAAGCTGACCGAAATTGGTGCGAGACATTTTCAGAACGATCGCAATCCCATTTCTCTGTGCAATGTTTTATTTGTTGGCAATCTCTGCGCTTTGTTGGTACTGCTAATTATTTATCGACGGCAAATCCAACCAGCTATGTTAAAGCGACTTTCTCGACGAGAGTGGTTGGGATTGATAGTCGTATCAACTTTAGCAGGAGCGATCGCGCCGAGTTTAATTTTTCAGGCACTAGCTGTTACTAATGTCAATACTGTAGTGTTTTTGGGAAGATTAGAGCCACCCTTAACTTTGCTATTGTCTGTCTGGCTATTGTCTGAAAGAGTTAATTTTTGGGAAATTTTGGGTGCATCTATTGCCTTTACGGGAGTAATTTCGATTATTTTTTTGTTTCCAATTCTACAAGGAGTAAATAATATAAGCTTAATGCTAGGCATGGGTGAAATTTTCACTATTGCTGCTGCCGTAGCTTTAGCAACAGCCACAATTCTTGGTAAGCTAACCCTCTCTCGGGTTTCTTTAGGAATTTACAGCATTTTTCGCACCGCTTGGGGAACAGTTATTTTCTTTTTCGCTGCTTTACTACTCTACGGCAGAGGACATTTTATGGATGTATTTTCTCCTTTCTTGTGGGAATGGATGTTAGTTTATGGTTCTATTATTGTCGTACTCGGTCAGACTTTCTGGATTACTGGTTTAAGAGCTACCTCTATATCTGAAGCTTCTTTAGTCAGCTCTTTTACTCCCATTGCAGGGATTCTCGCAGCTTATTTCATTTTAGGAGAAGTTCCAACACTGGCGCAGTATATGGGTGGCAGTGTCATAGTTATGGGAGTTTTTCTAAGTCAAATCGGCATCCGGCAAAAAGCATCAATTCGTGCTGCTACACGGAACGCTTCGATTCAAAAACAGCAAGAAATCGAAAGTAATATGGGATTTAAAGGGATATAAGTCAATGCTGGCTGAGAACGTCGAATTCTTGAAGCGATCGCACAACTGAGGGGGTGGTAACTAGCAACCATCTGCGTACTTCTGATTTAGAGAAGGTTGTTGTAAATTTAACTCATTGCCTGTTGCCACCAGCATCCAGATAAATTGAAATTTACGTAATTTAGTGGACTAGCAGATTAAACCCATTATTGTTGCAGAGGTTTTGTATGGTAGACTTACTCGATGCTTGGAGACTTTTGCATCCCGCGATCGCCGTTACTTTCATCTTCCCTTTGATTGGGATCGTGGCTAACTTCGCATGGCAGACACGCCAGCGCCGATTGCAAGCTAAAGGGGGTGAGAAAAGTAAAATTCCCCCGACAGTTGGCGTGGAACATAATAAATTTGGCAAGTGGTTGGCTGGAGGCGTAGTAGGATTAGCACTTGTAGGGCTTGCCCGTCCCATTTTTTACCACATTGCAACTAACCAAGTCTGGAGTAAAAACCCTTTTCAAGTTATCTTTATCACCTTGATGTTTGGTGCAACCATCGCCTCTTTGGTGTTGCTTTATCAAGCCAAACAAAAACTTTGGCGGGGAGTGTTTGCCACTTTGACAGGAATGGGTTTAGTGATTCTGGGTTTCCAAGAAGGTGTCTTCCGTCGTGATAACGAATGGTTTGTATCTCATTTCTATATCGGATTGACGGCAGCAATGCTGATGATTTTTTCCTTAGCGATTATGCAAGATATCTATCAGGATCGCTCCCATCGCTGGCGGATCGTCCATGCTATTTTAAATTCGATCGCCCTATTACTCTTTGTCGGACAGGGAATGACTGGGGTGCGGGACTTACTAGAAATTCCTTTACACTGGCAGGAACCATTCATCTACAAGTGTGATTTTAATCAAAAGACTTGTCCTACCCCAACTTCTATGACTGGTGAGTGGCGCACTGCAAAAGAGTAGAGAATAGATTGACGTTTTATTCAGTTGTATCGCGATCGAGAGCGTGTTGCCTGAGTTCGCTCAGAGAAACGTATTCTAGTGCCGATGCGTGAGTTGACTGTAAAATTATGGGCGGTGCGACACCAGCATCTAGAGCTTCTTTCCAACGAGAAGCGCACAAGCACCAGCGATCGCCTGGTTTTAAGCCAGGAAAGTTAAACTCAGGTACGGGTGTGCTGAGATCGTTTCCCCGCGACTTGGTAAAATTCAAGAAATCTGCCGTTAGTTCTGCGCAAACGACATGCGCTCCATAATCGCCTGCACCAGTATTACATTTACCGTCGCGGTAATACCCAGTCATAGGAGCGCTGCAACAAGTTTTCAGTTCGCTACCGAGAACATTTCTAGCCTGTGCCACGATCGTCATCTCTCCAAGAGTCTCTCTTTATTTGCTTTATAAAGATCTCCTATTTTAAGACAAATGCTCGATCGCTAGCTCTTTTCAGAATCTACACGCACGCAACAACTTCTTGATAACTACCCGATTTAACGACTCGACCTTTTTCAATCGAGTAGACGCGATCGCAATGTTCGAGAGTAGAAAGACGGTGAGCTATGATAATCATGGTTTTAGTCCCGCTGAGAGAGCGAATAGCCTCGCTGACAAGACTTTCAGTTTCGTTATCCAGTGCAGCAGTCGCTTCATCTAGCACCAAAATCTCCCGTTCGTGATAGAGGACGCGAGCAATTCCGATTCGCTGGCGTTGTCCTCCCGAGAGGCGTACTCCCCGTTCGCCAACAACTGTATTGATTCCATCGGGAAGTTGCTCGATCAATTCCTCTAACTGAGCCGACTGAATGGCTTTCTCTAATCTTGGCTTGTCAATCAGATCGTCTGGAACACCAAAAGTAATATTTTTCTCAATTGTGTCGTCTATCAGAAAAATAGATTGCGGAATGTAGCCAATTAAATTTTGCCAGGAGCGCAGATCGTTGTAAATTGTTTTACCATCAACTCTAATATTTCCTGTTTCCGGTGCTAAAAGTCCCAAGATGACATCAATTAATGTTGTCTTACCTGCTCCAGATTTACCAATTATCCCAATAGACTGACCTTTCTTGATGTGTAAAGAAATTTCTTTGAGATTGGTTTCTGTGGCGCTAGGATAGCGATAAGTAATTTTGTCTAAAATAATTTCTTGCTCGAATGGCAGACAGCATTTGCTATAGCTTTTTGAATCAAATAACTTACGTAAGCTTCGCTCGTCTAGTATTTTTTGACCCCGCTCGACTTCTAGATTTTCTATTTCTTTTAAATCGTAATAAACTTTATCAACTGAATAAGTACTATTTCTCATGATGCCAAAAGCATAGATTGTATTACTTACTGATGGCAGCAGGCGAATTGAAGCCATTGCAAACACACCCAAAACAGAAGTTAAGTTTTCTGCATTCTGATTGGACAGTAAAAATATAATTGTAAATCCAACTAAAAAAGTTACTAGAATAGCTTCTAGTAAGATGCGCGGTAAAATTGAGAATGCTTGAAAGGAGCTAAGTGCAAAAGCAAATTTATCAATCTGGGCTTTCATTTGATTCTCAAAATAAGATTCACAGCCAATAATGCGTGTCTCTTTTAGTCCTCCTAGTCCATGATTGATAATCCGAATCATTTCTGTATTAGATTCCGAAGCTTCTTGTCCCCATTGCGAAATTTTATATCTAAAAAAGTAAATTAACCCAAAGGCTGGTAAAAGAATTGCTGCTACGCTTAGTGTTGCTATTAAGTTCGTTTTTGATAGCAAAAAAATCAAAGCCAATATCACAGTGATATTGGCTAAAGATGTAAGGAAAGGCAGCATAAAATGAGTGCAGAATTTATCGGTTTCGTTGATAACATTCTGAATTAATAAGGCTGAATTGCGATTCAAATGAAAAGTGTAGGGTGCTGCTAAATAGGAGTGGAGTAACTTGGCTGAGAGTTCACCTTGCTGCTTGAAGGAAAATTTGAACACATATTTCTGACCGTAAAAGCTTAGGACAGACTTGAAGTATAAAATTCCGATAGTTGCTGCACTCAGTAAATATAAAAATTGTTTGTCGTTTTGAAATCCAGACTGAGTATAAAACCAATGCAGCCAGGAATTTTGATAGATTGCCTGCGGATTACTTGCCAAGGCAATAAATGGTCCAACTAGTCCAATTCCTATTGCTTCCATCAGAGAAGTCAAGAGAAAGAAGAATATTAGGAAAAATAGTTGTCTTCTCTTGCCTGCAAGGATATAAAAAAACTTAGATAAGTAGCCGATCATGTAGAGATAAGTTAGCTATAGTCAGCCACAATCGTAGTTTAAGTAAGTTAAAAAGGCTACTCAACAATTTGTAATTTTACTCAATCTTTAAATTTTGTTTGGTTTATGTAAAAACAAATATATCAAAATAGTGAGTTTACGTAAAAATGCTTAAATATGCCGAAAAGTCACTTTACTGTTATACTGAGATTTTAGGCGATCGCTACTTAGACTCCACAGGGGTTCGTGGGATAAGATATGAGAGATGCGATCGCTTGATAGTTGAGCAATTGCTGTTTCTACCGCTTGTAACTACGGTTGTGGCAAATCTGTCATGCGGGTAGCGGAAGAAAAAGCAGACCGCAGAGAGAGGAAATAAAACAGAGAATCCGATAAGTTTAGAGCTTTGTGCTTAAATTTTTCCTCAAATTCACTATGGCTTTCGATTATGACTTGTTTATCATTGGCGCTGGTCCTGGGGGAGTAGCCGCTGCAAGACAAGCTAAAACTTACGATGTCCGCGTTGGAATTGCCGAACGAGAGGCAGTTGGTGGTACTTGTGTCAATCGTGGTTGTATCCCTAAAAAGTTTATCGTCTACGCTGCTGATTTTGCCTTACACGATCGCGCAGCTGCAAGTTACGGCTGGAGTAAATGCGATCGTCAGTTTGACTGGTCGTATTTTATCGCCTCCGTCCATCAACAGCTCGAACAGCGCCGCCAGTCTTTTTTAAACAAGTTTCAACAGGCAGGAATTGATGTCATTCGAGGTCAAGCAACTTTTATCGATCCACACACCGTAAAAATCGACGGACGCAAAGTCACGGCTGACAAAATTATCGTTGCCGTGGGTGGCAAATCCATTAAACCATCAAAAATTCCAGGGATCGAATATGCAATTACATCCCGTCAAATGTTTGAACTTCCTCAACTACCACAACGTTTAGCAATTGTTGGTGGCGGATATATTGGCGTGGAGTTCTCTAGCATGATGAATGCCTTCGGCGTTGAAGTGACATTAATGGATCGCGATCAAACAATTTTATCGGGATTTGATGACGATGTTCGTACTGCCGTACAGCAGGGATTGAGTCAAAGAGGAATTCAATTTCTCGGCAACACAACGGCAAAAGAAATCAAACAAGATGCTACAGGATTGCAGGTTGTTTTAGAAGGCAACGATCCTCAGATCGTCACAGCCGACACCGTACTCTTTGCCACAGGCAGAAGCCCCAACACTGAAAATCTAGGTTTAGAAAATGCTGGGGTAGAATTGGATGAAAAAGGCGCGATCGCGGTTGATGCTTATAGTCGCACGAACCAAGCGCATATCTTTGCTGTAGGTGATTGTACCAATCGCAAGCAATTGACTCCAGTTGCCCGAACAGAAGGTCGGGCAGTAGCGCGAACAATTTTTGACCAGCAATCGCCACAAATTGATTACACTCTCGTTCCTACCGCTGTCGTTGCCCGTCCTGAAGCTGCTGCTGTAGGATTGACAGAAGCGCAAGCACGGGAAAAATTCGGCGATGCCGTGCAATGCTACCGCACCCAATTTGAACCCCTGTTTTACAGCATGACAGATCGCTCCGAGCAAGCGATGATGAAATTAGTAGTAGATCGGCGCAGCGATCGCGTGTTAGGCGCTCATATGGTAGGCGAAAATGCTGCTGAGATTATTCAAAGTCTGGCAGTTGCGATCCAAAAAGGCATTGCTAAACAAGATATTGACGCAAACCTTGGCATCCATCCAACCACCGGAGAGGAATTCTTCTTGTTAGATTAAATTTAAACCCGTACAGTACGCCTGTTAAATCCCCTCCTATTCCAACATATCTCACCACAAACTTGAAGATCGCGACCAAATCAGTTGATAGGTGATAGATAATTTTTCTACCAACTGCCAACTACCAACTACCAACTACCATAGGAACATATTGACTCATGACATTCGACTACGATTTATTTGTTATTGGCGCTGGATCTGGAGGGCTAGCAGCTTCTAAACGGGCAGCTAGCTACGGTGCAAAAGTAGCGATCGCAGAAGAAAGTCTCGTTGGTGGTACTTGTGTCGTCCGAGGCTGTATTCCGAAAAAACTCATGGTTTACGGTTCTCGCTTTCCGGCTTTGTTTCACGATGCTGCGGGTTATGGCTGGCACGTTGGCGAGACGAGTTTAGATTGGCAACACTTCATCACTGTTATTGATAACGAAGTGAACCGTCTTTCTCAGTTGCATATCAACTTTTTAGCAAAAGCTGGAGTCGAGTTAATTCCCAGTCGCGCCGCTTTGATAGATCCCCACACGATCGAAGTAGATGGGCGCAAAGTCACGGCTGAAAAAATCTTAATTGCCGTTGGCGGTCGTCCGATTAAACCAGACATTCCGGGTATGGAACATGTCATTACCTCGAATGAAATGTTTCACCTGCCCGAAAAACCCAAACACATAGCGATTATTGGAGCTGGTTACATTGGGGTGGAATTTGCCTGTATTATGCGCGGTCTGGGTTGCGAAGTTACCCAAATTATTCGCAAAGATTTGATTTTACGAGGATTCGATCGCGACATCCGTAATGAAATTCAGCAAGGCATGATTCATCACGGAATTCAAGTCATCACTGATAATGTTGTCAAGGCGATCGATCGCGTCCCCAAAGGATTAAAGCTAACACTCTCTGACCAAGATCGAGAACCAGTTGTTGCCGATGTGGTTTTAGCTGCAACTGGTCGTACTCCTTATGTTGAAGGACTTGGCTTAGAAAATGCAGGTATAGATTTAGTTCCCAGTTCCCTAGAAGGTCCAGGCTACAGTACCACTAAGGCGATCGCGGTGAACGAATTTAGTCAAACTTCACAGCCACACATCTTTGCTGTCGGTGATTGTACCGACCGGATTAACCTCACTCCTGTCGCCATTGGTGAAGGTCGTGCTTTCGCGGATACAGAATTTGGTAATCTACGCCGCGCTTTTAACCATGAAATCGTCGCTTCAGCCGTATTTTCTACTCCCGAAGCCGCCACTGTCGGCATGACAGAAGATGACGCGATCGCCCAACTGAGTGAAGATGGAGTCAAAATCTATCGCGCCCGTTTTCGTCCCCTATTTCACAGCTTGACTGGTGCTGCTGATAAGACGCTGATGAAATTAGTTGTCGATGCTCAGACCGAACGAGTCTTGGGAGCGCATATGGTAGGAGAATACTCGGCGGAAATTATTCAAGGAGTGGCGATCGCCGTAACTATGGGCGCAACCAAAAAAGATTTCGATGCTACTGTTGGCATTCATCCTTCTACCGCTGAAGAATTCGTCACTATGCGTTGATGGTAAGACTACTCCCTGTTTCCGTCGAATTCATTTCTACTTTTATTCGTAGCTAGTCACATTACGGCTAGCTTGTTTTTTTTGCCATATTATTGTGGACAATCTGCGTAAGCCTGCCAAGCGCGATCGCAAATATCAATAATTTCACGGATATTTTCGACAACTACAGTTGTTATAAATGGCTTGTACTATTTTTAGATAAAAGTTTTAGCTCTTTTTATCTAGCAGCATTCATAGCAGTGAAGATGTAAATAACATCACAAGACTTGGCAAGGGTGGGAATCAAATCGAGAACAGCCAATTATGGAAATTACCGGACAATTATTAGAATTTTCCTTACTGAATATTTTTCATTTCATCGAGCAATTTCACCAAACGGGCTTGCTCTCGCTTCAGCCTGAACCAAGTGACGACTCTCAACTAGGAAAAAGCTGCTATCTCTGGTTTCAAGCAGGTGGTATTGTTGCAATAGTCGAGCAACTCGATAACCAGCACTTGCTCTCAATGATCGATAAGCGGGGCTGGATTGCACCAGAATTACTCAATATCTTGTCTGAGCCAAATGGCATAGAACATCCTCTGGGAGTTGAGTTGAAAACCAATGGACAGTTGAATGCCGAACAATTACAGGTTTTGTTTCACGCTCAAGTCATTCAGCCTGTCTGCGCTTTATTTAAATTATCGCGGGGTCATTTTAGCTTTAATTCGCAAGCGACTTTACCGAAAATCGAAATGACGGGTTTGAGCTTACCAGTAGCAGAGGCAACTTTATTAGGTTTGCGGGTATTGCGAGACTGGAAGCCATTTACGGCAAAACTGCCAACCCCATCTGACATTTTAAATAAGAATGTTGTTGCTAAGCCACGATTCCAACTCGATGCCCAAGAAAGGCAAGTATGGGAACTCGTTAATGGTAAAACTTCAATTGAAGCGATCGCCAAGCAGTTGCAACAACCATTAGAATCCATCCAACAAATCGCTTTTCGGATGAAGGTCGTTGGGTTATTAGGCTCTGTCTCTACCTCTCTCATGTCTGGGGAGACAACTGAAGAAATAGTGACTGAGAGCGGTGTAGGAGCGAATGGTGCTGCGGTAGCTAATCCTTCGCTAGTCAAGAATTTAGTCAACTTACTCAATACTAAAATTGTCTGATGCTGGTTCAACATGCATTTGTCAAGATGAATTTATTAACGTTAAAGCGTTAAATTTATGGGTAAGAAGATTCATGTTTTGTTAGTTATCTGCGAACAGCATATTAACTGTCAACTGTCAACCGCTTGAACAACAAATTGACACTTGAGCAGCAAATTCATTTATTTACATGGTTTTGCCTCTAGCCCTCAGTCAGCTAAGGCTGTCTATCTATGCGATCGCTTTGCCCAAATCGGTCTATCTTTATGCGTTCCCGATCTCAATCAGGGCGATTTTTCACATTTAACAATCACGCGGCAGTTACATCAAGTTGGTACTCTGTTACCACCACTTCCTACATCTGTCACAGTTGTTGGTTCTAGTTTAGGTGGGCTAACCGCAGCTTGGTTGGGGCAGAATTACCAACAAATTCAACGGTTAGTATTACTCGCACCTGCATTTGAATTTCTCACCCACTGGCTGCCGCGATTAGGCACGGCACAGCTTCAGCAATGGCAGACAGATAGGTATCTACAGACCTATCACTACGGCGAAAACTGCTTGCTACCCCTAGATTATGATTTCGTCCTCGATGCCGCCCAGTATCGAGAAACAGAACTATCCCGCCCTCTCCCCACTCTTATTCTTCACGGAATTCACGATGAAGTGATTCCAGTGCAATCCAGCCGTGATTTTGCGCGTCACCGCCCTTGGGTACAATTAATTGAGCTAGATAGCGACCACGCTTTAGCTAATGTCCTGCCTGAGATTTGGGATATAATTAAAGCTTTCTGTCAGTTATCAGGCAAGTAATGCTGCCATTCATCCGCTCAGACCTGGCTCGGTTCACAGCTTACAAACCCCATCCCAATAGTCCATCTGGAAAAGCTGTTGAGTCGTCAATTGCGCTCGATCGCTTAGATACAAATGAAAGTCCGTTCGATCTACCCCAGGAGTTGAAAGAAAAGCTTGCCTGGATGTATCAGCACGCACTAGAGAGCAACCGCTATCCTGATGGAGAACACGCTCAGCTCAAAAGCGCGATCGCCCAATATGTCAATGAGTCAGCGGTACTAGCTGATGCTGGTTTTACCAGCGCCAATATTTCTGTCGGTAATGGTTCGGACGAACTGATTCGTTCTTTGTTGATTGCAACTTGCTTGCAGGGAGAAGGAGCGATTTTAGTTGCCAATCCTACGTTTTCGATGTATGGAATTTTAGCTCAAACTTTGGGTATTCCTGCGATCGCTGTGGCGCGAAACCCCGACAACTTCGAGATCGATCTAACTGCGGCAAAATTGGCGATCGCGAACGAGCAAAATCCTCCCATCCGCGTTGTGTTTGTCGTCCATCCCAATTCACCTACAGCTAATGCTTTAACTACAGCGGAATTGGAGTGGTTGCGTAGTTTGCCACAGGAGATTTTAGTCGTCATTGACGAAGCTTATTTCGAGTTTAGTCAAACAACTGTTGCCAGCGAATTATTGCACCGCTCGAATTGGATTGTACTGCGGACATTTTCCAAAGCTTTTCGCTTGGCAGCACATCGGGTAGGCTATGCGATCGGGCATCCAGAATTAATTATGACTTTGGAAAAAATTCGTCTCCCTTATAATTTACCTACATATTCTCAAGCAGCAGCCGCGATTGCTCTTCAGTATCGTCACACCTTATTGACCGCAATTCCCCAAATTTTATCTGAAAGAAGCAAGCTAATGCAGGTTTTAACCGCTTGCCCTCAGTTCAAAGTCTATCCAAGTATGGCTAATTTTATTTTTATTCAGTTACAGCAGGATGCGATCGCCCTAGAAACCGATTCCCTTAACAAGTTACATCAACAGTTACAAGCTAGCGGTACGTTAGTCAGACAGATTAGCAACGGCTTGCGAATTACTATCGGCACACCAGAGGAAAATGCTCGTACTTTAGAGAGACTTTTATCAGTTCTGAGTGGCTGATGGAACCAGAATTGCTTCCTTGTCCCCCTTGTCCCCCTTGTCTCCCTTGTCTCCCTTGTCTCCCTTGTCTTGTCTTAACCCCTCAACTCCGCATCCTAAATTCGGCGGCGCTCAATGCTACTGGGTCGGCGTACCATAGCAACAGTTTGGGGCAGAATGCCAACTAGCAGGGCAAAAGCCTCGTCTGAAACACGATTTACAGTTTCCGTGTCAAAATACTGTTCAAATTGTTCGAGAATTTTTTGCACTCGTTGCTGGGGAACTGTCTTCTCGGTAATTTGCTTCATCAACCGAATCCACTGCCGTCGGATTAAGTAAGCTTTCTGACAGTCTTCATGGGATTCAGGCGTAACTAAAGAAAGATTCCCGACTGGTATTGCTGCTTGACAATCGCGATCGTAAAAACCCCCCACTGCGGCTCCAGGTCCGGCAAATTCTGCATGAAAGCGCTTGATCACGATCAAGCCATTTCTGCGGCGACTGTTGACCATCAGTACTTGCCCGTTGTGCAGCAGCTGTAGAATTTCTGAAGCATTCTGACTTTCGTTAATATGTGTCATGCTGCTAGAACCACAGGAATCGGTAATGCCGATACTGCTACAAGGGGTTTGGGCTAGTAGTAGAGCAGGTTGGTAATACGATTGGATTCTACTATCCATTTTTCCTACTCAAGATAAGTTTTCTGTGGGTTTGTAAGTATAAAGAGTAGCTAGGAGTCAAATCCAACTGCTTTGCCTTCCCTTCAATCTAAAACATGACGACAGAGCAAACAAAAACGCGATTTTTGTCTTTGGTTACCCATTTTGCTTCATATTCTATTTGATCTAGCAAAGGCTGATATAAAGTAACTATGAGGTAAGTTTAAAGCCTTAATAAAGATTAAATTCATAAATCTTATAGGCTGAGAAGAGGCTAATATCTATTTAAGCAATAATTAATACCGTATTGCTTGAATATTTTAACGTTTACTTAATTATTTGGCAGCAGTTACAATTTGTATCCTTTTTGCTAGCGGTGGGATCGATAGAGCGACCTGAAAGGGATAGACAGCTTTGCACCGCTCAAGGTCAGAGATCGTCATTCCAGTGTCAAGTTTTCGATCTAGCTGTCAGTACCAAAATCGCATTCAATTACTATTGCTGGATTTGAGGTGCTTGTGTAATAGCATCTGCCGAGGTTGTTTAAATAGCCAATGACTCCAACTTGTATCAATTTGTTCTAACTGATATCCCAATTTTAGATAGAGTTGTCGTGCTTGATGATTATTTTCTAAGACATGGAGAAATAGATCGTCAAAACCCCAAGATTTAGCAACTTGTTCGCAGCTAAGCAGTAATTTCCCGGCTATTCCTTGGCGGCGACGAGTTGTATGAACCGCTAGATTTGAAAGATAGGGATATTGATAGCCTTGGCGATAGGAAGTAAAGCTGCAAGTGGTTCCAAGCGGGATTGTACGTAATGCCAGTTCTACTGTTCCAGCTATACCCAACGTACTGTCATGGGAATACATACCTGTATTTTCGTTTTGTGCAGTTTTTTCCACTGCGACTAGACAGACGTGATGCGGGGCAGTAGCATGAATGCGATGGCGAATGTCTTCATAAATACCCACTCTCAACAACGGGTAAGTCCAACCAAAAAATCCTTCGCGAGAGTGAAAACTGTCTGCTAGAACTTCTGCCACACTTGACACATCTTCCAGTCTGGCAGGACGAACTTGCCAGTGGAAGTTGCGATCGCCTGGTTGCGATGTCGGCACTTGAAAATTAGATGGAGTCAAAGAGGAAGATTTTGAAACATATAAGCTGCCCACTGCCAAATATCCTAAACGATCGCTACAGCTAAGACCAGAATAGCTTATGGAAGACCGCTCGGAAATCAGAGGTCAGCACAAAAAGTCACGAGCGCTAGCCACTTCACCACTCCCTACTTCCCGATTGCTGAGTAACTGCGTGCAAACTCAATAAAATCTATGTTATTCTAATTGAGTTGTCCAGTAGCGACATCTTGTATCGTCAACGGCGTGCGGGCATAGTTTAGTGGTAAAACCATAGCCTTCCAAGCTATTGATGCGAGTTCGATTCTCGCTGCCCGCTTTTTGATTAAAACCCCTGAAATCGTTGAGCTTCAGGGGTTTTGCAGTTTCATGCTATGCGAGAAAATAGTACAAAAGTTCTAATTTCGTGTTAAAAATTGGGGTAAAGTTGGGGTAAATTATTGGCGTTGATACGCCAGCAACACGCTTGCTAGTGCAGATGAGAGCAAATCAAATCGTTCGTGGAGTATAAAAGCCCACAATGCTCGGAAAATACAATGCTCTTTGCTTACGGACAATTTACAACGTATCTATACAAACTACCTACTCGCGATCTCAGCAAAGCTAGTGAGATTAGAGATTATGCGCTCAAAACATTTCCGATTGAGTCATGTAAGCGGTTTCTCGTTAGACTCAATGCCTGCTGTAAATGGGCGATGCAGTCGGGTTTGATTTCTGAAAATCCATTTATTGGGATGGCAAGTGAAATTAAACCACCAAAATCTCAGCAGAGTACGGAAGACGAAGACATTTACCCGTTCGCAGTGATAGAACGGGATACCATCATTGATGCGATCGCCAATAACACTTTCTGTAAAAAGCATTCAGCTTTTAAGCACAGTCATGACAAAACATATCTTGAGTTTTTGTTTCTGACTGGTTGCCGTCCCAGTGAAGCGATCGCACTTCAATGGAAACACGTTAGCAATGATTTTAGGTCTATCAGTTTCGAGCAGGCAATCATCGAGGCGACCAAGGTAGTCAATTGAAGTAAATTGACTTTACCCAATGCTTGAAAGCAGTTGATGTCAAAATTAGTATGGATGGCAGAGGAAGATGTCATGAGCATATATTTATTGAACGTTTATGGCGCTTGCTCAAGTATGAATTAATTTACTTGTTGGATTTTCGTGATGGAAAACATTTAAAATTTGAGGTCAAAAAATGATTTTATTGGTATAACGATCGAAGATTTTGTCAAGCATTAGATTATCAAACTCCTAATACTGTTTATTGGAAAAGTTTGAAATCTCTTGAACTTGTTTGATGGAGCGAGTGCTTACCATTGGGTTAGAGCTTAACTATCCCCTCAAATTGTCTAACCATTGGGAGCCACTTCACTGTTTTATGGGGTATTTCCTTTTTTTATTTTTCAACCTCTTGAGCTAGTTGTTAACGAGCCAGTATTGATAAATGTCAAATTGACTCCGAGCAAATGCTGTTTTTGACTGAAAACGGGAACGATGTAAATATCAAAGTAACTTGTACCTTTTGAAGTGTTCCACTCGATGTTTTTCAAAGTGACTCGACGACGATTCCGATAAAATGTTTGAAGCGAAGTCTGAGAACCCAGCAACTTTCCAGGTTCGAGTTCTTCAAAGGGACGATGCCAATCGTTTAAGGTTAATCCGAATAGGATATTTGCCTGGTTGTTGGAAGCGACTAGACAACCACGATTGTCTACTGCTAGTTGAGCCTCATGACTTGTTTCGTAAGCAGTTTGCCAAAATTGAATTTGGCTGGTCGTTGTATCAATGACTTGCTCTTTACTAGATTTGGGGTTAATTAATAGGTGGTCATTCAGTTCCAGATTTAGCCCTTTTGCATAAACGTGATGCTTTAAACTGATAGACGTAAAAATTTGTCTGTGGTTGACTAATGTTTCTGAATTACCCAGGAAGAGAAAACCAGTGTTTTTCAGCGCAAAGTGGAAGCGAACAAAGATCGATGCTTGTGTCTCTGGGGTGAAATAGATTAGTACATTACGACACGATAAGAGATCGATTTTGGACATCGGCGCATTTTTAGCCAGGTGGTGATGACCGAAGACGATCTGGCGGCGCATTTGTCGGTGAAACACATAACCATCAAGAGTTGGCTCAAAGTATTTCTCCAGCAGTTGGGGAGGAATTGATGTAACTTGTTTGGAGTCATAAGTGGCAAGACGCGCTTGTCCAATCGCAGCTTCATCCACGTCTGTGGCATAAAATTGGACTCGCTGCAAACAAGCTTCGATCCCTAAAGCTTCGGCAAACAACATCAGTAGGCTATACACTTCCTGTCCAGCAGCACAACCCGCACTCCAAACTCGAATTGGTTCATCAGGCTGAACGCTGGCGATGATTTTGGGGATGATGTTGCTTGCTAAGTAGTCCCAAGCGTCGCGATCGCGAAAGAAACTAGTGACATTAATCAGAACGGTATCTAACAGCGCCCTCCACTCAGAGTCGTGGCTTTGCAAATACTGTAAGTAGTCTTGATAGCTACCAATGTTGATGCTCTGCATTCGCTGCCGAAATCGTCGCACCAAACTAGAGCGTTTATAGCCCGTCAAGTCACAGCCGCGATTGTGCTTGAGGTAGTCTAATAAGGCTTCAAATTCTGGCTCGGCTGGGAGCAGATTCATCGAAAGGTTTGAGATTTATCCTCCAACTTCAGCTTATAACAAAGAATTTATCACTCTTGTAAAATCGGTAGCTTGACGGTAAAGGTTGCGCCAAGCCCCGCTCCAGAACTTTCGGCATGGATCGTGCCATTGTGGAGTTCGACTAGGTGACGAGCGATCGCTAACCCCAGTCCCAATCCCTTAGCTGAATCTGCTCCTTCGGCTTGACGGAAGCGATCGAACACATGGGGAAGAAAATCAGTAGCAATGCCAATACCCGTGTCTGTAATCCCGATCTCGGCTACTTTTGATTCCCAACTCTCCTTCACTACCAATTGAACAGTGATGCTGCCTGATTCTGGAGTGAATTTAATGGCATTAGTCAGGAGATTACAGATCGTTTGTTGCAGGCGATCGCGATCGCCCAAAACAGTAACACTCGGATTGCGGTCGGTTGGTTGCCACTGTAAATGAATGTCTTTGGCGATCGCAGCAGTCAAGACTGCTGCGATCGCGTTTTCAATTACCGATTGCAGTTCGACAGGCTGAAGACTCAAACGCACTTTACCTGCTGTAATGCGGGAAATATCCAGCAAGTCCTGAATCAGTTTGGCTTGCAGCGTGGCATTACGCTCGATCGTCTCTAGCGATTTCATTAACATAGATTGACTGGGTGGTGAGCCGCGCAACAACCGCGTCCAACCGAGAATGGCAACCAAGGGAGTATTCAGTTCGTGGGAAACGGTTGACAACAACTCATCTTTTCTACGGCTGGTGGTTCTTTCCTGGCGGAGTGCTTCTCCCCGTAGTTGCGCCATCTGGAGATGGGCATTCACGCGAGACACTAATTCAGCAGCAGAGAAGGGCTTGATCAGATAATCGTCCGCTCCCGCTTCCAACCCTTCTACGATCGATTCTTCTCCGGCACGGGCAGAAAGCAGAATGATGGGAATCTCTCTGGTTGGTGGGTCGGCACGCAATGCTTTTAGCAATGCAAAGCCGTCTAGTCCTGGCATCATCACATCGCTCAGCACCAGATTTGGCGCTCGTTCTTGAACCGCCGCCAGCGCCGTTGCTCCATCCGCAACTGCTTCGACTTGGACGTATTCGCTTAGTATTCTTGTCAGGTAATCGCGCATATCGGCATTGTCATCGACCAGGAGAATGCGAGCAGAAGGGAATGTAGCATCTGTCTGTAACCCCAGAGATTCCCCTAAATTCCCCTTGGCAAGGGGGACTTTCACTATATTTTCTCCCCGAAGATCGGGTGGCTGGGGGGGAGCTGAATCTGCTGGTAGCCAACGCTCTGCCTCTTCAACATAGGAGGCAGCACCGATCGCGGTTGATGCCTGAGTGCGTTGTGTTGTGTTACGTTCGCGAAGCGTCTCCGAAGGAGAATCGCCTACGACTCGACGTAGGCGATCGCCCTGTAGGTGAGCTGTGCCTAAAGGAATTGTGACGGTGAAGCAGGTTCCCTGTCCCACGACGCTGCTTACGTCTACGCTGCCAACATGCAGTCGAATCAGTTCATGCACTAGGGCTAGACCAATCCCAGACCCTTCATGTGTCCGTGCTTGCGCTCCTCGTACCTGGTAGAATCGCTCGAACAGATGGGGCAGTTCTTCCGGCGCAATTCCTGTACCTGTATCTTGTATTTGTAACCGGACGCGTTCGGCTCTGCCGTTGCGCTGCGCGCATTCGCCATCAGCTCGATGCAGTCTAACAGCGATTTCGCCTTCTAGGGTAAACTTTAAGGCGTTGGAGAGCAGGTTAAGGACAATTTTTTCCCACATCTCGCGATCGACATACACGGGTTCTGGCAACGGTGGGCAATCGACAATTAGCCGCAGCCCTGCTCGCTCGATCGCAGAACGGAATACGCTGGCTAGCTCCGTCGTGAACATTGCCAAATCGGTCGGTTCGTAGACTGCTTCCATGCGTCCAACTTCGATGCGCGAGAAGTCGAGCAGGGTATTGACCAATTTTAGGAGTCTATTCGCGTTTCGATGCGCCAGTTCCAGCCGTTCGCGGTGAGCGGAAGCAAGGGGGTGGGTGCGATCGCTCAACGCATCTTGCAGCGGAGCCAGCAGCAGCGTTAACGGCGTGCGGAATTCGTGCGATACATTGCTGAAGAAAGTTGTTTTGGCGCGATCGAGTTCTGCTAGGGTCTCCGCTTGTTGGCGTTCTTCTTCGCGAACAGCAGACTCACGAATCCGTTGCAGTTCCAATTCGCGCATCGCTGCTTCAGCGCGGGCGCGTTCCACTGCTGCCCAAGTGCGCTCAGCGGTTTCTTCTAACAATGCGATCTCGTCTGGAGTCCAAGGATGGGGTTCGTTGAAATACGCGACTAGGCACGCTACGAAGCGTCCTTTCTTGACAAGCGGGGCGAGAACCCACGCACGGGTCTGAGTCATCGCACATGCGGATTGCTGTTCGAGTGACAGGCTTTCGTCTGTCGTCACATCGTCTCGCCAAGTCGTGCGTCCGGTTCGAGCCTCCACGATCGCTGCTGGCTCGAAGTCCGTGAAGCGATAAGTGTGTCCGACAAAGGGCGGAGCGTCCGCGATTAAGTCCTCAGCAGTAGCAGACACTTCTTCTGTTTGATCAAATGCCTCGAAGTAGCAGACCCGAATCGCGCCGAGATGCTCGCGCAGGACACGACTAGCTGTCATCTGTATCTCTACAGAGTCGGAGAGCGATCGCAGCGCATCCGACAACTTGACCCGGAACGCATCCATTTCAGCAGCGCGGCGCAATTGTGCTTCTGTTCGCTTGCGATCGGTGATGTCGTTAAACACAACGGCAATTTGGCGACTGCCCTCACCCCCAACCCGCGAAAAGTAAATATCTATCCAGCGGTTTAAGCCTTCAGCGTAATCTTCAACGCGGGTGGCAACGCCTGTCTGGATAACTCTGTCGATCGCTTCCAACCAGAAGGATTCAAGGATGGGATTGAGTTCCACTGCCGTTTTGCCCACCGCGTTTTCCAATCCGCTCAATTGCTCGAACGCCGGATTGACTTCCAGATAACGCAAGTCAACGGGTTTCTCGTTCTCGTCATACATCACTTCGCACAGCGCGTAGCCTTCGTCGATCGACGTGAACAGCGATCGATATTTCACTTCCGATTCGCGCAAATCTTCTTCAGCACGGGCGCGTTCGAGGCGGGGGAACGTGCGGTTCGAGACTTCAACGATTAAAGCGATTTCATCTACCGTCCACTCGCGCACCTCGCGGCAGGTCACCGTCAGACAGCCTTGCCATTCGCCCCGCCAGTGATAAGGGACGACGATAACCGCAGCGACATCGATGGCGGCGGTGGCTTGCGCGTCAGTGCGCTCATCGTGTTGCGTGTCGCAGACGACCCAAGTTTCTCCGGCGCGCATCGTGCGGGTGGACTCTTCGGTCATATATTCGGCGAAGCGAAACGTTCCCAGGAGTTGCGGCACGTCCGCCGCGTTCCAGCTATATTTTATCGTTACCGATTCGTGCCGTTCGTCAACGTAGGAGAAATTGAAGCCGTCGAGCCGCAGATGCGTTGCTAGTCGCTCACCGGTGCTTTTCATAATGGCTTCTTCGGAAGCAAGGCGAGAAGAATCTTCGGCGATTTGGGCGAGAAGAGCGAGATTCGCTTCACGGCGTTTGCGATCGCTTACGTCCTGATAAACAGCAGCAACTCGCGTCTCGTTTGGCTCACCCACTTTGAAAACGTAGAAGTTATACCAAACATCAAGCGGTGCGGTGTAAAACTCGTGGCGTTCGCCAATGCCGGTTCGCGCAACTCTGCCAAAGGTTTCAAACCAATGCGATTCAAAGTTGGAGTTAATCTCCAGGGTTCGTCGGACGACGAGTTCGGTTCCCATCATTTTCACCGCCGCCGGATTTGCTTCTAAATAGAGGATGTCTATTGGCTGGTCATTCTCGTCAAAAATCACATCAACGAGAATGTAGCCCTCATCCATCGAATCAAAAAGCGTGCGGTATTTTTCTTCCGATTCGCGCAAGGCTGCTTCTCTTAGCTTGCGATCGCTGATATCACTGGCTGCTCCGAACCATTCAATAATCTCACCCTGCTGATTCAGCAACGGAATGGCACGCGAGAACGTCCAGCCGATCGTGCCGTCTTCTCGAAAAACGCGGTGTTCTAATTCAAAATTGCTTTTGGTTTGGATGGCTGATTCAATGGTAGCCCACACCTGCGGCTGTTCATCTTCGGGAATATATTCATCAAGCCAAGTGCGCTTCGGATCGGTGGTGCTGGCGATGAACTGCTTGCCATCGAGGTTGTGCATCACGCTCCAATCTGCGCTCATTCTATACACAATGTCCGAGCTGGCGTTGACGAATGCGCGGAAATGCGCTTCGCTCTCGCGCAGGGCGGCTTGGGCTTGTCGCTGCTCGAGCAAGTCAGCGGCTTGGCGGACGAGTAAATCGAGAAACCGTAGTTCGCGATCGCTCGGTCGATGGTGTTTGCACCAGTGAGTCGAAACCATGCCGATCGCTTTGCCCGAACGGGCAATCAGCGGGGTGGACTGTGCCGAGAGATACCCAGCCTCAACGTGCAGTCGCATCGAGCCATGCGGGTCTTCGCTCTCTGGCACATCGAAATCAACAAAGGTGCGATCGCCCGTTACCAATGCTCTACCACAGGATGTATTGGAACTGGCATCAACGCGATAGAAACGATCGGTCAGGTCGCGCTCAAAGCCTTGAGTTGCCAGCAGCAGCAGGTCTTGCGTCGCGACCTCCAGAATTTGGATCGATCCGGCATCTGCGCGGGTGAGGGCGATCGCCGTTGCCACAATCTCGTTGTAAATCACCTGAATGTCGCCTTCAGTGGTGAGTCGTGCGCTCAGGTCACGCAACAGTTGTGTATCTTTAAAGTCTGCCGCGATCGCTGCTTCGGCAATTTTGCGATCGCTAATGTCATAGGAAACAGCCAGCACCGCATAGACTTCACCGTTTACAGAACGAAGGGGTGTTCCGCGCGATATATACGAGCGATCGTGAGCGTTGTGTTCGTACTCAAACGACTCGCCAGCAAGAGCTTTACGGTACAATATCTCATAATTCGTCGTTAATTCGGGCGGCAGCACCTCGAAAATTGTTTGTCCGATGAAATCTTCGGGTTTAAATCCGGCTGCGGATAAAGCTTCTCCTTCGGCAAGCAGGTAGCGGAGATCGCGATCGACGACAAACGCAGCCCCACCGGGAAGATTCGAGATTAAAGCCCGTGCGCGATCTTCTGCCTGTCTGTGTTCCTCAACTTTTACCTCCAAAGCCGCGTTGACAGCTAGTAATTCCCTCGTTTGTTGCTGTTTCAAGAGTAGGGCTGCGGCGGTAAAGTCTGCCAAACTCGTCATCACCCGCACATCTTCTGCGTCAAAATGCCGTTGCTCGTCGTGCGACATAATCCAAATCGCGCCGATCGCATGGTCATCAGCAATCAAGGGCAAGAGTAAGGCTTCAACGATCGGGGTGTTCGCGTCTTGAAGATACGTGAAATACCGTTCAGGATGAGAAAAAAGCTGCGGTGTGCCGCGATCGACACAAACCCCACAAGGGCTAAAGTCGCGGGGAATCAAGCCATCGTGTGTGAATCTTCCAGCTAATTCACTCCAGCGAAAGACTTCTTCCCCGTCACTCGTTTCTAGCAAGCTCACGCCTGCTGTCCCCGCCTGACATAGCTCCAGGGCGATTTCTACCAAAGTTTGCAGCAGGCTTTCCGAATCGCGCACCATCTGTCGTGCCAGCGGTAGCATTGCCTGAGCTTCTGCCTGCCAATTAGGGGGACGGGGCGATCGCCGCGATATCTCCTCGGTAATTAAAATATCATCTAGCGTCACTGTCTCCGATCGCGATCGCTGCATTATCCTTACTGCTACAGTGTTGGGTGCTATGTTTCAATTCGGTAGAAATTACTAACGGCAGCTTGACGGTAAAACTTGCGCCGCGCCCTTCTCCATCGCTTGCTACTTCAATTATATCTCCGTACAGTTGGACGCTTGAAAATCAAAAGTAGTACAAACCAACTTCTACTACCTTTCCTTTAAACGTAACTGTCATAGCATTTAGCAAAAAGACTCCTTGCTTTCTCAATTTGTCTAATTGCTTTCTCATTTAGGTAAATCGCGCATTCATTTCTGTGTTTTCCGCAAGCAAAAAGGTAAATTGCTTTCTCAATTTGCCTGTTTGCTAACTCATTCAGTTAATTCACATACTCTTGATTTAACATCACTCCTTATCTCAAGGCTTGCTGCCAATATTTTTTTGTAAAGCAGCAAGGCGTTCTCTCACTTTAGGCGCTCGAAATCCTAAAACAATATCCTGGGGTGCAATGCCACGCCCAACTAGTTCTCGATCGATGACAATTTCAGTGCTATTGTGCTGAATCCAGACTTTGCCCTCAATCAGGTCTAGTTGCATGGCACAACCATAGATGCGGTAGTCGTTGCGCCAACCATTGTGCATGACAAGATAGCGATCGCGCTGCTCGTCAAAAATCAACTGAGCTTCCGGATCGTCAGCGGCAAAATCTTGCAAGAGATCGCACACAATTTGGCGATATTGATTTACTCGCTCCATTGCTCGATCGCCTCCCGATCTGAATTATAAATAATCAACCGAACGTCATAGCGGTTTATTAGCGATCGCTTCCTCTGCCGCAAGGTAGATGTAAATATCGGCAACGCCATAGCGCAGGCGATAGGGGTCGTGGGTAATTATCCAGCCATCTTTTTGCAGTGCGAGCTTGACGGGATCGTGAAAAATGTCTTTAGCCATATTACCTAAACTGTCAAACTAATGGTAGCTTGACGGTAAAGGTTGCGCCTCGTCCTTCTCCCTCGCTTGCTGCTTCGATCGTACCGTGATGCAATTCAACCAAGTGACGGGCGATCGCCAAGCCAATTCCCACCCCTCCAGGAGAATGAGAGCTGGGTACTTCAGCTTGACTAAAGCGATCGAAAACCTGGGGGAGAAACGATTGTGCAATGCCAATCCCAGTATCGGTAACGGTAATTTGAGCAACAGAACCAAGGCGTTCCAGCCGGATGTTTACTCGTCCTCCTTTAGCTGTGAATTTGATCGCATTGGATAGCAAATTGATGATGATTTGTCGCAGGCGATCGGGATTGCCCAAAACAGAGATTTCTACACCGTCAGGTATCGTCTCGACCAGTTGAATTTGCTTTGCTTGGGTTGTTTCACGTAGCGTTGTCACAACTTCTTTAGTCAGGGTGACGAGATTGACTCTTTGAAGTTGTAATTGAAACTTTCCTGAGAGAATGCTAGAAATATCTAACAAATCTCTCACCAGTTTTGCCTCAACTGTGGCGTTGCGCTCGATCGTTGCCAATGCACGAGCCATCTTGGTTTGGTCAAAAGGTTTTGTTTGTAATAAGCGCGCCCAACCGAGAATCGCGGCAAGTGGGGCTTGCAGTTCGTGAGTTACGGTCATGAGAAACTCATTCTTGAGGCGGTTGGCGGATTGCTCCTGGCGCAGGCGTGACATTTGTAGTTGCGTCTCTACTCGCGCCACCAGTTCGCGGGCAGAGAAGGGTTTGATCAGGTAATCATCTGCCCCTGCTTCCAGTCCTTCGATCGTTGCTTCTTCTCCCGCCCGTGCTGATAGCAGAATAATCGGAATACTTTTGGTTGCAGGGTCAGCCCGCAGTGCCTCAAGTAGTTGGAACCCGTCCATCTCTGGCATCATCACATCACTCAGCACTAGATCGGGGAGTTGTTGTTGGATTAAGTTAAGGGCGATCGCGCCATTTGCTGCTGTTTCCACCTGAGCGCGTTGACTTAACAACCGCTTCAAATAGTCACGCATATCGGCGTTGTCATCTACCAGCAGAACGCAGGCTGGGGAGGCTGAGGGAGCTGAGGAGGCTGAGGGGGAAAGAGAGTTACCGTTCAATGGCTCTTCACTCCATCTGCTCCCCCTGCTCCCCCTGCTCTCTTCAGGTAGCCATTGCAACGCTTCTTCCACGTAGGGAGATGTCCCAAGAGCGGTTGAGGTCATGGTGCGAGTCGAGCCAATCTGTTGGGCAGGCAGATGGGCGCATCCGGTTGGAATAAATACGCTAAAGCAACTGCCTTCCCCCTCAACACTGCTAACCTTAACTGTTCCACCATGCAGTTTTACCAATTCCTCACAGAGCGATAAACCAATCCCCGATCCTTCAAATGTCCGTCCCTGCGCTCCTTTGACCCGATGGAATCGTTCAAACAGACGGGGAATTTCTGCGGCTGGAACACCAATGCCCGTGTCTTGTATCGCTAGCTCAACCCAATCGCCGACTTGATGCAGGCGAACGGTAATCGCACCTGTGAACGTGAATTTGAAAGCGTTTGAGATCAAATTGAGAACAATCTTTTCCCACATCTCGCGATCGACATACACTGGATCGGGCAGGGGAGGACAATCGACCACCAAGCGCAAGTTTGCCTTCTCGATGCAAGCGCGAAATACACTGGCTAATTCTGCGGTAAAGGTTGCCAAATCGGTCGGTTCGTAAACAGCAGATGTGCGATCGCTTTCAATCCGTGAGAAATCCAGGAGCGTATTCACTAGCTTTAGCAACCGCAACCCATTGCGCTGCATCACTTCAATGCGCTGTCGTTGATTGGGCGACAGCGGATCGTCTCGATCGGTTAACGCATCTTCGGCAGGACCCAACATCAAGGTGAGGGGTGTGCGAAATTCATGGCTAACATTGCTGAAGAACTCAGTTTTGGCGCGATCGAGTTCTGCTAATGCCTCTGCTCTCTGGCGTTCCTGCTCATAGCTGTGAGCCGTGGCGATCGAACTTTCCACCTGCTGAGCCACCAGTTCGAGGAATGAGCGATATTTGGCATTGAACTCAAGCCGGGGGCTAATTCCTGCCACCAGCAGACATTCCACCTGTTCTTTGTTGCTCGACAGAATCGGGAGAATGAAAGCAGAATGGGGACTTTCCCCCCACGGTTCGACCGGGAGCGATCCGAAGCGATCGACGACATCAGTAATCAGCAGCGATTCACGGCTCTGGAGAACGTCCCCCAGCGACCAGCAACTTGAGCGATCGGTCAAATCGATCTCTCTTGGCGCAGCGGCACTGTTTGCGGGCAGCCCGCTTAAAGCCACCCGTTCTGCCAAGTTACCACTGACCTGATAGAACAGGGCAAAGGGAATATCGTAAGGATCGAGCGCATCGGCAGCAGTGAGGTAGGCGGACAAGCGCGTTTTTGCCCCACTGACCGCCGTGGCTAGCTCTCGCAGCATCGTCAAGCGACGTTGACCAATCACTTGCTGAGTCGTCTCAGTCGTGGTTGCAAGGACTCCACCGATCTTGTCCGTCTCATCCCGAATGGGGCTATAGCAGTTAGTAAAATAGGTTTCTTCCAGGTAGCCAAAGCGCAAAAGAGGATTGAGCTGATCTTCCGCAAAAACGGCTACACCCGTATTCCTGACGCTCTCACACAGGGGTTTAAGCTGGTCATCCCAAACTTCTGACCACGTCTCGCGCACGGGTTGTCCCAGCGCCTTGGGGTGATATGCCCCATAAATAGCAATCATGGCATCGTTGTAAAGCTGGATGTCGTCCTCTCCCCAGAGAATGGTGTGGGCAAAGCGAGACGCGAGCATGGTGCTGACGGAGGTACGCAGGCTCTGCGACCAGTTCTCGACAGAACCTAATGGCGTGGTTGACCAGTCGTGCGATCGTATCAATGCACCCATCTCGCCCCCACCCGCAAAAATCGTCTCAGACAAAGAATTAGATTGGGCTTGGGGGGTCATTGTCGTGCCTTCTCCTGAATAAAAATGTTGATTTTTCAGCCAGTTGAACGAATCGCACTTGTGCTTGTGGAAGCGCGTCCAGCCAATCGAGTCACCATTTCAATCAACTCTGTAGGTTGAGCTAGCTTGTGCAGATGCGACTCAAATCCAGCTGCCAGTGCTTTTGAGCGATCCTCTTCTAGATAGGCGGTAAGCGCAGCCGCCGGAATATGCCATCCTTTCTTGGCTTCCAGTTGCCGCACTTTGCTAATCAAGCTATACCCATCCTCATAGGGCATCCGAATGTCGCTAACTAAAACATCGGGATGGAATTGCTCCATTGCCTCTAACGCTGCGGCGGCGGTTGCTACTGCCGTCACGCGAATGCCATGTGACTCCAAAACAGCGGTAACAAATTCGCGGGCATCGGCTTCGTCGTCCACCACAAGAACCTGTAAGTCGTCAAGGGCGTGTGGCAGTACGGTGAGGGGAGTAGTTACTTGGGCTGGGATATCTTCGCGGTTAAGTGCAAAGGCGGGTTGAGTAACAACCTGCTTGTACTCGCTAATGTCATGCACGCCAATTCGCAATGCCTCGATCGCACCAGCATCATCGAGGCATTGCGCCACTTTCAAAAGCGCTGCAAACGAGTTACCGCCTCTTGGGCATAGGTTTATCTCCCAATTTTGCACGTCACTGATAAAAGGAAGCTGGTTGAGAAGAGCGCGAAAGCTCATGCGATCGCTTTGTGCAATATAAACAGCGAGTGGTTTACCAACCAGATAGTTTTGTGGCACATGTAGTAGTGTAGCGATCGCCCGATTAGCTTTTAGGATGACTCCATTGCTATCGGTCACCAAATAAGCATCTGGGCTGAATTGAAACAAATCGTAATAATACTGACGCTCTTGCATCGCTTGTTGATTTTGCCCGAAAAGCTCCTCCTCAACGACGGCTGATGCTTCCAAACTCGTCTGCATCTCCTCGATATCCAGTTGGAGATTTTCCAGGGCAGCAGCAATCTCCTCTAGAGCTTCAGTCACCTTTTTTTGTAGCGGGGGAGATGACTGCATCATATAATTGTGCAGAACTGCTATCTGCTGATGAATTAGTTGAATATATCCTCTAAAGTTCTCGTCGCTCATGGATTGTATCTTAGCTTCCTCTTACCCGCTGACTTTCATGACTTATACAGTTTCTCAAGATTCTCACCCCAAGACAGCAGTAAAAAAGAACTTCAGCAGATAAAAATTTTTACTTCTGAGAATTGCTTGCTCAATTTACTATGATACAAGCACTCTTTAGACAGTGCGATACCTGTTTCCAATGCCAGCCAATCGGATTAGCGATCGCCCCCACTAACGCCTCTGGCTTTACTGGTTTGGCGATCTGAACTTGAAAGGAAGCGTAGCAAAAGAGTATTATCTTGCCAATTCTAACCTGCTGCTCCAGGGCAGATAGCACTGTTGCTTGCCATTGCTGCTTCCATTCTTGACTTTCCATCTTTGCCCTGAGATGACTGAAACCCTTGTAAATTAAACCTTTTCCATAGCCTTCCAAGCTATTGATGTGAGTTCGATTCTCGCTACCCGCTTTTTGAGTCAACCCCCTGAAACTCAATATTTTCAGGGGTTTTCAAGTTTTATCAGCTATAGAAGCCTACTCAAGGCAATACCCCACATACTCCAGAGTTGTCTACTATAGCAATCGTTTTCTCAGCAACCAAAATCCAAAACCAACGAGGACACCAATTGCAAGACTGAAACTGAAAGGGTAATTGCAGATGTCAGTTTTACTAAAAATATCTTTGCAATCTTTTACAGGCTCTTTTAGTAGAGATACTGTGGCTACACCAGCACCTACAACAGCGACAAACTCTTGAAAATTGCGATCGCGTGCGGCTTTTTCAACTTCTATATGACTGCGGATAGCGTTAATTGTATCTTTTAAAAGTTGCAACCCAAGTTGCATGTTCTCAATATCTTTAGTGAGTTGCAGTAGATATTTTTTGGTAGCTAGATCGCTAAAGTTTTCTAAAAAATCTAATCGGTCGCTTCGATTTGCTTTTTCTTTAATAAGATTCAAACGAGTTTGATAGTTGGATAAATTAATTTCAATAATTTTTTTTTGAAAGGAAAGTTTGAGTAAATCGATAGTGTATTGTTGAAGAATGTCACTAATATTGTTTAAAATTTTGCGAGAAATAGCAAAGTTTTGTTTTTTCTGCCAGTAGTCGCTTTGGTCGATAATCTTGCGATTTTCTTCAACTTTTTTATAGTGTTTAATCAAAGATTCTTTGACCAAACGGCTTTGCCGATAAGCCCAGGTGATTTTATTTCGATAGCAAAATAAACCCATCCAATCTGAATAAAATTCTGCCGCTTTTTCAGCGCTTTCTCGGTTGGAATAAATAGCAATAATGACATGGCGATCGCTACTTTCATTCCGATCCAGATTCCGCGATCCCAAAAATTCAAAAATACTGCTACCTAAAAAAGTACCGCTACTTTTTTGTTGGTAGTTATTGTCCTCAAATAAAGCATAATAACAATCTTGGGCAATATCTTCAGGATTTTGAAAGAAATCTTTGGATAGATAACCAGAAAGTAACCAGGTTTGTCCAATGGCTACTAGTTCTTTATGATGTCTGCTATCAATTTCAGTTTTGAGAGTTTTAAAACGTTTAGCTGGTTGAGGATCGGTTTGATTTTTAACAGAACAATCAATTTGTAAGCCATAAGTGTCATTAAGTCTGACAGGATAGTAGTATCCTTCTAATTCCTCATCGTTTGATTTGAAGTCAATTTGAGCTGGCTTCGTAAGTTTAGAATACTCAGTTTCACTGTCAGAATCGTCGATTTGAGTACCATCCGGCAATTGAGATAAAAAGGCTATTTTATTTTTTTGAGTTTCTTCATAAGTTGCATTGAGGGGAGTGTTTAAAGCATATATAAATAAATCGAGAGTAGGATAAATTAAATCGCTCATGAGGTGTTCGGAAGATAGACGTTAATTCACTTAGACTAGTCAATGCAAAAATTCTTTCACTTTCTCTAAAAAGCTAATGTTTTTAACTGTTTCTTCTGGTGCTTCAGAACTACCAACGACGATAACAACATTATTGATTTGACTTTCATAGCCGCTAGCTTCGGTTTTCGGCTTAAAGCCTTTAGTCATAGCAGTTCTACCCAAAGCATTGAGCTTATTAGTTTCAGCTTCATTAGGAAGTAAATTACTGGGCAGTTGTTTTATGTTATCCAATCGAGTTTTATAATATTGAAATGAACGATCTAATTCAGAATTAGCAGCAATCATCTCCAGTAAAAGTTTTTTAGTATAGTTTTCCCAAGCTTTTGGTTGAGTGTTTAATTGCTTCGCAACTTCTTTAAGTTTCTGCTTCTCTTGTTTGCTCAGGGAAGTTTTTAAGTCTTGAAACGCCAAGAGAAATGCTATTACAGTACTGTCAGTCTTGTTTTGCATAGGTTTCAACCTTAAACTCACTACTGCTGAATGTAAACAAACCTAAGCTCTGCGATTACTGAAAAATCCTGGTTAAATAAATGTTATCGAATCTATGTTCGCGTAAGAGATTATTTTATGATATTTTGCAAGTATAAAACAGTTCTTTGGATTTAAGCTGTATACTTTATAACTAGTAATAAAATACCTTTGAATTGACTTATAGCGATTCTCGTTATAATGCGATACATTCGTAGGGGCGCACAGCTGTGCGCCCCTACAGATCTTGTATTTCATCGAATTGAAAAAGGCTATAGATGCCTGTTTCATCAATCGTGGATTGGAATTGAAAGATCGATTAGCACAGCAATTGTTGCTATTTCCTCAGTATTTTTATGCTCGATCGGTGTTAATAATCTAACTTTGATATAACATTCTTCGCATAAAAAATAAGTAAGCCTTACCCACTCTACGTGCTAATTTTTACAAATTAAACGAAACTTTTAGATCGCTTCATTATCTCGATTTAGTATAAACGATCGCATAGTTTTAACTTTGCAAAGTTTTAACAAATTTTTAATCTAAAAATTGCAGGATTTGCAACCGATTTTTCTGTAAAACTTAAGTTAACTAGTGAAGAATATTTCTAATTTGTGGTGTGTAATATTGTCAGGGGCGATCGCCGCTAGCTTCAACAACTGTTCCAATCATTAGCGAAGTAGGAAAATGGCATCTGAATGGACAGCTCAAGTTATTGGGATTAATTACTATCCAGATTTTAGCAAACTGAAACCGCTAACAGCAGCAACACAGGATGCGAAAAAAATTGCGGAAAAGATAGAACAATACGGTTATAGAACCTTTCGCGTTCAGCGTTTACCAGAAACCTCAAATCAAAAAGGAGAGAGTCAAAACGATCTTCAAGCAGTTGTCAAGGCGAAAGAACTGCGAGAAGCAATTACAAATCTCTTCAATCCTCCTCCGCCAAACCCACCCGCTGAAACAGCTTTGTTCTTCTTTTCAGGACATGGATGGTATCACACTATTAATGGGAAAAGAGAAGTCTTTTTAGCGACTAGCGATGCATTTCCTGAAGAAAAAATCTATGGTATATCTCTGAGATGGTTGGGAAAACAATTGCAAAAAAGTCAAGTTAAGCGAGTCATTGTTTGGCTAGATTGCTGCTATAGCGGTGAATTGATCGGATATATTCCCACAGACAAAGATTACTGTTTAATTACTGCCACTCGTTCCTATGAAACTGGAGTAGAAATTCCTCACGAACAGGGATTGTTGACACAAGCATTACTTGAAGGATTGAATCCCGAAAACGATCCAGATGGGATTGTAAATAGCCACAAATTAGCAGATTCTATCGAAAAGCGCATGGCGCAAACAAGTCAGCGTCCCTTAATTGCTAATTCTCAACGAGCAATTCTGCTAACGACTGGATTACCTAAAAAAAGCTTTCAGGATAAATGTCCTTATCGTTCCCTGTCGTATTTTAGCGAGAATAAAGAAGATGCAGAGGTCTTTTACGGACGGGAAGCATTGACAAAGCAGTTAATTCAAAAGCTAGGAAATAAACAGCGCTTAATCACTGTATTAGGAGCTTCTGGGAGTGGAAAATCATCTTTGTTACGGGCTGGATTACTCTATGGATTGAAGCTAGGACAGGAAATTCCAGGGAGCGATCGCTGGATGTATATTACTCCATTTACCCCTAAAGAAACTCCTCTTAAAAGTTTATTGGCTGCTTTTTCGCGCTCGTTTCCCGACCTTTCCTTGTCTCAAAATGCAACGGTAAATATTTTTCATCAGACGGTAGAGAAGTTAAAAGTACTAAATACACCTACCGTCTTGATTATCGATCAATTTGAAGAATGCTTTACCATGTGCGATGAAAGCAAACAGAAAGAATTCTTTAAATATTTGAGAGAATTAATTGATAGTGTAGATACAATTTGTATTTTAATTGGGATGCGATCGGATTTTCGGGCAAGACTGCGAGAATATCCCCAAGTAGCTGAAAAGATTGATAAACATTTCATTGTCGAACATTTGAACTCTCAGGAAATTGAAGCAGCTATTACTAAACCTGCCGATTTGGTAGGAGTAGGCATAGAAGGAGAGTTAAAACGCAAACTGATTGACGATGTTGAGGATTATCCTGGAAGTTTGCCTCTGCTGCAATATACCCTGACAGAATTATGGCGCGAGTCGAGACAGCAAGGAGAAAAGTTTCTTTATCTAAAAACTTATGAGGGTTTAGGTGGGATTGAGGGAACGTTACAAAAACGTGCAGATGAAATCTACAACAGTCTCTTAGCTGAAGAAAAAACTGTGGCGCGGCGAATTTTTCTAGAATTGACTCAGATGGGAGAAACCACGGATACAAGGCGGCGCGCGCGTTTACAAGAGATGGCTAATTCCCATCATTCCCTCGAACTGCTGCAACAAGTTAGCGAGAAGTTAGCCGATAAAGATGCACGGTTAATTACAAAAACGGATGATGAAGAATCCCATGATGTGATTTTAGATGTCGTCCATGAAGCTTTGCTCCGCCACTGGACGCAGTTAAATGAGTGGAAAAGAGAATATCAAAACGCGATCGCGATCGAACGCAGAATTGAAGCCTCTGCACAGGAATGGCAGGAAAATGAACGTAAACCAGAATACTTACTTCAAGAAACGAGATTAGGGTGGGCAGAAGAGTATTTAGAAAAATATAGTTCATTAGGGATGTTGGATGGACTAGCAGAAGAGTATATTGAAGAGAGTCAAAAACTGCGCGATCGCCTACATCAACAAGAGAAAGAAAGCAGACGACGAGAATTAGAAACAGCACGACAACTAGCACAATTCCAAAAAGAGGCACGTCAACAAGCAGAACAACGTGCAGAAGAACAAGCTAAGACCAATAAAAAGCTTCGGAGTAGGGCAGTTGGTTTGGGAGTTGTATCTGTATTAGCTGTAGTTGCCGCAGGAAGTAATATGGTTTTTTGGCAGAATGCTAAGAGGCAGGCAACCAATGCCGAATTAGGTGAAAAAGTTACCACAATAGATAATTTACTAACGACAAAGCCTGTAGAGCGATTAGTTCTCGCCATTCAAGCTACTGGTCAAAGTTTATCAGAGCTGAACAGAGTAACAGCTGCCGTTGAATCTAGTTTATTGCAAGTTGTCCAAACCGACATCAGAGAACGAAATCGGTTAAGTTCGGGTTGGGCTACTGCTATTAGTCCCGATGGCGCGACAATTGTTACAGGTAGCTCAGACGGGAATTTACAATTATGGGATCGTAAAGGAAAAGCGATCGGCAAACCTTTTGTCGGACATACAGATTCTGTCCAGTCGGTCGCTTTTAGTCCTGATGGCAAGTCGATTGTCAGTGGTAGTAGGGACAGCAGCGTGCGCTTATGGGATCTGCAAGGACAACCGATCGGCAAACCGTTTGAAGGACATACGGGTTTTGTCTACTCAGTTGCTTTTAGTCCCGACGGCAAGTCGATTGTCAGTGGTAGTGGTGATAGCAGCGTGCGCTTATGGGATCTGCAAGGACAACCGATCGGCAAACCGTTTGAAGGGCATAAGGGTTTTGTCTACTCAGTCGGCTTTAGTCCCGATGGTAAATCTATTGTTAGTGGCAGTGGTGACAACACCCTGCGCTTATGGAATTTGCAAGGACAAGCGATCGGCAAACCTTTTGTCGGACATAGAAGTTTTGTCCAGTCAGTCGGCTTTAGTCCCGATGGTAAATCTATTGTTAGTGGCAGTGGTGACAATACCCTGCGCTTGTGGAATTTGCAAGGAAAAGCAATTGGCAAACCGTTTATCGGACATACAAATTATGTTTTGTCAGTTACCTTTAGTCCCGACGGTAAGTCGATTGTCAGTGGTAGCGATGACAACAGCGTGCGCTTATGGAATTTACAAGGACAACCAATTGGCAAACCACTTGTCGGGCATACACAGCGTGTCTACTCAGTTGCCTTTAGTCCCGACGGCAAGTCGATTGTCAGTGGCAGCGACGACAACAGCGTGCGTTTATGGGATCTGCAAGGACAACCGATCGGCAAATCTTTTGTCGCATATACCAATTCTGTCTGGTCAGTCGGCTTTAGTCCCGATGGTAAATCTATTGCTAGTGGTAGTGGTGACAACAGCGTGCGCTTGTGGAATTTGCAAGGACAACCCATCGGCAAACCGTTTGTCGGACACACAAATTCTGTCTGGTCAGTTGCCTTTAGTCCTGATGGCAAGTTAATTGTCAGTGGTAGTAATGACAACACCCTACGTTTGTGGAATTTGCAAGGACAACCGATCGGCAAACCGTTTGTCGGACATACAAATTATGTCAACTCAGTCGGCTTTAGTCCCGATGGCAAGTTAATTGTCAGTGGTAGTGGTGACAACACCCTACGCTTGTGGAATTTACAAGGAAAAGCGATTGGCAAACCGTTTGTCGGACATACAAATTATGTTTTGTCAGTCGCCTTTAGTCCTGACGGCAAGTTTATTGCTAGTGGTAGTGATGACAACAGCGTGCGCTTGTGGAATTTGCAAGGACAACCGATCGGCAAACCGTTTATCGGACATACAAATTCTGTCTGGTCAGTCGGCTTTAGTCCCGATGGCAAGTTGATTGTCAGTGGCAGTGATGACAACACCCTACGCTTGTGGAATTTGCAAGGGCAACCGATTGGTAAACCGTTTGTCGGACATACGGATTCTGTTTTCTCAGTTGCTTTTAGTCCCGATGGCAAGTCGATTGTCAGTGGTAGTCGGGACAACACCTTACGCTTATGGGATTTGCAAGGGCAACTCACGAGCATTCTTCAAGGACATGAGAATACAATATTCTCAGTCGCCTTCAGTTCCAATGGTAGGTACATTGTCAGTGGTAGTCAGGACAACACTTTGCGGTTGTGGGATCGAGAGCTTAAGGTCGAACAGTTACTTAAAATAGCATGTAACCAACTGCACGAACATACTCTGCTTGTTAAAGATAAAGTTGCTGGCGATACTTGTCTCAAATGGGGTGGCTGGAACGATCGCCAGAAAGACGAATTTCAGGCAAGGCGCGATCGGCTTAGCGAGCGATCGCTTGAAGATCGATAAAATTACGATCGCCCTACCTCTTCTCTCTTACTGTTTCAACAACAAATAGTAGAGGTGTCCCCGACTACCCGTCACGCCAGCGCGATCGCCTGCAAGTTGCCCCGTACCCATGAAATAATCTACCCTACCTGCTCCCTTGATGGCGCTACCAGTGTCTTGATCTAATACGTAGCGGCTGACGTTTCGATACTCTAGCTGACCGAAATTGCTAGCAAAGGGCAGTGCGGTTTGCATCAATGCTAATGCACCAGGGGGCATCAGAGATTTATCCGTTGCGATCGAACGTTCTGCTGTCACTGGCACTCCAAGACTACCAGTTGCAGGTGCGCCGTGAGTTTCGCGAAAGAAGACGAAACCTCGCACGCGGGGAATGTAGTTATTCAATTCCTCTGGATGCCTGCGGAAATAATCGATCATCACGGGTAAGGTTAAACCGCTTAAAGGCAATTTGCCGTCTTTTGCAAGTTCCTTACCAAGACTGACGTAGGGATGGGCTGTTTTGCCAGCGTAACCGAGAGTCATCATCTTGCCATCTGGAAGCAGCAAACGGGCAGATCCTTGAATTTGGACTAACAGTGCTTCTAAGCGATCGCGCAGCCAGACAATTTCTAGCCCTCGCAGCCGATTTTTCGATCCCGACAAGCCATCTTTACCTTCTAATTGCCACCGAGTTAAATGTTGCAATTTGTCAAAGTTAGGAGGTAAACGATAAAGGGGGTAGCGAAATTCTGCGGTAGGGACGCGACTAGCTAAATATATCGGTTCGTAGTATGCCGTAAATAAGACTTCTCCTCTGCCATTGCGCCCAGAAGATTGATAGAAATCAAATTCGCGCCTGACTGCGGCTTGTAGTTCGGCGGGAGTACGAGATTTCACGACTAATTGCCGAAAGCGCACTAAACTGCGCCAAACGCGATCGCGGGTAATCCCTTTAACTGGATATTTGCGATATGCCCTCGCCGCTGCTGGCGATTGAATATACTTCAAACTATGGTCGATCGATCGTAGTAGCGATCGCCAGTCTCCTGCTTGCCCCTTTTCACCCCAAATTTGCTCGTCTAATCCCAAGAGTTCGGGCTGACAACAAGCAAGATTTTGTTGCTGTGTCACGCTCAACAAGCGCGGTACGGCGCGGGCGACAGGGAACGAACTTGCGGTAAAAATGACGACTCCCACACCAAGGGCGATCGAAGCTATCTTCTTTCTCATGCCTCTGACTAAAATCTTTCTACACTAGAACTAAACATCGGTTCTACTCGAATTGCCAAGATGCGCGATGGACGCACTACCATGTACTCACCCTGAATGTTTTTAATCGGGACGCTGATAAAGTCATTAGAAGCGGCTTTCGGTGACAGCTCGTTACCAAACCACTTCTGGAAATCTTGCACGTCGGTAAACCGAATTTCTTCTCGGTGTCCGCCTTCCATTAAAATGTGTACCGCATATTCGCTTGGATTTCTAGGCATACTGTCTCAAAATTCTCAAACTCGTTCAGTCAATTGTCAACTACTTTTCACCAAAATGAGAATAGTAGAGCATTATAAGTTTTGAGTGTAGTGAAAATATTTATGTGACAAATATTTAACTTTTATTAAAGTGATTTAAAAACTTTAATCGTTCGATTAATTTAATTCACTGATTTTGTTCTGACGGTATTAAAGTTTAATTTCTGGTGCTACTAAATCTAAGTGTTCTCTTTTTTGTGAGCTATTTTGCAAAAAATTACAGTTTTCGAGCTTACCTAATGTTGCGATCGCAATCTGTATATCTGTTGTCACAAAAAAAAGACAGACATGATGCCTGTCTTATCAGTTTCAGTTATAGAAAACAAGCAAAATGCCTGTCCTACACAAAAGTAATTCCGGCTCTGCCGGATGATACCTTCACTTAGAAATTCATTTCAGCTGCTTGGACTTTTTCTACCTGCTTTTTCTTCAGTACTAGTAGAACTTGACACAACATAATTGCTGCCAAGAATGCCAACAACCACTGTACTCTGGTAGAACTTTGTAGCACGATTTCTCCGTCATCTTGACCGAAGCCACCTACATTGGGGTTATCGGTCAAAGCATCACCAGCTGCAACTGTTTGTCCTTCAGAGACGATAAAAGCAGGTCCAGCCGGAACGGTGTCAACTTTTGTCTCTCCAGATTCAGTCTGGATGCTAACTTCGTATTTAGCATTACCAAATTCATCTTCCACTTTGGCAATTTTGGAAATTGTGCCAGCAGCAGAAGCAGTATAAGCAGCGTTATTGCTCTTTTCACCAGTGGGGTAGACTTGACCGCGTCCTCTGTTACCACCGACGTGAACGGGGTATTTACCAAAATGAACGCTCTTGTCTTTAGCTGGGTCGGGCGAAAGGACTGGGAAGACAATTTCTTGATATTGTTCGCCAGGAAGGGGTCCGACGATGACCACATTTTCCTGGTCTTCGCTGTAGGGTTGGAAATAAAGATCGCCAACTTTCTCCTTCATTTCCTCAGAGATGCGTTCGGGAGGAGCAATTTTGAAGCCTTCTGGTAACATCAAAACCGCACCAACCTGAAGCCCACCTTTAGAGCCATCGGCAACAACTTGTTGAACGTTAGTGTCGTAGGGAATTTTTACGACTGCCTCAAACACGCTATCGGGCAATACCGATTGCGGTATTTCTACTTCTGTTGGTTTTGCCGCTAGGTGGCAGTTAGCACAGACAATACGTCCGGTTGCTTCTCTAGGGCTTTCAGGATAAGATTGCTGCGCCCAGAAAGGATAGGCAGCAGCCGCTTGTGGCAGGGCAAAATCGCTAGAGAAGAAAAAGGCTACTGTAGCGATCGCCACCAGCACCATCTTGGCGATCGCTCTAGCACTGCAAGACCATCTTGCTCGGATCGAAACTCTTTTCATCGGCAGACAACTAATTAAAACTAGGAGTAAGGGGTAAAGGGAAAAGTCAAAAGTCAAAAGTCAAAAGTCAAAATTTCCCGACTCCCGACTCCCGACTCCCGACTCCCTAATCATCAAGACTCATACGCTACAAATTGCGGCAGCTCTAAGCCCACCAAGGATCTTCCCCAGTGCGAAAATCGGTTTCCGTCCAAGGCGTTAACACGACTTTGTCATCTTGGACTGCGGTGTGAACCAGTGCCAGCGATAGGGGGGCGGGACCGCGCACGACTTTACCCGTATTATCGTATTGGGAGCCGTGACAAGGACACTTAAACTTGTTTTCTGCTGCGTTCCAAGGCACGACACAGCCCAAGTGGGTACACACGGCATTTAAGCCATATTCGCCGACCGCGCCTTTGCTTTCTACAATCAAGTAGGTGGGGTCGCCCTTCAGTCCTTGAACCAACGAGCGATCGCCTGGATTACGGTTGGCAGTAAACTGACTCACGCTCACGTCATTACCGAGTTCGTCTTTTGCCGTTACACCTCCACCTGCACCACCAGCAGCAGGCGGAATAAAGTATTTGACTACTGGGTACAATGCTCCTAGCGCTGTACCTGTGATTGTCCCAAAAGTCAATAAGTTCATGAATTGCCGTCGCCCCATTCCTGGGACATCCATTGATTCAGAAATCTGAGCCATAACTTTTCTTTTGCGCTTTTACCTTTGTTTACAACCCTCTTCACAGTGACCAGCGACCAGCGACCAGTTATCAGTTTTTAGGTTTTTCTCAGTGGGAGTCAGATTTTTCCACAATCCTAAGCGTAGTACGTTTGAGGCAAATTCTAAATTCCCCTCTGAAACTTTTGGCGATCGATCGCTATAAAACTAGTAACTGTTCTGAAGACTGCCCTGTCATCCACAAACATGATAGAATTCCTCTGCCAAGGATGTTGCCAGCCTTGATGAGAGCAAACATTACATTTCTTTATATTGGTATCATACCTGAGTAGCGTAGCTTTACCCTGTAACGAAATGTGAAGGCGACAGCAATATAGGCAATACATTTTAAGACTTATGACTGGAGAAGATTTACGCCAGCTGTTGCTGAACAAGTGGGGGCGCTCTTATGACGTGCAATTGCGGCGCACTCAGGGCAAGATTTTTCTACAGGTGATGTGGAAATATCTCGAACAAGCCTCGTTTCCGTTGTCGGAGGCAGAGTACAAAGCCCATTTAGATTCGATCGCGAGTTACTTAAACGAGTTTGGCGGGGTGGGACAGGTACGGACATATATTACTCAAACTCGCGATCGTCCTCGATTGGGTAAAGCTGTTAGCATTCCGCTCGATTTGGGCGAACGGGCTTCAGAGTGGCTGTTGTAACTAATAGTGTGGGGACAAGTCACAAGTCACAATGACTAGCCACCAGCCACTAGCCACTAGTCACTGATAACTGACTCTTCACAAGATTCTAGAGGGCAACTATAATAGTCGGGTTTAGCTGTTCTGCTGGAATCTGGCGCTGCATGATCCTAAAGGCTGTTGTAGTTAGAGTAAGCCAAGTACTCATCCCTGCTACCTGTGTGGCGATCGCCATGGGAATGAGCGCCGTTGTTGCTGCCCAATGCAGCCAGTGCAAGCTTTATAATCCTATTGCCTTGCCTACCAGTAACCAGATCGACGATACTTTATCAGAAAAAGATATTCCCACGGGTCAGGGAGGATTTGCCCGCGATTACGTGATGGAATTTAAAGAGGGTGAAAGTGTGGCGATCGATCTTGCCTCTGAGAGTTTTGACGCAATCTTGACGCTACTTGCCGAAGACGGTTCTACAGTAGCAGAAAATGATGATGGTCCTGATGGCAGTAACAATGCTCTATTGTTTACGCGAATTGCTAAAACGGGAAGATATATCGTTCGCGTGCGAGCATTTGGGGAAACTGGGGTCGGTAACTTTCGTCTCAAAGTGACGCGGCTGCAACCGGTATCGTCCGATCGGAGCAATCCACTTATACCAAAGTTACGTCAATTTCTGAAGTAACAGTTATCAGTTATCAGTGTAGAGACGTTACGTGTAATGTCTCTACAAAGTAGTCAGTTATAAGAAATTGGTAGTACTGTTAAAATGTAATTCCGATCTAATTCTGAACTGAAGCCGATCGTTTAGCAACCTGGGAACGCGATCGCATTTGTTCTCCTACCGTTACGTTGAGTTGATCTCCTACTAATAATACTAGCCCGCTCATGTAGAGCCAGAGCATTAAAACAATGACTGCTCCAATTGCGCCGTAAGCTTGATTGTAATTACCAAAATTAGCTACGTAAAGTCGGAAACCAGCAGAAACCAACGCCCAAGAAACAGCAGCTAATACAGCTCCTGGCATTAGTGGCATTCCAGGGTTCCAAATGCTCGGTCCATAACGGTAGACAAAACCAAAAGCAGCCGCTACGATCGCCAGGGCAATGGGCCAGCTTAAAAGTTGCCAAATAACTAATAAGAACCATAACCGATTTTGACTTTTCAATACAAAAAAATCTAACAGCCAGTCGCTAATAAATACTAAAAAGGAAGCGACAACTAATAGTAAAATTGTCCCAATTGTCAATCCTAAAGAGATGAGTTTTGCTTTCCAAAAAGGACGCATTTGTTCTAGAGGAATTTCATGAATGCGATCGAGTGCTGTCATTGCTGCGCTTAAAGCCCCAGAAGCAGCCCAAATTGCTACGATAAAACTAATCGAAAACAAACCTGTATTTCTCGTTTGAGTAATTTGTTTGGAGAAATCTCGAATTAGTACCATCGCCTCATCTGGTGCGACTTGACTCAATTGACTTGCTAATTCCTTAAAGGTAGATTGCAGAGATTCTTCAAATAAACCGATCGCGGTAATGACAGCAAGAATCGCTGGAAATAAAGACAGCATCGCATTATAAGCAATTTCTGATGAAAGTCCAAACAGACGACGTTGCCCAACGCGAGCCACTGTTTTTGTCAAAGTCTTCCAGTTGAGATAGCGGAAGAAGCGGAAAAAACGAGTTGATAGCATTTAATGTAGTCGTGGCAGCTACGATTCATTCCACCATCTGCCAAAACTGATAGATTCGTCTAGCGACGGAAGATAGATTTGCGAGTTGCTCGTGATTGGTGGCTAGTGCCTCGACTCAATTCTAGCCACTAGCCACCAGCCACTAGTCACTGATAACTGTTAAAATCCCATGACTTTTGCTACCGAGTCCAATGTCGGCTCAATGCCTTGCTTAAACGTATTTTGGCTGTGGTTGATGGCTGTGTCTGGGTCTTTCAAGCCGTTTCCGGTTAAAACGCAAACAACGGTTGCACCACTAGGAACTCGATCTTTCACCTTGAATAATCCAGCCACAGAAGCAGCGCTGGCAGGTTCGCAGAAAATGCCTTCTTCGGCAGCGAGAAAACGGTATGCGTCCAAAATTTCGGCATCGCTGACAGCATTGAATTCTCCCGCACTAGCTGTTTGTACCGCGATCGCTTTTTGCCAGCTGGCGGGGTTGCCAATGCGGATAGCTGTAGCAATTGTCTCAGGGTGAGTTACGGCTTGTCCCGTGACTAAAGGAGCAGCGCCAATTGCTTGAAATCCCATCATTTTAGGTAAGCGATCGCACTTCCCTAGACTATGATATTGACAAAATCCCATCCAATATGCAGTGATGTTTCCTGCATTGCCTACGGGAATGCACAACCAGTCGGGGGCGTTGCCTAAATTGTCAACAATCTCAAATGCTGCGGTTTTCTGCCCTTCTAAACGATAGGGATTGACCGAATTCACCAAATTCACTGGATAAGTCTCTGCCATCTGGCGCACAATTTCTAGGGCGCGATCGAAGTTGCCTTTGATTGCTAGTATTTCTGCTCCATACAGCAAAGCTTGTGCTAGTTTTCCTAGAGCGACGTAGCCATCGGGAATTAAGACGAAAGCTCGCATTCCGCCGCGTCGCGCGTAAGCTGCTGCTGATGCTGAGGTATTGCCCGTACTGGCACAAATGACAGCTTTGGCTCCGGCTTCTTTTGCCTTGGAGATTGCCATCGTCATGCCTCGGTCTTTGAAGCTACCCGTGGGGTTCAATCCATCATACTTAACGAGTACGCGCACCTGTCTGCCAATTTGAGCCGCGATCGCAGGGGCGGGAATTAGGGGTGTGTTCCCCTCTAATAAAGTTATAACTGGAGTTTGGTCGGTAACAGGCAAATAGTGCCGATATGTTTCTATCAGTCCAGACCAATTTTGGCAATTTGATGATGTATTAGCAGACAGGCTTAGAGTCACGGGTTCGGAATGCAACAGATTTGGAATGCAAAAAGGGTAGTTTTTATAACCAAAAAGCTATCCTGCACGAGGCAGAGGTAAAGCTTCTTATCTCTAGTCTAACCTGATGGTAGCTGCTTCACATCATCAACTTCCAATTGCCAGTTCTAAAACCGCCACAGTTTAATTTTGTGGTCGCCCCCAGATCGATATAGAATATTGGAATCGGTGTGAGTAGGCAAATATAACTACTGAGTTTCAGATGTCAACCAGTTCATCAAGTGTAACCCGCGCTCAAGTAACAATTGGCTCTTATCAGGCTGCGATCGAAAGCTCGGATGCATCGACTCACAGCACTCCAGCAAGAGAGATAAAAAAACCACCTTACCAGCAAGAGCGGCTGGTCGAGTTTTTCCAGCTCAAAGCAGAAATCGAGTCGCTGTTGGAACATTTACAAAGTATGAAGCAGCAGAACTCGGAATTGTCAGAAGAGTTAGCAGTTACAGAACGCCTGTAGTTTCAAACCTGTAGTTTCAAGATTGCGTATTTGCCATTTGGCAAACGGGCGAGGAATCAATATTTCTCGTTCCTTCGTCATATACGTGCTTGTTCAGTATGCTGTTAGGGTAATTTGCGTTAGATTCATAGAAAAGGTGGATGTGGTTGAACGAAGTACCTACGCTCATATCGTTGCTAGGTAGCGCGATCGTTTTTTCTAGCGTAGTCTTGATAAATCAAAGATTTAAGAGTTGTTAGTTGTTAATTGTTAGATAACTGGTTACTGGTCACTGGTCACTGGTCACTGTCAAATGCGATCGCTTGCTGAAATTAACGATAAAATTAGCCGCAAACATGCTGTTGTCTTAACGGTAGAAGAATTAAAAGCACGGGTGGTAGAGGTAGGCATTACCCAAACAGCCAAAGAAGTTGATGTCGTCACCACTGGCACATTTGAGCCAATGGAGTCTTCGGGAGCGATAATTAACCTGGGGCATACCGATCCACCAATTAAAATTCGACGCTGCTGGTTAGATGGCGTACCCGCTTACTCTGGTTTCGGGGCGGTGGATTTATATTTAGGCGCAACGCAGGCAGCTGAAGCCGCAGACGGGGAAGAATCTCGCCTGAGTGTCAGCGAACCTAAAACGCAGATAGTTAAAGGTGGCGGACACGTTATTGCTGACTTAATTGCTGGTAAAACAGTCCAGTTGCGTGCTGTAGGACAGGTAACGGATTGCTACCCCAGAGCTAACTTTGAAACAACAATTAGCCGCGAGACGATCAATCAGTTTTATTTATTTAATCCCCGCAATCTCTATCAAAATTTTATTGTTGGCGTCAATGGTGGCGATCGCCCCTTGTTTACCTATCTCGGTCCTTTGCAACCTCGCTTAGGCAATGCGGTTTATTCCAACCCTGGCGCTATTTCCCCTTTATTCAACGACCCAGACTTGCAACTGATTGGCATCGGTACGCGCATATTTTTAGGTGGCGGTGTTGGTTACATCGCATGGGAAGGGACGCAGCATTTTCCCCTCCAAAAACGCTTACCGAATCAAACCCCCATCGGTCCCGCCGCCACTTTAGCTCTGATCGGCGATGCCAAGCAAATGAATCCTCAGTGGGTGCGCGGTTGTTATTTCAAAAGCTACGGTCCTTCTTTGATGTTGGGTGTGGGCGTACCCTTACCAGTTTTAACTGAAGCAGTCGTCGCTAACTGTGCCGTGCAAGATAGAGATCTGGTTGCACCGATTGTAGACTTTTCCATCCCCCGCCGCGTGCGTCCGACTTTTGGGCTAGTTAGCTACGCTCAACTCAAATCTGGACGGATGGCGATCGATGGTAAGTCTGTCAGAGTTGCTCCCTTGGCAAGCATAGCCTTATCGCGGCAAGTTGCCAGGGAGCTGAAACAATGGATTGAGGCTGGAACATTTACCCTCACCGAACCAGTTGCACCGATTCCTCAAGAACGTTCCTTCCTCCCTCAAGATCGGTGGACGGAGTTTTAGTAGGGGTATTTAGCAAATCGCCAAATTTCAAAGTGCTATGCCGCTAGTACAAAATCGACATCATTTGTACCGCTGGTTTCCGACTGTCCCGATTTAATTTGTTTGCCATTGACTTCAATCACAAAAGGCGTGTTCGCTAATTCGAGATTGTAGTCAGTTTTCTGAGCAGTGTATCCCACACTGGCAATCATGTCACGACCTTGACCCGTGTAGATAAAAGCCAGCATTTGATTTTTTTGCTGTTTGTTATCGTAAGCCCAAATCACCATGTATTGCTTACCCTGATAATCAAATACTTTTGGCGGGCGATTAGGCGTGTAACGACCAGGAGTACCAAAACTTTTATCGAGAAATGCTTGAACGGAACTGGGTTCTACAGTTGCGTAAGCCACTTCCTCAGCCGAGGTTGCCTCAGCATCGCCTTGGTTGGCATCTACGACTTCTTCTTGACCGCGATTCTTGAAATAGTCAACCGCTACTTTAGTGCCAATTGCGCCAACAGCAGCGACTCCAGCGCCGATTAGTAGGTTACGAAGTTGATTGCTCATGATTTCTTTGATAATCTACTGCGATCGCGATAAATACTATCAGACTGTTGGTAGATTACAAAACCGTGGCATCTATCTTAGGATGTATCTTAACTAATTGGTAATTGGTAATTGGTAGTTAGTAGTCGGTGTGGCGCTGTTTCTGGTGTGGACTAATTCCGTAGCGAGTTGAATTGCGGCTTTCATGCTAGTTGCATCAGCAATACCTTTGCCAGCAATATCAAAAGCCGTGCCGTGATCGGGAGAAGTGCGGATGAAGGGAAGACCGATGGAAGTATTAACAGCGCGATCGAACGCCATTAGCTTAACTGGAATGAGTCCTTGGTCGTGATAAAGTGCCAAGTACGCATCAGCAGGATGGTAATTGGTAATTGGTAATTGGTAATTGGTAATTGGTAGTTGCTCCTCTGCCCCTTTGCCCCTAGTCTCCCCTGCTCCCTGCTCCCTGCTCCCTAGTCCCTTCCCATACCACGCCATCCCTGGCTTAACCCACATAGTATCGGGTGGTAGCAAGCCTTCTAATTGAAGATTGGGGCGATTTTGACGTTCTGCTTCCAGCCAAGAATTTAGCCAGTCAACTTCTTCTCGTCCCAGTTGTCCCTGCTCGCCACTGTGGGGGTTTAAACCCGCGATCGCAATTCTTGGTTGTTCTACGCCAAAATCCCGTTGTAAGCATTCCACTAGCAGATCTAGCTTGCGAGTCAATAATTGTGGTGTGAGTGCTTCTGGAACTTGGTGCAAGGGAATGTGGGTGGTTGCCAGAAGAGCGCGTAGCATCCAGCCAGTATGAGGCGATCGCGCGACGAATAGCATCCCAAATCGTTCGACTCCAGCTTTTTCGGCAAGTAATTCTGTTTGCCCTGGATAATCGTATCCTGCGGCTTTCCATGCTGATTTGGCAATCGGTGCTGTCACGATCCCGTGAAAATCTCCTACCAGAGTTCGGGCGATCGCAGTCTCTAAATAAGCAAAACTCATTGCTCCGCTAGCCGCATTACCCGTACCCTGCTTGACTGCGCCTACCATTTTCCTCACAGCTTCCACCTCAAGAATGTTCAACTCATCTGGGTGGATATAACTATCTAGCGGGCAATAGGGGCTTTGACGCAATCGATCGTATGTATCCAGCAAGACTTGCTTGTTACCAACTACCGTAATTTGACAAGCTGCCCATAATTGTCGGTCTGCCAAGGCTTTCAAAATTACCTCCGCACCAATTCCCGCCGGATCTCCCATAGCAATTGCAATACGGGGGCGATCGCTTGTTTTGTAGGTTGTCGTTGAGATATCCATACTAGCGGTGCATTGTCATTTGTGAGTGGGTAGTGGCTAGTGGTTAGCAGCTAGTAGGCTAGCATCTAAATTCTTCATTTAGTTACTAGTCACTAGTCACTAGCCACTGAGAGCTGATAACTGGTGAGTGTCCAAGCCAAGCGCGAATTGTTTTAAAATACTTTACACTAGGCTCACTGTAATCTTGAGCAAGCAACACGTTAGGAGAATTGTCGCCATGAGCGAAATGTTTACTGCTGCTATCTTATCCTTCAGCTTAATCTTCGTCGGTATAGCTCTAGGTTATCTCCTACTCAAGATCCAAGGAGATGAAGAAGAAGCTCTGTAGTCGGGAGTTGGGAGTCGGGAGTCGGGGGACAAGAAAGACAAGTAGACAAGTGACAACTTACCAACTCTCGCCTCTCGCCACTTCTTTTCACGACTCACTAATTTTCGTAACCTTTCTTAATAAACCGATTTTTGTTACCATTCTTTTAATAAAGCTTAAGAATCGTTACTAATCCCTCATGAATATCTTGATTGTCGGTGCTACTGGCACCTTGGGAAGACAGGTAGCTCGTCGTGCTCTCGATGAGGGGTATAAGGTGCGCTGTCTCGTCCGCAGTCAAAAAAAAGCTACCTTTTTAAAAGAATGGGGCGCTGAACTTGTCTCTGGCAGCCTCAGTCAACCGGACACTCTACCAGCTGCTCTGGAAGGGATGGATGTGGTGATTGACGCTGCTACAGCAAGAGCAACAGATAGCTTGAGTATCAAGCAGGTAGACTGGGATGGTAAGGTAGCGCTGATTCAGGCAGCAAAAGCTGCTGGTGTCGATCGCTACATTTTCTTCTCTATTTTAGAAGCAGAGAAATATCCCCAAGTGCCTCTGATGGAAATCAAGCGCTGTACGGAGCTATTTTTGAGTGAAGCGGGGATGAATTATACTATCCTGCGGCTTTGTGGCTTCATGCAAGGCTTGATCGGTCAGTACGCAATTCCGATTTTAGAGGGACAAGCAATTTGGGTGACGGGTGAATCTTCTCCCGTTGCCTACATGGACACCCAAGACATTGCCAAATTTGCCGTTCGCGCTCTCTCCGTACCAGCAACGGAAAAACAAACTTTTCCTGTAGTTGGTTCCCGCGCCTGGAGTGCAGAAGAGATAACGAGTTTGTGCGAGCGATTGACTGGAAAACCAGCAAAAGTGTCTCGTTTGCCAGTCAACTTTTTGCGCACGATGCGGCACGTCACGCGGTTCTTCCAATGGGGATGGAATGTTGCAGATCGTTTAGCATTTGCTGAAGTACTCGCAACTGGCGTACCTCTAACAGCTCCTATGGATGAAGTCTATCAGACCTTTGGGTTAGACCCTCAGGAGACGACGACTTTAGAAAGCTACTTGCAAGAATACTTCGGACGGATGCTGAAAAAACTCAAGGAATTGGAATACGAAAAAAACAAAACTAAGAAAAAAACAGCCAAAATCCCCGTTAAAAAGAGTAACTAGTACCATTTGGTCATCACTCATCTGTCATAGCTCATGAGTGTTAAGCAATTGACGAATGACAAATGACGTAGGGCGTAGACACCCGAAGGGTGGCTTCTCGAAGAATAGCCCTTCCCGAAGGGTATGACAAGTAACGAAAAAATGTGCAACGATCTAGCTAAAGTGCTGCAACCTTGACTACAAACGTGCCGAAAGCAGGCATTATTTATAACGACGTTAAACCCATAGCACAGCGGGTTGCTATTGAGTTGAGTGACAAACTCACCGCTGCTGGCTGGGATGTTTGTATGACAACTGGCGTGGGAGGAATGTTAGGGTATTCTAATCCCGAAAGTCCTGTCTGTCACACCCCTATTGAAGGACTGACACCACCTGGTTTTGATTCTGAGATGAAGTTGGCGTTCGTGCTGGGTGGAGATGGTACGGTGCTTGCGGCAGCGCGCTTGGTCGCTCCGAGTGGCATTCCCATGCTATCTCTCAATACGGGTCACATGGGCTTTTTAACCGAAGCTTACTTGAATCAATTGCCCCAAGCATTGGAAAAAGTTTTAGCAGGCGAGTACGAAGTTGAAGAACGAGCCATGCTAGTCGTAAAAGTTTTGCGTGGCGAAGGCGTACTATGGGAAGCTCTATGCTTAAACGAAATGGTGCTACACCGAGAACCATTGACGTGTATGTGCCATTTTGAAATCGCTGTAGGTCGTCATGCGCCAGTCGATATCGCAGCTGACGGAGTCATCGTCTCTACGCCAACTGGTTCGACCGCTTATTCGCTGAGTGCCGGAGGTCCCGTTGTCACCCCAGGAGTACCAGTACTGCAACTCGTACCCATTTGTCCTCATTCTCTGGCTTCGCGAGCATTAGTGTTTCCCGATAGCGAACCTGTGACAGTCTATCCCGCTGGCGCGACGCGGTTAGTTATGGTGGTAGATGGCAATGGCGGCTGCTATGTCTTTCCAGAAGACAAAGTATACTTGGAACGATCGCCCTACTCGGCTAAGTTCGTTCGCCTGCAACCGCCAGAGTTTTTCCGCATTTTACGAGAGAAATTGGGCTGGGGTTTACCTCACATTGCAAAACCAACTTCGGTAGAATTACCTTAAATGGTTAATTGTTAATAGTTAATGGTTAATTGCCAACGGCAATTAACCATTAACTATTAACCAATGACAAACTATGAACGAACATCGCCCTTGTGTATTAGCGATCGTGCCAGATGAAAGCTTGGCGGCGCAGTTAAATTTAGATCTGCGAGAATCTGGCTACGAACCGATTGTAGTTCACGACGCTGCAACGGGAATCGATCGCAGTCGCGATCGCCAACCAGATTTAATCGCGATCGATCGAATGTTGGGGGTAGAATCGGGATTGACGGTCTGTACTAGTTTGAGACGGATGGGTACGCACGTACCAATATTAGTCTTGATGGCGCGCGATACAGTTGACGATCGCGTTGCTTGTCTGGAAGCAGGAGCAGATGATTACTTTCTCAAACCCTACCGCACGGAAGATTTTTTACGCCTGGTTCGGCTCTATTTGCATCCCGATCCTGCTGGTACAGAACAGTTAAGATTTGGAGACTTAGTTTTAGATCTGGCAACTCGTCGAGCTTTGCGCCACGGACGTGCTATTGATTTAACAATGAAAGAATTTGAACTGCTTAAGTATCTGATCGAACATCCTAGAGAAATCTTAACGCGCGAGCAAATTCTGGAAAATGTTTGGGGTTATGATTTTATGGGCGAATCTAACGTGATTGAAGTTTACATTCGCTACTTGCGTCTCAAGCTCGAAGATGAAGGACAAAAGCGATTAATTCAAACCGTGCGCGGTGTTGGATACGTGTTGCGAGAAGCTTAGTGAGAAGTCGTAAGTGACTGATAATTATGTAGAGACGTTACATGTAACGTCTCTACACTGATAACTGATAACTGATAACCAATGACCGATCTATGAATCAATGGCTGGGAATAGTAGTAAGTTTTCTGTTGCTAGGATGTACGCCGATAATCGCCACAGAAACCACTCACGTAGTTCAAGCGCCAGCAAAAGAGGTGAGAGGACAAAACTTACCAATCTCAGCATATGCGACGATCGCGGGGCGAAAGTTTGAGTTAGAAGTTGCTAAAACGCCACAACAGCAGCAGATCGGACTAATGTATCGTACTAGTTTGGCAGACAACCGAGGTATGTTGTTTGTCTTTGAGTCGCCGCAACCAACTCGATTTTGGATGAAGAATACGCTAATTCCCCTCGATATGATTTTTTTACGGGAAGGACGAGTCATAGAGATCGCGGCTGATGTTCCTCCGTGTAAAACGACGACTTGTCCAACCTACGGCACTGATACCGAAATCGACAAAGTTCTCGAACTCCGTAGTGGAATGACGGCTCAAATTGGCTTGAAAGTCGGCGATCGCGTCGAAATTCAGTATCTTAATTGAGCATAACTCAAACTATGCCAACGCTGGCTTTGCTGTTAAGAGCAACCACAGACAAGCTAGAACTAAAATAAGAATTCCACTAACTAAGCGCAAAAGCAGTTTTGCAGCTATTTTTGTGTTAGGCGATCGCATGGCAAAATCCAGTTGTTTTAACACATTCGAGCTTAAATATAAATTCAATTCAGTAGTGAATTCATTGTTGATAATTGTGCTGGCAAGCAGTAAGAATGCGACGATCGTTGTCAGTAATATTTTGCAATTGATAATAGTTTTGCAACCCCACTGCATAGGGAGATGATATTTGACTGTAATCATCTTCTATTTGTGAATTACCTACCGCAGCTACTTGTGCCGCATCAGCTTCAGAATTAGCATCTGCGGCAACTGTTACAGATAGTCGATCTGATTTTAGAGAACCTTCAAAACAGCTAAACTCTGATTGTGGTAAATACAATGCTCCAGTCACTTTACCCTGTTGCATTTCAAAGATCATATACTCTTGTCCGAGCTGATTTGTTTGGGGTGATTGACCGTATAAATATATTCCGTCTGCTGTTGGTAGCTTTCCTTTGGAATTGAGAACGCTATCTCTTTTGGCAATTTTAACCGGAGTGGATGTCACTCTTGAAGCGAGAGAATCGAGCTGGCGATCGCTACTGGTAGCTGCTGTAGGATCGAGCGCTATAAATGTTACTAAAGCAGATAGCACAAATTTTAGCTGCCCGAGTTTATGATTGAAGCGATCGCAAATATAACAAATAGAATTTTTCACTGTGCCTCCTTTGAGGGGCTTCTATATATAATATTGGCAGCAGCTATTAAAGAAAATATAGATAATTACTAACCGTCACTGGTTCTTTCAAAGGTCTGAAATTCCTTTCCTGCTAGGTATAACTAGCAAACAAGGGAATTCCATTCAAAACCTTTACCAGTATGAGTTTGACTTACGTTTCTACTTTCTTCATACAGACAAAAATGCCTCCTGAATCCGGGAGGCGTTCTTGCTATAGAGCGAATATTTGTTTGTAGAGTAAAGATTTTACAAGCACGTACAACCTTTACATGGGATGAATACTGTTAACTATACTAGCGCCACCTAAATAGATTGTAATCTAAATTACAAACAAAAGCACTAGTACGTGGAGACAGAGATAGGGGCGGGTTTAGTCAATCAATCGACCACCAAAGCCGTCAATTTTTGCTCAAAACCCGCCCGTACAGAAGTCAAAAGTCAGCAGGCTAAAAATCTACAGAGGCGCGATACACTGCGCCTCTACTAAATTTAGCTGGCGATGTATTCTTGCACGTTGGCACGACGACGACGTAGGTGCGCTAAAGCTTGATGTTCGAGTTGTCTAACTCTTTCGCGGGAGAGATTGAGTCTTTCTCCAACTTTAGCTAAAGAAAGTTCATTGCCATCCTGCAAGCCAAAGCGTAGATTCAAGACTTCTCGCTGCTGTGGAGTTAACTCTGACAGCAGGGTATCCAAGTCTTGACGCAAAGATTCCTGAGTCATGTAGTTTTCCGGCGATATGCCGTCATCTTCCAGTAAGTCTTGCAACTCTGTATCTTGGTTGTCGCCGACGCGGACATCTAATGAAACTGGTTGACGGGCAAGGTTAAGATACTCCCGAATCTGGGCTGGTTCTAACTCTAGCGCTTCGGCAATCTCAACCGCATTCGGGCTGCGTCCTAAGGTTTGTGCTAGTTCGCGCTGCACTTTCTTAATCTTGTTAAGTTTTTCGGTGATATGGATGGGCAAACGAATCGTCCGTGCTTGTTGGGCAATGGCGCGAGTAATCGCTTGACGAATCCACCAGTAGGCGTAAGTGGAGAACTTATAACCGCGAATGGGATCGAATTTTTCGACTCCGCGTTCCAGACCCATTGTTCCTTCTTGGATCAAGTCCAAGAATTCCATGTTACGCTTCTGGTACTTTTTGGCGATCGCGACAACTAACCGCAGGTTAGCTTCAATCATCTTTTGCTTAGCCCGCTGTCCCTTACGGATGAGGTCGTTGAGTTCGGCTTCTGACGTGTTGACTTTAGCCGTCCATTCTTCCATAGTTGGTTCGCGGCGTAGCTTCTTGACTAAAGCTTCCTTAGCATCCAGCAGCGCCATCATTTGCTGTACCTGTTTGCCGTAGACAATTTCTTGTTCCCTAGTCAGCAATGGCACGCGCCCGATCTCGCGCAGATAGGTACGTACCATATCAGCCGTGAATCTGGTATTGTTATTTTCGGTGGTGGTTGTGGTGGTGTTTTCGGTGGGCATTTGTGCGTTGTCTACTCCGTAAACAAAACGAATGCTTAATGGCTGGACGGCTGCAAGAAGTAATCAGTTATCCCTACTTGGAGGTTATCCGAGTAAATTGGGATTAACATCTGACGGAAGATGTAGAGACGTGGATTGATTTTAGAAAGTTTCTCCTACCGCCGAGATCGATCGGTTCAGAATTGATAAGTGGTTAGCAAACCCTTAGTCTCTATCTGGGCTTGGCTCCGTTTGCCTATCTCTGCCAATAACTTAAAGTCAGTATGAGTTTACTCTTACTCTCATCTTAGAATAGATCCCAGGTTACGTAAAGCCTTATTTGGGGCTTACACTAGAACCATTCCGGCAATCTCGCGCAGTGTTTCGCTTATCCACTTCGACCAAAAGCATTTTTATTGGGTATGTTATATATGATGACATCACTCCCCCTGCCGCAGGTTCCGGATATCCGAACTGCAACAGATGAAGTTTTGGTGTAGATTCCGAATACATTTTTTTTCGTAGAGACGTTGCAGGTAACGTCTCTACAAATTAAAAACCTAGATCGGCTTTCGCTAGTTCGGCAGCGGCGAAAACTTCGTCATCAGGCTTTTCTTCCCAAGCAACATCGCCGATTTCCGTATAAAATTTCTCGTCATAGGGACGGGTACGAACCACGACTGGCATGGGTACGGCATGACCGATAATGAGAGCTTGTTGCTTAGAATCAAGTTTAGCCAAAACAGATCGCAAGCTTTGCCCTCCAGAAACCCCCGTGAAGATAGCATCAATGTCTTTTTCGTCGTTGAGTAAAGCTGTGATCCGCGTACCGATCTGAGACATCACCTCATTATCAATTCCAGAGGGGCGCTGGTCAACCACTAACAGCGTCACGAAGTACTTACGCATCTCTCTGGCGATGATCCCAAAAATAGTTTGGCGGACGGTGGCAGAATCGAGAAAGCGGTGTGCCTCTTCGATTGTAATCACTAATTGCCGGGGGCGATCGCAAGGATTTTTGGTCTGCAAAAATTTCTCGGCTTGGTGGACGTAATGCTGGTGAATCCGCCGCGAGATCAAATTTGTTGCCAGCATATAAGACAGCATATTCGATTGCGCACCAAACTCGATCACAACGTGCTTACCAGCTGTTAGAGACTCCAATATTTGTTTAATATAATTTTGCGGGCAGACGGGGCGCATATATTTCATGTCTTCTAGGCGGTTCAGCTTACGCTGTAACGCCATAATTGACGATTTGTTACCCCGCTTTTCTTCGCAGAAAAATTGAATTTCCTCGTTTGTCATGCTTAAGAGTTGGCTAATCCAAGCATTACCAAACTCGTTACGTAAAATAATTGCATTTTCTAAACTGGCTTCAGACAGATTTAATTCATCTCGCACCAGCATCAAATCTTCAACTTCAATTTGGTCATAGCTGAGGTAAAGTTCCTGCGCATCCCGCACGCCTCGCCGCCTAGTGGATGCGGGGTCGAGGGTATAGATTTGGACTTGTCCGGGGAATAGCTGTCTTAAGCCTTTAACGGTGCTAAATTGCTTGCCTTCGCGCACTGCTTCCCAGCCATATTCCGAGTGCATATCGAAGATCAAGTTGACTGCTGCTTGCTTGCGAATGATGCCGCACAACAGCAAACGGGTGAGAAATGATTTCCCCGTCCCAGACTTACCGAATACACCGTTGCTGCGCTCTACAAAGCGGTCTAAATCGATGCAAATGGGAACATCCATATCCAACGGTTGACCGATGGCAAAATTGCGGCGGTGGGGGTCATCTTCCCAGCCAAAGACAGCGCGGAAATCTCGTTCGCTAGCATCATACACCTGGCTGAAGTGGCGAGGAATTGTTTTGACTGGCATCAGTTCGATATTGCTGCTACTTTGCGGCTGATAGGATGCCAATCCATTTTGCCCGTTCGAGTCGTTTTTTTTGCCTTGTAAAGATACACCGTTGGTTGTCTCTACAAATTCTTCGGGAGTAAACATCAGCATGGGAGCAAGTTCGATCGTCCCATACGTGCCGCTACCAGCTAACACTTCCCGTAAAAAATCATCGTCTGGATGGGGGGGGTTGGCAACAATTCTGTTGCTAGAAGTACCAAGGGATACATCTGTCAGCATACAGAAAAAACGCGATCGCGCCCCTTCAACAACTAGAAATTTACCCACCCGCATATCTTCCACCGAGACATCTGGATGGAGTCTTACTTCTAAGCCTTGACTGAGAGAACCTTGGATAACAGAACCCAAGGGTGGTTGCGCCGAATTCATAGTATTAATGACGGCAAAATTTGCAATTTCCCTTGGCTTATCTTATGTCGAATTTTCGATCGTGGCTACAAAAAGATTGATTGATAGTTTTTTGCCTAGCAAAAAACTATCAACAAAGCTAATCAATACTAATCGAAGTGGGTGCTGAGGGTGCAGTACTGTAGCTGAAGGTAGATTTGCGGTATTGAGCGTAGAGGCGATCGCGCCACATGAAAAATGGTTCGTATACAATGCTGTCAGCTAATCCTGGGATACCTTTTCCTTTTACGGCTGGCGGCAAGTCGAGGTAAGGTTCATCAGGGAATTTAATCAGCATGGACAAGCCTGCAACAGCTAAATCGGCTAAGCAAGGTTCGTCACCCAGCAAGTAGGGACGTTCTACTAACAACAAACATAGTGCTTCTAGGTCTTGTTTTAAGTCCGTCGTGGCAGATTTAACGCTATCAGGACCAGAACCCACGCCAATTCCTAAAACTTTCAGCACTTCGCTGGGAATGAACTCGACTAAACTTTTGACAATATCGGGAGTCGTCTCTGGAAGGAGAGATTTACGAAAACCTTGGTCTTGGCTAATTGCACCAAATAGCGCTTGACGACTTTTGATCCCAATAGATGAGTCTGCCCATTCCTCCATTATTAGGCATAATGCTCGTTGAACTGGATCGCTGGGAAATAAAGGTCTATCTGGATATTGGCGATCGAGATACTTAGCAATTTCGGTAGAATCTGCTACAAATGTACTGCCATCTTTCAGTACTGGGACTTGTCGCTGTCCCGACATGCGGAATAGTTCTACCTGTCCTATACCTGGTGTGACTTCTATTTTACGGTACTCTAATCCTTTGTAATCTAGAATTAAACGCACCTTTTCTGAGTACTGCGATAGCTCGAATTGATACAGTTCTATCATTTGCCTGCTCCTTGAAACAGTTATCAGTGACTCGTGGCTAGACCAAAACTAAGAATCTAGTCCCCTGCTACCAGTTATCGGTGACTCGTGACTTGTGGCTAGACCAAAACTAAGAATCTAGTCCCCAGTCACCAGCCACCAGCCACTCACTACTTAATAACAAAATAATCCTTCCCCAGCAGAGATTTTGGGGAAGGAAAGTTTAGGTATTTCAAAACTCACAACTTCTTATCGAGTTTTTACGCAGTTCGACGAGTTACCAAGCCCCAGATGAACAGTAAGATGATTGCACCAAGAACGGCAAAAATAATGCTGGGTATGGTTAGTGCGCCAACTCCAGCCGCCGCCGCACCTGCGCTACCCGGGAAGATGACAGACCCTAGCCAGCCTCCTACTAATGCGCCTAAAATTCCGAGAATAATTGTTGCTAGGATACCACCACCTTGATGACCGGGGTAGATGGCTTTAGCGATCGCTCCAGCTATTAGTCCTAAAACAATCCAAGCAATGATGTTCCACATATCATTAACTCCTGTTTCTACTCATCCATCATTTATTCAAGTGCAATCTATCACTTTCAAACTTGTAATTCCCTCTACCTCAGGTAATAACCTAAAGAAATATGAACGCAACAATTAAACTATATAAACTTTTGAGTCTGCTGATATATTCACTTTTAAGAAATCTAAATGCAATCTGTCAAGTGGAGCGATTAAAAATGAAACGAAACACATTAGATTTTAATATTTTGAAATTATTCCTTTGGGATAATAGTATATCTTTTGATATAGTCCCAATTGTTCCAGCGATTTTTTAGAAAGGGGTAGCGATCGCGAGTAGCAAGCAGATGGGATCGATATTTTTTAAATGCAATAAATCAAGTCAATCTAGCTTGATAGAAGTGACACTCATGCACGAACGCAATTGAACGAACGCAATGCAAGCTCGAATATCTTTTTTCCACTTTTTATTAGAGGTACACTAGCGAGCTGACTCAAAATGCCTGTTAATAGCAAAGTCTCTATAACGAGCCATTCTTAAAAATCCCCGCTGACCCAAAGCCTTTCGCAGAGTGGATGTTTGTGCGGTTTGTCAAAAAGATCGGAGAATGTTATAAAACTTAAGATTCTCGGAACACGACAAAGAAACGATAGTCTAACAATTCTTGGAGCAATAGAGGAACGCAACAGTGAGAAAAATTCCAAGTCACACTATTAGTCACAATAGCTTAATGTGCAATAAGACGCTCAAGCTACTAGCAAGCCTGATAGGAGTTGTAGGAGCTAGTATCCTCATCGGACTTCCTGTGGAAGCGCAACAGTCGAGTGGAGGAGCAACTAATCCCAGACCTAGTATTTTCAACGAACCCCCTTACAACCGTCGTACTGGTACGCCACCCACAACACCGACTACACCCCCATCAGAAACTCAGCCACCAGAAACAGCGCCTAGTCCTGTGACTCCTGCACCAGGAGCAACTGAGCCTTCAACGGAGAACTTAGTGGCTCTAGCCGCCGCTAATGACTCCTTTAAAACCTTGACAGCAGCTCTCAAAGCAGCAGGTTTGACAGAAACTCTTTCTGGACAGGGACCATTCACTGTGTTTGCGCCGACAGATGCAGCTTTTGCTCAATTACCTCAAGATGCCTTGCAAGAGTTGTTGAAACCTGAAAATAAAGATATTCTGGTCAAAATCCTGACCTACCACGTAGTACCAGGTAATGTCACATCTAGCGACTTAAAATCTGGGGAAGTCAAGACAGTAGAAGGGGGTGCTGTAAACGTACAAGCCGATCCCAGCAAGGGTGTGTCTGTGAACGATGCTAGTGTAGTGCAACCCGATATTAAAGCGAGTAATGGTGTCATCCACGCGATTGATAAAGTGATGCTACCTCCTGACTTGTAAGAAGTCAAAAGTCAAAAGTTAAAGGTCAAAATGGGAAAGCATTAAACTGATGGCTTTTGGTTGCTTTTTGCTTTTGAGTCAAACGAGCAACAACTGATAGGATAATCTTGTAATTCCGTTCAATTTGAAATTGAACGGATTTTTATTACCATTTATTATTTATGGCGATCGCACTTAATTTTTAAGCAATCTCTCGTTCAGAAAATTACGACCGTAGATGGACGCGATCGATAAAAATGACAAATAACAAATGACAAGTGACAAATGACAACTAGCCTTTGTATTATTGTTAAAAATGAAGAAATAGCACTACCTCAGTGTCTCAATAGTGTTAAAGATGTTGTAGAAGAAATAGTTGTTTTAGATACTGGATCTAGCGATCGCACGGTAGAAGTAGCTCGGCAATTTGGGGCAAAAATATATCACTTTAACTGGTGTAACGATTTTAGTGCAGCTCGAAATGAGGCACTTAAGCACGTGACTGGTGACTGGGTTTTAGTGCTAGACGCAGATGAGATTTTAGTACCAGAAATTATCCCGAACTTACAACAGGCAATGGACGGCGATCGCTTCTTGGTAATTAATTTACTAAGGCAAGAAGTTGGTGCAGTACAATCACCTTACTCTTTAGTCTCTCGTTTGTTTCGCCGCCATCAAGATATCTATTTTGCTCGTCCCTATCACGCCATGATTGATGATAGCGTTACGGAAATTCTTCGTCGCGAAACCCACTGGCAAATTGCTAACTTAGATCGGGTTGCTATCTTACACTATGGATATCAACAACAGCAAATTGCACAAAAAGATAAGTTCGTCCAAGCTGAGAAGATTATGTCAGGCTTTTTGGCTAGTCATCCTGACGATCCTTATGTTTGTAGTAAGTTGGGAGCTTTATACGTACAAACAGGAAAAGTTGTGCCAGGAATTGAATTATTAGAACGAGGACTGAAATCTGCGGCAAACAATGAGGAAATTTTGTACGAACTCCACTATCATTTAGGACTTGCTTATAGTTACGAGCGCCAAATATCGCTGGCAATTGCATCGTATCAAACAGCAGCTCAGTTAAATGTATCCTCCTTTTTAAAAATTGGTGCTTATAACAATTTAGGGAACTTATGGCAAAAAATAGGAAACTTACCTCAAGCCAAGTCTAACTATTTGAAAGTCTTACAAATCGACCCTAATTTTGCTTTAGGTTACTACAATTTAGGTATTACTTTAAAGGCGATGGGACAATTTGTAGAAGCGATAGCAGCTTACGAACGCGCCATTCAACTCAATCCTGAATATGCCCAAGCTTATCAGAATTTAGGAGTCGCATTACTGAAACTAGGGCAGGTAAGAGAAAGTTTAGCAGCATTTCAACAGGCGATCGCACTTTACGAATCGAGCAATCCTGCTGTAGCAAGGCAATTGTCCCAAAAATTACAGGAAATGGGATTTTAGTCAACAGTGAGTAATGGTAAGAGAAGAAGTCGTAAGTTGTAAGTCGGGATTAACTGCTCCCTGACAACTGATACCTGATAACTCTACCCTAAGATCCTACCCAAGTACTAGAGAAATTATCTAGCGTGATGGTATTGTTTCCAGTACGGGAAAATTGAAATGACAACAGATATTTCTTCTAACAGTAACAAAGGTATCGATCGCTCTCTGCTCGTCGGCATACTACTCACTATATTCGGAGTTATTGCGATCGCTTTACCTGCTGTCTCGACCATATTTTTTGAGACTTGGGTAGCACTGATTTTAATTAGCTCTGGAGCTGCTAAGCTATTTTATGCGTTTCAGACTCGCAATGATGGGGGTTTTGCTTGGAAACTCGTATTGAGCATTCTGTACATTGCTACAGGCATCATGCTGTTTGTTTATCCCTTAACAGGTGTATTAACGCTGACTTTGCTGCTAGGTAGTTTCCTGCTTGCGGAAGGTGTTTTTGAAACAATTCTGGCTTTTCGTTTGCGTCCGCAACAGAATTGGACTTGGGTACTCGGTGACGGTATTATCACCTTAATCTTAGGTGGAATGATTTGGTTTCAGTATCCCTTCAATGCACCGTGGATAATTGGTACTTTAGTTGGTGCTAGCATTTTGTTTACAGGGATTTCGCGGGTAATGCTTTCGTTAAGCGGACGTTCGAGCTTAGACAAAGCTAACCAACCAACTTCAGCATAAACTGTTGCATTTTCAAGAGTGTCGTCCGCACTACAAAAGCTGAGGCTGATGAAACTTTCAATTTCTTCTCGCAGAGCAGCTGCTACCTTAATCCTTATTGCAGCTGCAATTCTTTCTGGCTGTAATAACCAATCTGGTGAGTTAACGAATAATACCCAAAGCTCACCAAATAATACAAATACTGCACCTACATCTACTCCATCAGCTCGAAAGGATACAGCACAACAAACAAGTTGTGCTGATGGTAATCCAATCAAAGGTATTGATAGCAAAAGATTAGGAAAAATTGCTCTCACTCCCCAATCTCCCGTATACAATAAGGTCGAGCCGTTAAGATGTTTTCCTAACACATTAGCAGCACAAGAGGCAGGTTATACAGTTCCCAAATAGATGACATATGCTAAATAGTTTGGAACTGCGTTGGTTTATTTCAGGAGAGTTACCTTTAGAGGTTTCCTCTTGGTTTGAGCGAGATAAATTAGGCGGACAATTGCAAGCACCAGAAACAAGAGAAGACGTGTATCTCTACGTTCCTGAATGCGAATATATGGGATTAAAATTGCGCCAGGGACGTTTGGAAATTAAGTGGCGACAAGCAGAATTAAAGAGTTTGCATTTTGAACGGGTGGAGGGTAAGTTAGAAAAATGGGGCAAATGGTTGTGTGAAGATCCAACCACTGAAAGTTTTCAACCAAAGCATGTATTGAGCCAAAAATCTTGGGTGAGGATCGGTAAAGTGCGATCGCAACGTCTGTATGACGGTTGTGCCTTAGAACTCACTCAGTTAACTATCCAAAATAATGCCTGGTGGAGTCTGGCTTTAGAAACCTTTGGAACAGAACCACAGAAAATGGATAAACTACAAAGTATATTTGAGTTGATAGGTACAACTTACACTGGATCGCAGTTAAAAGTTCAAAAATCTTATGCTTATCCTAAATGGATAGAAATAGCAATGACGCATTAGATAAATAAAGTTAAAAGTTAAAAGTCAAAAGTCAAAAGTTAAAATTGAGGAGACAGTTGATGGTTATCGATCGCTGCTCGCGTACTCCCTTGCATCACTGACAACGTGTAGAGACGTTCCATGTAGCGTCTCTACACTGATAATTGATAATCGGTTACGTCTTTTCTACGAAAGTAATATCTAATAAATCTTCTTGAAATGCGATCTGACTGTTATATTGTTCGATCAGGCTACTCAGAGAAACTTGAGTCCGATCGCGAATAATAACTGCATCATTTTCATTGCGCGATCGCTGGAGAGAAACACCTTCTAGCCAATCTGCAAGATTACCGCTATAACCGTCAGCGACAGCTTTAAGATAATCCGTACAGCGCCGAAATAACTTTGGTAGAATTAATTGACCGTTGGGAGGAGTAATAGAATCGAAGTCTACTAATCTGAAAATACTAGTACTATCTGCTGCCCATACTCCTAAATCTTTTTCCCGCGCTGCTAAAGCTGCTTCCCGTAGGACTTGACGATGCGATCGCGGTGTAGAAGTATAAACAGTATAATAAGCTCTGCCCTCAGCCATCATTAGAAAGTTAAGAGTTTGGCGCAAAAGTTCTGGTTCAACTTGCGTCCAGTCTCCGTTTTCTAGCTGTGCGGCATTCTTTCCAATTAGTGCATAAGATATAGGTCGCCCGTTGACATCAGCTGCCTGAGTTAAAATTACCCCAGATATAGTATCGGGATCGGCAGATTGGACGCGATCGCCTTGAAATTTGATTTTGGCAAAACCCATCTTTTTTAAAAGAAAATCGCGGGTTTCGTCCCCTAGAGGTTGGGCATACCTGCCATAATGTACTTCTGGAGCATCTATACCTTCAAATCGCAATTGAACGCTGCGATCGCGAGAAGGTTTAATTCGATAGTTGCGCTGGAGTTCTTGATATAAATCTGAATCGTCAGCAATGAAGCGTACAGAATCTCCATCTGGTTCTTTGTCTGCTATGACAAATTTACCTTTGATAGTCAGATAAAAAGGTGATGCCATGCAGACTATCCTCCATATGAATACTGCTAGTCGATTAGTGTCTCAGACTAGCAGCAATAGATTATGGAGAGATTATCAATAGCTTGTCTTTGGTAATTCTGTTGAGTTTTGCCAGATCGAGAATTCTCTTGTCTACCTATTTAGAAATATCTGGAAACTCACCCATCCACAGCATTGCCTCAGAACTACTAGCATCTTTAGCAACAGCAGGACGGATTCTTTCGTGCAGTTCGGGATGCTTCTCTGCCAATTGGGTTTCATTCAAATTTGCATCCAATACCGTGCCATCTTGGGAAAAAACGGAGTAGTTTAATCCTTGGGAACCAGAAATAATTTTAACGCTGCGATCGCGCAATTCTAGCTGAGTAATTATTTGCCGATTCTCTGCCCGTGCTGTAGTAGAAAGCACGCTAGTGATGAGGAGAGCTAGAGTTATAAATGAGACTGGGCGCATCATTTCGTCCCCAAAAAAAAATTCTGTGAGGCTCTGCCTACAAAAATAGCATAGTACCGAAACGAGTTAGGAAGCCGAACAGTTGAGGCGATCTCTATCCGAACCTTCAAATAACTTCAAGAAGACGTTGTTAGCTGCTAGCTGTACGTAAAGCCTACCTAGACGAACAGCATATCGCCTCTGCCAAAAACTTGCTCGTTCGCGGTTGAATCGTCCGTCATTCACTGTATTCTCGATAACTATCATAAGTATTTTGCGTGCGAAATTTTTTGTCCCTTATAAACAGTCAGCAACTGTTTTATGTTGTTGCTTAACTTAAATTCTAAGTATGACACCTCTGATAAGTCTTCCTACTACGGTTACAGTTTTGGAAACAGAGTGTGTTATTCGTCACTAGTCATTAGGTCATTCGCTGAGTTACAAATGACCAAAGACGGATAACCAATGACATTCATTTAAAACTGTCGCAAAAACCGCAGATCGCTACTGTAAAAGCGACGAATATCGTCGATTTGGTGGAGTACCATTGCCAGCCGTTCCACACCCATACCAGCGGCAAAACCGGTGTATACCTCTGGGTCGTATCCTACAGCTTTCAACACGTTCGGATCGATCGCGCCGCAGCCCATAACTTCCAACCAACGTCCTTTCCATTGCACGTCTACTTCAGCTGACGGTTCGGTGAAGGGGAAATAACTAGCACGGAAGCGGATCGGCACGTCACCAAACATTTCTTGTAAAAATATTTGGATCGTACCTTTGAGGTCGGTGAAAGTTATACCTTCATCTACCGCAAAAAATTCTATCTGATGGAAAACTGCGGCATGGGTAGCATCTACAGTATCTCGCCGATAGCAGCGACCTGGAACCACAATTCGCACGGGCGGCTCGTTGTCTTCCATATAATGAATTTGCCCGTTTGATGTATGAGTCCGCAGCAAATTTCCGTCGGGGAGATATAATGTATCCTGCATATCCCGTGCTGGATGGTCGGGTAAGAAATTGAGTGCCTCGAAGTTGTAGTAATCCGATTCGATTTCCGGTCCCGTCGCTACGGTGTAACCCAGACCGACAAAAATATCAATAATTCTGTCAGTAGTACTGTTGAGGGGATGGGCGTGACCGAGGGGACGAAAAACCCCAGGCATAGTCACATCTATAGTTTCAGATTCTAATTTCGCCTGGAGTCGGGCTGCTTGAAGCTTTGTACGTCGGTCGTCTAAATTTGCTTGTACCGCTTCTTTAACGGTGTTGGCGATCGAGCCAAATTGCGGGCGTTCTTCAGCTGAGAGCTGACCCATTTGCCGCATAATTGCAGACAACTGACCTTTTTTGCCCAAGTATGCTACTCTGAGTTCCTCCAATCGCTCCAGGCAATCGGCAGCAGCGATCGCGGTTTGCGCTTCCTGTCGTAGCGTTTCTAGTTGAGTGACTAAGTTACTAGGCTGGTCGGTCATGCTCTTTTAGCTGCTAACAATAATAAAATGTCTAACTGCGTCTATCCTATCAGTGTAAAGCAGTTATCAGTGATTAGTGACTAGTGGCTAGTGACTAGAAAAGAGTCCAGCCACCAGCCACCAGCCACCAACCACCAGCCACCAGCCACCAGCCACTAGCCACTAGCCACCAGCCACCAACCACCAACCACCAACCACCAGCCACTAGCCACCAGCCACCAGCCACCAGCCACCAGCCACCAGCCACCAACCACCAGCCACCAGCCACTCCCTACTCTCCCAATGAAACTACTGATCAGCAATGACGATGGCATTTACGCTCTTGGTGTCCGCACCCTTGCCAATACTTTAGCTGAGGCGGGACACGATGTATTTGTCGTCTGCCCCGATCGCGAGCGATCGGCGACTGGACACGGTTTGACCCTGCATCAGCCGATCCGCGCCGAACCGATCGAATCGATTTTTCATCCCAAAATTAAAGCTTGGGCGTGTTCTGGCACTCCTTCTGACTGCGTGAAGTTGGCTTTGTGGGCTTTACTCGACACCCCCCCCGATCTGGTTCTGTCTGGCATCAATCAAGGGGCGAATCTAGGTACTGATATTTTGTATTCCGGTACGGTTTCTGCCGCAATGGAAGGGATCATTGAGCGCATCCCTAGTATTGCTTTTAGCCTTACTAGTTTTACCCATCAAGATTTTCAAGTCGCAGCTAACTTTGCTCGGTCTTTGGTTGCGCAGTTGGAACGGGAACCGCTACCACAATTGATTTTACTCAACGTTAACGTTCCTCCCGTGCCACAAGCAGAGATTACTGGAGTCACGTTCACTCGTCAGGGCATACGACGATATGTAGATGTCTTTGAAAAACGAGTCGATCCCCGTGGTAAAACTTATTACTGGCTGGCAGGGGAACTATTAGAAGAAGTGGAACCAGAACCAGATCTGCATTTGCCTCAAAATATTCCTACCGACGTGGATGCGATTCGCCAAAATTACATTACCGTCACGCCGTTGCAATATAACCTGACTTGTGCATCGGGTTTACAACAATTAAGTCAACGGCAAATAAATTTTCCATCTGGGTGCGATCGGTAAGTCACGAGCGATTTACGGCAAGCAAATCATTTGTGCCAAAGTGTAGTTTGTGTCAAAATGTAAAGCGTGTGGATAACTGAATCTACTACTAACGCTCTAACTCCAACTGCTGTTGCCCTGGGAAATTTTGACGGTTTGCATCGCGGGCATCAGCAAGTGATTCAGCCTGTCGTGAAGAATTCGGAATTCGGAAGTCAGAATTCGGAATTAACGGCTTTCCATTCAACAGTGGTGACGTTTAACCCTCACCCGCAGGAGTTTTTTAGCGGACAGTCTCGCCAACTGCTGACACCACTACCAGAAAAAGTCCAGCAGTTATCTAGTTGGGGGATCGAGCAGTTGGTGTTGCTACCCTTCAACCGAGAGCTAGCAGCGTTAAGTCCTGAAGATTTTGTCGAACAGATATTAGTACAACAACTGCAAGCGAAAACAATTAGTATCGGACAAGATTTTCGCTTTGGCAAGCAGCGGAGCGGTACGGCAACAGATTTACAGGCGATCGCGGCTCGATTTGGTATTCCCGTGGCGATTTTGCCAAACTACAACTGTGAAGGCGAGAGGATTAGCAGTTCTGCGATTCGACAAGCATTAACTGAAGGCAATGTCAAACGCGCCGAGTTGTTATTAGCTCGTCCTTATACTCTTCAAGGTAAGGTCGTCAAAGGACAGCAGTTAGGAAGAACCATTGGCTTTCCCACAGCTAACATTGAATTACCCGAAAATAAGTTTTTACCCCGCCTTGGTGTTTATGCCGTCAGGGTTTTAATAGAAGGTGAGAGACATGATGGACAAGGAAGACAAGGAAGACAAGGGGGAATATCAAACGATGAATTTACCTCTTGCCTTTTACCTCTAGCGTCTGGAGTGATGAATCTTGGCTATCGTCCTACTGTTAACGGAATTGGGCTAACGGTAGAAGTACATTTGTTTGATTGGTCGGGCGATCTTTATGGTAAAGCGATCGCCGTTCAATTAGAGGAATTTATCCGAGCGGAAAAAAAGTTTGCTTCCCTGGATGAACTGAAAGCACAAATTGCAGCTGATTCCGCCAAGGCAAGAAATTTGCTATCACCGGATACCACACATGAAAAAGTAAATTGATTTATGGATGCGCTGTGTATTGTTGCTTAAGCTAGAAACCGGGAAAACAACCAAGGAGCGATCGCAACCCAGATGAGGACTAAGAGCCAAATTCGTCCTGCCAAAATGTTGTAGTCGCTCAGCAGCTTGCTCCATGAATGTCCAGCAACGAAGTGACCAAAAGTAAATTCAAAGATAACAGTAAGTCCCAGCCAGAGCAATCCAACGGCGATCGCCTGCTTGGGTGAATCAAAGCCCCACAGATGTGCGATCGCCCATATGTAAAGACCTAACCACAAGACACCAGTAGCAGTTGAAATTTGATGGGCGCGTAACTCACTGAAATATTTCCCGTATGTCACCTCTCGAATGAAACCATTGATAATACCAATAAATACCATAGGAATCCATGCCAGCATGTAGCGCCAAATCATGGCTTATTCCTCAAATGTGGCTTACTTCCATTGTAGAACTGAAGGATGGCGCTACATTACTTCACGCACCACGCACCACTCTCTACTGATAACTGGTCACTATAAAAGCCTGTGGTACAATGAAAAATCGCGGCATTTTATGACTAAAGAGTAAATCATGGCACTGACACAACAGCGCAAGCAAGAGCTTATTTCCGAATATCAAGTTCACGATACCGACACGGGATCGACTGAAGTGCAAATAGCAATGCTAACAGAGCGGATTAGCCGTCTCAGCGAGCATCTACGCAGCAATCAGAAAGACCACTCTTCGCGACGGGGTTTGTTAAAATTAATCGGACAGCGCAAGCGGCTGTTAAGCTTCTTGCAAAGCGAAGACAAACAAAAATATCAGAATTTATTAGCTCGTCTCGGTATCCGAGGTTAGAAGGGGTTGGAAACTATGGCAGCTGAAGAACCGCAAAAGCAAAGCGATCGCCTCCCGTTTGAACCTGCTAGGAAGCGCCAAAAACCCCCCAAGGTACAAGCCTCTGCGACTCAAGAAACCAAAGCACAACCGAACCGCAAGTTAACGAAGCGGGAAAAGGAAGAAATTGCTATTCCTAAAGTTGTTAGCAGTCGGATGGCACGGCGGATGGCGGCGTTTGCTGGGATACCAACATTTTTCGGGGTATCTACATTTTTTGTCAGCTACATAGTTGTGAGCAACGGCTGGTTGAGATTGCCTCCCATAGCCGTGTTGATGGTAAGCATGGGATGTTTTGGCTTAGGCGTGTTAGGAATTACCTACGGTATTCTCTCTGCTTCTTGGGATGAAGATAGAATCGGAGGCATCTGGGGCGGACAAGAGTTCCAGACTAACTGGGGGCGTATGGTAGAAGCTTGGCGAGCAAATCGGCAAAAGAATGTTTAACTAAAATGTCAGCCACCAACTTTTAGTACTTAACCTAACTTGAACGAGGCGAGTGGGTGAAAAGGAGACGAACAGGGCTTTTGCATGGCGATCGCACCACCTTTAACTTTTCATCCCTTCGTTATATAAAAATTTCATCTAAGTATTTATTTAGCGAGCAGCGAGTCGTGAGTGGTTAGTGACTGGTGGTTAGTTGTTAGACTCAACTCTTGTCACCAGCCACGCTTTCACTAGCCACTGATAACTGATAACTGAATAAGGAATTTGGCATGATTATTGTGATGAAAGTTGGTTCGCCACAAGAAGAGATCGATCGCATTAGTGAAGAAATGTGCGGTCGAGGGCTGACGCCTGAAAAAATTGTGGGGAAACATAAAGTTGTGATCGGATTAGTAGGGGAAACAGCCGCCCTCGATCCGTTGCAAATGCAAGAAATTAGTCCTTGGATCGAACAAGTTTTGCGAGTAGAACAACCATTCAAACGTGCGAGTTTAGAATTTCGTCACGGACAACCTACAGACGTAGCGATCGAAACGCCCGACGGAGCAGTTCACATCGGTCAAAATCATCCAGTGGTGACAATTGCTGGTCCCTGCTCGGTTGAAAATGAAGAGATGATCGTGGCTACGGCGCAGTATGTCAAAGCGTCAGGAGCTAAACTGTTGCGCGGTGGAGCGTACAAACCTCGGACATCTCCTTATGCTTTCCAAGGACATGGTGAAAGTGCTTTAGGCTTGCTGGCTGCGGCACGGGAGGCTACGGGCTTGGGCATCATTACTGAAGTGATGGACGCGGAAGATTTGGACAAGATTGTAGAAGTCGCCGATGTCGTCCAAGTTGGGGCGCGGAACATGCAAAATTTCTCGCTGTTGAAAAAAGTGGGAGCGCAACCCAAACCAGTTTTCTTAAAACGAGGGATGTCAGCCACAATTGAAGAATGGTTGATGGCAGCTGAATATATCATGGCTGCGGGGAATCCTAACGTGATTTTGTGCGAACGGGGTATTCGTACCTTCGATCGCCAGTATGCGCGAAATACCCTAGATTTATCGGTTATTCCCGTATTGCGATCGCTGACTCACCTACCAATCGCGATCGATCCCAGCCACGGCACGGGAAGGGCAGAATACGTACCATCAATGGCAATGGCGGCGATCGCGGCGGGTGCAGATTCGCTGATGATAGAAGTCCATCCAAACCCTGCTAAAGCCCTATCTGATGGACCTCAATCCCTCACACCGCAAAGATTCGATCGCCTCATGCAAGAACTCAGCGTTATTGGCAGAGCAGTAGGGCGCTGGCAGCCGCCAGTTGTTGCTTTGACATAACTTAGGGCTGGCAACGCCCATCCCCAAAATTCGTCAGGGCGCACATCTGTGCGCCCCTACCGCAGATAAATTTAACGTCTAGCGTCTTCTACTACCGAAAGAACTCCGGCTGCGGCTACCACTACCGAAAGAACCCCGGCTGCGACTACCACTACCAAAACTACCAGAAGATGGTCTTCTGTATGTGGAGTTACGATTGCCCGATGGGCGCAGAATGTTAGTACCGTAACCCGATCCAGTGGGACGGTTAGTCGTGCGTGCGGGTGTGCGTACCGTGCTGCCTGAAGGAGTTCTAATTCTACCAGTAGTACGGAAGGTTTGTCTGTTTCTAACTGCTGCTGGGGCTGCGTTGTAACGGGTGCGATAGCTGCTTACGGCGCGATCGTAAGTATTGCCATAACCGCCATAGCCTCTGAGAACGCTTACCCCTGGTTGATAGACGGGTGGAACGTAGTACTGAGGTCTAAATAGCAAGCTACCGATCGCCTGACCAGCAATATTACCCGCTAAGGCTCCGGCAAATGGTGTCCAGAAACTCGTTTCTCGGCGGACAACTACGGTTTCTTGCTGTCCTGTTTGCGGATTCGTCTGCGTCTCAGTTACGTTATGGACGTACTGAATCCGAAAATCTTCAGTTAGATATAAAGCTGGCTGTCCGTTTTCTACTTTCAAATAACTCTTTTGACCTGCTTTAATTTGTTCGTCGGTCAGCCGTGCCATTTGTAAGTTTTGAGTATTGTAAACCGGGGGCGTGCCAGGAGGGGTATTGAGTAAGACTAAACTATATGTCCCATCAACATCATTATATTCAGCCTGCTGTACGGGATACTCACCATCGGCGAGCTGGCTAGAAACGCTTTCTCGCGTGGCTACATTTCTAGTAGCTTGGGGATTATTCGCTTCATTTGGTCCTCCACAAGCTACAGTTGTCCAGCATAAAGTTAAGGTTAAAAACAAGATTGTGAATTTACGCAACATGGAGCAATCCACTTAAATTGAGCTTTCATCATAACTCTAGCAAGTTCAGATGCAAGGGAATTCCTCCGTTAGCTAGGAACTTTTTGCCCCTTGAAGCATCGCACCTATCTCTTTTTACTCAAGTAGAGTAGGCTAAAAACTGTAGTGGATAATACTTTCACGCACTGGCGATCGCCTTTCTAGCCATAAGTTACAACCTACTCAATCAAGCCATGTTCTAGGGCAAACCGAACTAATTCAGTACGGCTATTTGTACCAGTTTTGCTAAAAAGGCGGCTGACGTATTTCTCTACGTTACGGACGCTCGTTTGCAGGCGGCGAGCGATTTCTTTGTTCATCAATCCTTCTGTCACCAAATTCAAGACGCTTTGTTCTCGCGGGGTTAGATCGATTTTTATTGGGGCGGGAGTCGTATTAATTGCACTACGCTGAGTTAGCATTGCCTTAATTTGAGCGATTTGATTGGCTAATTCAGCGATGTCGGGGGCTTCACCTTCTGCTAAGGGTTGACTGACGGGGCGACGGTCTAATAAGTTTTCAACAATTGCCACCAACTCATCGGGATCGAAAGGCTTGGGAATATAAGCATCTACACCAGAGTTGTAGCCCTGAATGCGATCGGTTGTCATCCCTTTAGCAGTCAAAAATACCACTGGTAGGCGTTTGAAGCGGGGATCTTCGCGCATTTGCTTCAGAAATTGATAGCCGTCTACCTGGGGCATCATGATATCTGAAATCACCAAGTCAGGAGTATTTTGCTGCAATAAATCCCAACCTTCGCGGGCATTACTTGCAACCTGCACGGCGAAACCGCTTTCTTCTAAGTAGTCCTTGACGGCTTCCCGCAGTCCAGGTTCATCATCGACTAGTAAAAGACGTGGTGACATTCCAATTCTTGCATTTGATATTTAGTACCACTTTAGCGGATTTTAGACTGCTCCCTCATCTGTTCTCTAGCCCTCAGTTTCTGCTAAATATCGCTCTAAGTCTTCGCTGATGCGAGTGAGTTCGGCTTCGCTAGTTATGCGAATGTTACTATCCTTGATGGTTAGCAGAACTTTTGCCGCAAAAGGACTCGCCCAAATATTAGGATTACAAAATACTTCGAGAAAAACTTCTCCCACGTGACGATATTCCATCGGAGGTTGAGGAGTGGCTTTGCCAATTGGTGTAGATTTGACTGCAACTGCTTTGAGACGATCCATCAACTGAGCGATCGCAGCCTGTAATTCCCGTGCTGCCGTTGGCGAAAAGCTGAAGGAAACCGAGCCTTCAACTAAATTTAAGGTTAATTGTGTAGGAGTCACGATCGGGTAATTAAAATTTGATTCTATCAGTTAACAGTTATCAGTTATCCGTGGATAGCGGCTAGTGGCTGGTGGCTAGATGCTTCTGACTTGCAACTTGCGACTGCAAAGGAGCAACTTACGACTTGATAGCTGCTCCGCAATTCTTTCGTCCTTCCTTCGTCTCTCGGCAGCTATTTTGATTTATCCCTGATAAGAGCCTTTTTCAAAACAATGCGAAAAGATATAAAATTAATTGCTAATCTTATTCATTAAGTATGCAATTTACCAATTTTTTTATTGTCTCAATTCTATATAAAAACCACAAACTAAAAGATTATTTCCTATAATTCAATTGTTTGTGACTCCGAATTTGGTATTTAAAATTCAGAATTTTTATATATGATTTTAGACAATCGTTCTGTAGTTCGTAAGGTTTTACTGATAACTTTATTGCTCAACTTATTTGTGATGGCGTTGAAAGCCACAATAGGTTGGTGGACGGGTTCGCTCAGTTTATTAGCCGATGCCTTGCATAGCATCACGGATAGCGCCAATAACGTTTTGGGATTAATTACCAGCCGCTTTTCTTCTCCCCGACCAGATCGAGATCATCCCTACGGGCATCAAAAATTTGAAGCTGTAGGAGCTTTAGGTATAGCTGCCTTTTTGGGCATTGCTTGCTTTGAAATTTTACAAGGAGCGATCGAGCGAATTTTTAGTGGGCTTCAACCAGTAAAAATTACTGAATCAGAGTTGTGGTTGCTACTAATTGTCCTGGGCGTGAATATTTTCGTGACCTTTTACGAACGTCGCGAGGGTCAAAGGGTAGGCAGTCCGATTTTGATTGCCGATGCTAAACACACTATGAGCGATGTCTGGGTGACGATTACCGTGTTAGTAGGATTGATTGGTATTTGGCAGGGACGAGTTTTAAATCTGCCTCAACTCCAATGGTTAGACATAATTTTGGCGTTTCCCGTTGCCTTATTAGTGTTTTGGAGTGGTTGGCAGGTGATTAAAGAAAATTTACCTTGGTTGGTCGATGAAATCGCGATCGCCCCCGAAGCAATCCACGCGATCGCCATGTCCGTACCTGGGGTGGTTAACTGTCACGATATCGCCTCCCGTGGTTTACTAGGGCGACAAGTCTTTATTGAAATGCATTTAATTGTCGATGCTGTTGATGTGGATACTGCCCATCGGATCACTGAAGCCGTAGAAGCCAAACTGGAAGAGAAATTTAGCCCCGTGCGGGTTTTAATTCACGTTGAGCCACCTGGATACAAGTCAAACAGTATTAGCTTTGATGAGGAAAGGGAGCGCACGAGCAGGGAGCAGTGACTAGCCACTAGCCACCAGCCACTAGCCACTCACAAAAATTGAATTTAATTCACAATTTTGAAAAGCTCTACTTATTAAAGCGGTGCGATCGCTGTTAAATTTAGCCTTACAATCCGAGCTAAACAATAATCTTTTTCAATAAGACAGACTGATTATTGTAATAGTATGTAAAACTGGACTTTACCATAAGAGAATTTAAACCATATGATTCAATTTATGGAATAACAACGTATCGTAGGTTAAAAACAGGTGATTTGAGCTAATAAGTAAAACTAGACAATAGCAGTCTTTTATTATCTAGTAATTTTGTATACTCTTGTGTCAATTATGACCAAAAACAACAACTACTTAAGAGCAAATAACATGAAATGGTATGGGAAACGATAACCGTGGAGCAGTACGGAAGGTATTGCTCGTTACCTTACTGCTGAATTTGAGCGTGACAATACTCAAAGCAATCCTGGCTTGGTGGACTGGTTCTCTCAGCTTGTTCTCGGATGCTTTACATAGCGTGACAGATAGTAGTAACAACATTTTGGGGCTAGTTGCCAATAACCTATCTTCACCAGAACCGGATCGCGATCATCCTTACGGACATCAAAAATTTGAAGCGATAGGAGCTTTGGGAATCGCGGGTTTTATTAGCATTGCAGGTTTTGAAATTTTACAAACAGCTATAGAGCGAATGCTTAAAGGTGCAGAGTTAGTTAAGGTTTCTGCACCAGAATTGTGGTTGTTGCTGATCGTATTGGGCGTGAATATTTTTCTTGCCTATTACGAGGATGGTGAAGGACAACGATTGGGCAGTTCGATTTTGATTGCTGATGCCAAACATACGATGAGCGATGGGTGGATTACGCTCACGGTATTGACGGGGTTAATTGGTGTTTGGCAGGGACAGGAATCGGGTATCCCTCTACTACCGTGGCTTGATGTAATTTTGGCTTTTCCCGTCGCTTTTTTAGTATTTAGCAGTAGCTGGGAAGTTCTGAAAGAAAATTTACCTTGGTTAGTCGATGAAATCGCGATCGCGCCTGAAGAAATTCACGCGATCGCCATGTCCGTACCTGGAGTCATCAACTGTCACGATATCGCCTCCCGTGGCGTAGTCGGTCGGCAAGTTTTTATTGAAATGCATTTAGTCATCTACTCTTCTGACATCGAAACCGCCCACTACATAGCCGAAGAAGTAGAAGCACGGTTACGAGACCGATACGGTTCGGTCAGAGTCGCTATCCGCGTCGAACCGCACAATTGCCAATCCGATCAAATTAGCTACGAGTCAGCAACAGAGTGATTTGTAGTTCCTCCCAACTCTTGTACGGGCGGGTTTAGCCAACGATTCACCGCTGGCGAGCCGAAATTTTCCCTCAAAACCCGCCCCTACGACAACTGACAACCGCTCACTCCCAAGTAGCAACAGGACGTAGGATCTCAGGAATTTTTTCTTGAGTTGGGGGAAATTCGAGGATGGTTTCTCGCAAAGCGAGATAACCCGATTCACTGAAGGATAGTAGCATTCGCGCCAGAGCAAACCAAACTTCTGATTCATATTCCCAATCGCGATCGCGTACCGATCTACCAGCAATGGAACGCAGCGCCCAAAAATAGCTGTTACGAACCACAGAACCACCTTTTTTATAAGTCGGTACGTCCTCGCGGTGAAGAAACAGAATTGTATCCGCAATTTTTGCTCTCATAGTACAAAGTAGGGTGGGCATTGCCCACCCTACATTTATGGTTTATTCAAAAACATTCTAGCTAGCAGAAGACAACATCAACTCTTTCGCTTCTACTTTACTGACTTGGACTTGACCGTCAGCATCAACATCAACTAAAGCTGTGTCGCCATCGTTAATGCGACCGGATAACATAGCTTCAGCTAAAGAATCTTCCAACAGCCGCATCATTGCTCTGCGTAACGGTCTAGCACCGTAGCTGGGATTGTAGCCTTCATCGACAACTTTATCTTTAAAACGCTCTGTCACTTTCAAGGTAATAGAACGCTCGGTCAAGCGGTTAGAGATCTCTTGAAGCATGATGTCAGCAATTTGCTTGACTTCATTCTTGTTGAGTTGACGGAAGACGATAATCTCATCAAGGCGGTTGAGAAACTCAGGACGGAAATGTTGCTTGAGTTCTTCTTGGACTAAGTTGCGAACGCGATCGTATTGTGCGTCAGCGCGATCGCCACCTAATTCAAATCCAATCCCACCGCCACCTTTTTCAATGACTCTCGAACCAATATTAGAGGTGAGAATAATCAGCGTGTTTTTAAAGTCTACCGTGCGTCCCTTGGCATCGGTCAAACGACCGTCATCCATGATTTGCAACAGCATGTTAAACACGTCGGGGTGTGCTTTCTCGATCTCGTCGAATAGCAACACGGTGTATGGTTTGCGCCGTACGGCTTCCGTTAGCTGTCCGCCTTCGTCATAGCCAACGTAGCCAGGAGGCGAACCAATTAGCTTAGAAACAGTATGCCGTTCCATGAATTCCGACATATCCAAGCGAATCATCGCTTCTTCAGAGCCGAAGAAGTATGCAGCAAGGGATTTTGCCAACTCTGTCTTACCTACACCAGTAGGACCAGAAAAGATAAAACTAGCGATCGGACGGTCGGGATTCTTCAATCCAACTCGCGCCCTGCGGATAGCTTTAGAAACAGCTGTAACAGCTTCTTCTTGTCCGATGAGACGCTGGTGCAGAGTATCTTCTAAGTGCAACAGCAACTCTGATTCGGATTCCGTCAGCTTGCTGACTGGTACGCCCGTCCAAGAAGCGACAATTTGAGCAATGTCTTCTTCGTCTACTACAGGAACGCTAGCGTTTTCGATTTCTTGCTTTCTATTGTCAGCGATCGCCTTTAACTGTTGCTCGATTTCCAACTCGCGATCGCGTAATTTACCAGCATTGTCAAAATCTTGTGCCGAGACTGCGGCTTCTTTCTCTTTCGTTACCTGCACCAATTCTTGCTTAAGTGCTTGGGTTTCGGGAGACTGCTTCGAGTTGCGGAAGCGGACGCGAGAACCTGCTTCGTCGATCAAATCGATCGCCTTATCGGGCAAGAAGCGATCGCTAATGTAGCGATCGGACAGTTGAGCAGCAGCAGCCAAAGCTAGATCTGACATCTTAACTTTGTGGTGTTGCTCGTAGCGATCGCGCAACCCAAACAAAATCTCGATTGTCTCGACAACACTAGGTTCATCTACCATCACTGGCTGAAAACGCCTTTCTAGTGCTGCATCCCGTTCGATGTGCTTGCGGTACTCATCTAGGGTAGTAGCTCCCATGCACTGCAACTCGCCTCTAGCTAAGGCAGGTTTGAGCATATTTGCCGCATCGATTCCGCCTTCGACACCACCTACGCCAATTAAAGTATGGATTTCGTCGATAAATAGGATAACACTGCTATTCGATCGCACTTCATCCAAAACAGATTTGATCCGCTCTTCAAAGTCACCGCGATAGCGAGTTCCGGCAACTAACGAACCCATGTCAAGACTGTATAGCTGCTTGTCTATGAGAGTATCAGGCACGTCATTATTAGCAATCCGCTGCGCCAAACCTTCGGCGATCGCAGTTTTACCAACACCAGGTTCGCCAATCAATACGGGGTTATTCTTCGTGCGCCGACCTAAAATTTGCACGGCTCGTTGAACTTCTTTTTCACGACCGACGACAGGATCTAGCTTACCTTCCGCCGCTAGCTTCGTTAAATTCGTCCCAAACTCATCCAACGTCGAAGTTTTGCTGGGGGCTGTGCCAAAACCCTTGCGTCCTTGTCTACCAGCACTAGCAACAGTTGCAACTTCACCCAACTTGCGAATCGTGTTACCACGGGCTTCGTCTAGATCGACCCCCAAGTTTTGCAAGACTTTTCCAGCGACACCTTCTCCCTCTTGGAGCAAACCTAACAACACGTGTTCTGGACCGATGTAATTATGCCCCAAAGTGCGTGCTTCTGTGAAAGCTTGCTCGAATACGCGCTTGACTTTTGGTGTAAAGGGAATTTCAGCCATCGCTGGACGATTTCCTCTACCGATAATTTTTTCCACTTCGGCGCGGGCTGCTTGAAGGGTCACTCCCAGCTCGGTTAATACTTTTGCTGCAATTCCCGTGCCTTCTCCAATCAAGCCTAATAAAATTTGCTCGGTTCCTACCAAATTGTGACCCAGGCGACGTGCTTCTTCCTGGGCAAGCATAACTGCTTTAATTGCTTTATCAGTGAAATGCTCAAACATAACGGGCTTTCCTCTACCGAGCTGTTTGAAAAGGTGAAGAGGTTTTCACTTTCACCCTCTCTACATAAACTTTTATGTAGTTTCTTCCGTTAATGTATCCTTCCCAAGTACAACTCTGCATTGGTAATAGCCGTAATGCCAAAGGCGTAGTAGCCACCCTGATGAGGAGCGAGGAGTGAGGAGTGAGAGGAAGGAGGAGACTAGGGGGACAAGGGGGAACTCGCTCTTCCCCGCGACCGGAGGGAGTGGGGATTAGGGGGCAAAGGGAGACTAGGGGGACAAGGAAGCAGGTGTGCAAAGAATCCCGCATCTACGCAGCCAAAATTCCCTTACTCCTCGCTCCTCACTCCTCGCCCCTTATTTCTAACAAAGAGGTATTTTCACCATAAAGATCGTGCCGACTCCGACTTCGCTTTTCATGTGAATTTGACCGCCGTGGGCATCGACAGATTTTTTGACAATAGCAAGTCCCAATCCCGTACCGGAGATATTACCGACGTTGCTAGCTCTGTGGAAGGAATGGAAGAGTCGATCGCGATCGCCCATCGGAATGCCGATGCCTTCGTCTTGAATTCGGAAGATTGCTGCTCCTTCCCTTGAAATAATGTCGAAATAAATACTTCCACCATTAGGTGAATACTTAATTGCATTAGAGAGTAAATTTCCTAGTACCTGTCGCAAAAGCTTTTCATCCATACCAGCATTGATACTATCTCCCTGCGTGCGCAGAAGAATTTTATGAGCAGTGGTTGTGATTTGCATCCCTTCAACCAGTTCGCGGCAAAATTCGATCAGATCTATGGGTGATGGATTGAATTCCAGCTTACCTGCGTCTGCTTTGCCAATTAAGAGGACATCATCCAGCAAACCAGTCATGTGTTTGACAGCGGTAATGATGCGTTGAAAATGATGGCGTTTTTTCTCTTCTGTCCACTTGGAACTGTAATCTTCTAATAACTCTGCTGAAGATAAAATTGTCGTCAATGGCGTGCGGAATTCGTGGGATGCCATCGTGACGAAGCGAGATTTGAGTTCGTTCAGTTCTTTTTCTCTTGCTAGAGCTTGTCTGATTTCTGCTTCTGCTCCTTTTCGCTCGGTGATGTCGCGCACGATCGCCATCACTTCGTCTTCTTCGCTTAAAGCAATGCGGGCTTCGTAATCTCGCGGTTGTTCTGCAATTGTCAATCTATATTCATAGACTTGGATTTCACCTGTAGCGATCGCTTGCTCGACACATTCTACTAATGGTCGAGCGATCTCTGGCACAAATAGGTCAGAGAGTTTTTTGCCAACTGGCTCGGTGTGAGAAGCAATCAGCCAATCATCCTTTGCTGCTTTGTAGTTGAGGAGAGTGCCATCTTGACTGAGACGAAACATGGAGTCGGGAATTGCATTTAGCAGGGCGCGATTGGTAGCGACGCTGGAACGCAAAGCCTCTTCTACCCTCTGGCGTTCGGTAATTTCTCTGCGTAGTTGCTCGTTGGCTAATCTTAATTCTGCCGTGCGCTGTTCTACTCTCAGCTCTAATTCGTCGTATGCTTGTTGTAATAAAGTTTCTACCCGCTTGCGCTCTGTAATATCTCGGATAATAGCTAGTACTTCGCGATCGCCGCTAACAACGATGCGTGCTTCTTCCACGCGAATTTTATCGTTAACCTGTAGTTGGTACTCAAAAAGCTGGGGTTTACCTGTCTCTAAAGCAGCATGGACGTAGCGCATTCTTTGTTCGGCGACTTCCATTGGTAACACGTCGTACTCGTTCTTACCAATCATTTGACTGCTGGTGGCAGAAAACTCGCTGTCTTTAGCTGGTATGTAGTCCAGATACGTTCCATCCGCACCGATCCGCAAGATTAAGTCGGGGATTGCCTTGAGCAAAGCCCGGTTTTTAGTTTCGCTTTCTCGCAGTGCTAGCTCGGTGTGCTTGCGCGCGGTAATATCGACGATATAGCTTCTGACCAGCTCATTTTCAGGTAAGTAGTGGACGGATTGCTCGAAAATTTTGTCAAGAACTTCTATTTCACGAACAAAAAACGTTTCGCGATCGTCTTGCACTCTTTCTACAATTCCAGCCATAATTGGATGCTGGAGTTTCACTTCCCGCAGATCGGGAAATTGAGCCACCGCTGCGGGGTTAATGTAAGTAATATCGCCCGTGAGATCGAATTCTAGTATCGGATTTGATATTAATTCAGGAAATGAAGCCAAGCGAACGAGTACTGACTCTTTAGAATTAGCAAACTCGATATTTTCAATAATTTGCGTAGGTGGGCTGTGATGAGAGCTAGAATTTAGTCCACTAGAATCAGATTCGCGATCGCTATTGCAGTAGTAAGTGGCACTTACATCTCCAGCAAATTCAATTTCATCGCCGTGTTTGAGGTCGTGCGAGAAACAAGATTTTTTATTGATGCGAATGCCATTCGTGCTGGGCTTGCCTTGTAAATTACCGTCAATGATGCGAAAAAAATGGTTGGCAGTACCAGGAGTTGTGACGCGCAACAAGATCGCGTGCTGGCGAGAGACAAGCTTAGACTGCAATACAATCGAGTTAGAAGAGTCACGCCCCAGAGTGCAGGTGGCAGCCTCCAAAACGACTACGCGCTTACCTGCGTTATCTTCGATCTCCAGCCAATGCTGAGTTTGCTGTGGTTCTTTCTCTGGCACTGTTTTAAGGCAGCATATCTATAAATTGTTATTCATAGTCTGCCCATTTTTAGCGAGAAAAATGCAAACTTAACGATATAGGGATAGGGTGTAAGAGAAGAACAAGCGCAGATTTCTGGTTGTTGTGAGACTTGGGGCTAAGCCCGCCCGTACACCAAGCGTAGGAGCGGGTATTGAATGCCGATTTCTGGTGACGGTTTTGAGACTTGGGGCTAAACCCGCCCCTACGATTCCTGATAACTATTATCGTTTCGTAGGAGGTTCTTCACCCTCTACATACATTGGTGGTTCGATCGCGAAGTTATCAAGCCTTCCAGACTCATCAACAACATAACCATCTGTGGTCGTAAAGCCCTCGCCCTCTTCCTCTTCCTGTTGCTTAAAGGCTTCGAGTTGTTGTTTGCTCTGTTCGGTTGGAGTATTAGCTGGAATCACCGCATCAGGTGCATTAACCGCTGTAGTTTGAGCGGTTTGTACGCCAATGTGGTCGTTTCCTGGCGCACCTCTACCAGGTTCGGCTGCTCTTGGGTCTTCTTGTTGTGTCGGACTCACAGCAGTTTCGGATTCCTGCGAGTCTTCTTTTGGTGGTCTGGCTGGATCGTTAATCATATTTTTTACCCTCCAAATTTTCGTTGCGATCGCTATAGAGACATTACATGTAACGTCTCTACTATTGTTGGCGTTTTTATGAAGATATCTGAATTTGCTTTGGCTTTGTCTCTTTCGCGAGAATTAAAGTGCCAAAGCACAGGGTAGAGATTACGTTGTAGAGACATTAAATGTAGAGACGTTACATGTAACGTTTCTACATTTAAGGCAAAATTTTCTCTAGCCACTCGGTAAAACTGGGAATCGTCCAGTGGCGGAAATCGCCTTCAACTTTGTCGTAGCCTGTAATTGGAGCAAAGACGTTGTTAGGTGCATCTTCTGACTTCACTTCCTTAGTACGTTGTCCTTGAAAACCTACCAGTACCAGAAGAGTATCTACTAGAGATGGTGATAGCCGTTGCAGCAGATCTAGGACTCTACCTACATCTCCTACAATGTAGTCACGGGTGGGATGTTCGGCAGCGTAGAGGATGGCATCGGCAACCAGGCTCGGCTGGTAGTAAGGAGGTATACCCGTGGGTTTTACTCCCAGTTTGGTTTTGACTTTGTTGTAGTAGGGAGTATTGATCACAGCAGGTAGGATACTGGTGACGCTGATAGGGATGTTTTCGTGTTGTAATTCGACGCGCAGAGATTCGAGAAAGCCTTCTAAGCCGTGCTTAGCTGACGAATAAGGACTTTGCAAAGGGAGCGATCGCCTACCTTCTAATGAAGAAATATGAATTAGCGCCCCCCGTCCTTCTTGCTTTAAATATGGTAGAGCTGCCATTGCGCCATACACTTGTCCCATCAATACAACGTCAATGACACGTTTGAATTCTTCTGGCGTAATTTGTTCAAACGGGGCAAGAATACCTGTAGCAGCCGCATGAACCCAAGTATCGAGTCTGCCGTAGGTTGCTACTGCTTTATCTGCGATCGCTTTGACTTGTTGAAAGTCGCTAACATCCGCCAGAATATAAGTCGCCTCCCCTTTTGCCGCTTCGATTTCTTCTACTAAGGAGAGCAACCCTGGTTCGCTACGGGCTGCCACGATAACTTTTGCACCTTTTGCAGCAAACTTTAATGCTGTTTCTCTTCCAATTCCACTAGATGCACCAACAATTGCCACAACTTGTTGCGCGATCGGCTTGAGTTTTGTCACTGTGTCTCCTTTATATGACTCGTTTTTCCGCTCAAATCCATCGAAGCTAGGAAAAATATCGAGTTTAAATTATTAATTTTGAACTTTTATTAATTAATGTAATTAAGTTCGAGAAGTGAGACATCAGCCGAAAGATTGGTTGCGATCGACCGTTATTCAAACTCTTGAGAATGCATTAACTTTCTGACATCACTCTAAGGGAGTAAATATCGTATTTTATATTTAATAAATCTATTTAAAGAACGACTTCCAACTTTTTATTTAACCTTCTGCTCTAATGAGAACTCTGTCATTTTCGCATTAAATAATTTTGCTTTGTTTATCGTTTTGTATTTTACTATTTTCAAGCAGCACGTAATAGTGTAGTTGCGCTATTGACATTGTATAAGATCCCACTCAAAATTTACTTTCTTTTAATAAAATTTTTCGTGTGGATGCCCAGATGGGGCATTGTTTTTTCTCAATAAAAAAAGTTTACTGAAACTATCTAATAATTACTGATTTCTTACTCGATACCTGTGCAGATGTTCAAGTATTTTCGCAGTAAGAAATAGTAATTCATGAATTACTAAATGAGGAAGCGATTGTGAGGAAATATCTCAGCAAATTGATGCTGGCTCTGACAATTTTACCATTAATTAGTCAGCCAGTTTTCGCCCACGTTATCTGGGTAATCAAGGGCGAAAAGCAAGGAGAGTATGAAGTTTTATACGGGCATCCAGAGGAGGATAAACCAGAAGCATACGATTCAATCAAATTTCAAGAAGCTACAGCTTACAATAGTTATGGATTTCCTCAACCGCTAGAAGTTAAAAGAAAATTTGAAGGCGTAACCCTAGTTTCCCCAGGAGATATTGCTGTCATTACTGCCGTCAATAACAATGGTTACTTCATTGTTTCTAATGACGATGAATACACAAATGTTTTCCGACCAGATGCTTTAGCAGCTAACAACGAAGCGACTGAAGTTACTCACACATACAAATACACCAAATCTTTTTTCCAGCCTACGGGTTTAGCCACCCAACCATTTGGAATGAAAATGGAAATTGTACCTTTACAAGATCCGTTTGATGTTGGTGCAGGTGGCTCGTTGCGCGTGCAAGTCTTGTTTGAAGGCAAACCCGTAACAGATGTAACTGTAGAATATGAAGGGAAGGAAGTACCGGTAAACGATCGCGGTATTGCTACAATTACTCTGACACAGAAAGACATACAAATTGTGGAAGCAGAGTATAGAGTTCCTTCTACCGACGATCCAGCTACCGATGAAATTGCTTACGCTGCCTCGCTAGCAATTCAGAAGAAATAAATAGAGTGGTGGGCAATGCCCACCCTACGCTTGAACTTTACTTCTAAAATCTTGTGCGATCGCAAGTTATTTATACAAATACAATATTTCTCATTTCTATAGTATAAAACAGTAAATAGAGGGTTATTGGTTGTCAGTTAATGATTATTAGTCATCGATAACTGATAACTGATAACTGATAACTGATAAATGTTCTATGCGAGCAATGATACTAGAGGCACAGGGTAAACTGCTACGAGTAGCAGAACTACCAATACCACAGCCTAATTCGCAACAAGTACTGATTCGGGTTCGGGCTTGCGGTGTCTGTCGCACTGACTTGCATATCGTTGATGGAGAATTAACCCAACCCAAACTTCCCCTCATACTGGGACATCAAATTGTTGGTACCGTTGCTGCTGTAGGGGAACAGGTGCAACAATTTCAAATAGGTAATCGCGTCGGCGTTCCGTGGCTAGGGCATACTTGCAACTGCTGTCGTTATTGCCTGAGTGGACGCGAAAACTTATGCGACTACGCCCAGTTTACGGGATATCAAATCGATGGTGGTTATGCCGAATATGCTGTAGCCGATGCCCAATTCTGCTTTCCCATTCCTGAAGGCTATCCCGACTTGCAAGCTGCACCGCTGTTGTGTGCCGGGCTCATCGGTTATCGCTCCTATAGAATGGCAGAGGACGCAGAAAAAATTGGTTTTTATGGTTTTGGTGCAGCCGCCCATATTTTGATTCAACTCGCTCGCTACCAAGGGCGAGAAGTGTATGCTTTTACTCGTGCGGGAGACGTAAAAGGGCAGGAATTTGCTCTAAATTTAGGTGCTGTCTGGGCTGGATGTTCAGAAGATTTACCACCAGTCCCTTTAGATGCAGCAATTATTTTTGCCCCGATTGGTTCTTTGGTTCCGACTGCTTTACGTGCGGTGGTTAAGGGGGGTGTGGTTGTCTGTGCGGGAATTCACATGAGTAATATTCCTGCCTTTCCTTACGAAATTTTATGGGAAGAAAGAGTATTGCGATCCGTTGCTAATTTGACGCGCCGTGATGGGGAAGAATTTCTCGCTTTAGCTCCTCAAGTTCCAATTCGGACTGAAGTTCACCCTTTTCCCTTAGTGCAAGCAAATGAAGCCTTAGATGCGCTGCGTAGCGGCAAAATTAACGGAGCTGCTGTAATTGTAGTGGAATAACAGTTTTGACGGCAAACACACCCAACCGATTACGGTTCACCCTATAACCACCAAGCCTTGAGTTCACTACATTAGACACAGTGAAAGCATACAGCAGCTATGTTAGGGGTTGAACAGTGGCAAACGGCATGACAAGCTACAAGCGCAAGCGACAAGCTCGATCGCAAACCAACCGTCCTTACACTTGTTCGGCAAACCACCCTTCATCAAGTAGCTACCCACAATCAGTATATAGATCAGTACAAAAAGACAAAAACATTGTATTGAAGCTGGAGCGCTGCTAGTTCAACTTTTAGCTGTAGTGTATTCAATCGTTTTTAGTAGTTAGTGTTAGGGAGCCAGAACCTCCGATGGCAAAAGTAGTTGGAATTGACTTAGGTACGACAAACTCTTGCGTGGCAGTGATGGAAGGTGGTAAGCCTACTGTAATTGCCAACGCTGAGGGATTTCGCACAACGCCTTCTGTAGTAGCTTATGCCAAGAATGGCGATCGCTTGGTGGGTCAAATCGCTAAGCGTCAAGCGGTGATGAACCCAGAGAATACTTTTTACTCTGTCAAGCGTTTCATCGGACGCAAACATGAGGAAGTCACCCACGAAACCACTGAAGTGTCCTACAAAGTCTTGCGGGATAGCAGTGGTAATGTCAAACTCGATTGTCCTGCGGCTGGCAAGCAGTTTGCTCCAGAAGAAATTTCCGCTCAAGTCCTGCGCAAGCTGGTAGAAGATGCTAGCAAGTATCTCGGCGAAACGGTGACTCAAGCGGTTATCACCGTACCTGCTTACTTCAACGACTCTCAGCGTCAAGCTACCAAAGACGCTGGTAAAATCGCTGGGATCGAAGTACTGCGGATTATCAACGAGCCTACTGCTGCTTCGCTTGCCTACGGATTTGACAAAAAGAGCAACGAAACTATCCTCGTATTTGACTTAGGTGGTGGTACGTTTGACGTATCGATTCTAGAAGTAGGTGATGGCGTATTTGAAGTACTAGCCACTTCTGGAGACACGCACTTAGGTGGTGACGACTTCGACAAGAAAATTGTTGATTACCTAGCTGAAGAATTTAGAAGAACTGAAGGCATCGACCTGCGTAAAGACAGACAAGCACTGCAACGCTTAACCGAAGCCGCAGAAAAAGCCAAGATCGAGCTATCTAGCGTCACTCAAGCAGAAATCAACCTGCCATTTATCACCGCAACCCAGGATGGTCCAAAACACCTGGATATGACGCTCACCCGTGCTAAGTTTGAAGAACTCTGCTCGGACTTGATCGATCGCTGTCGCGTTCCTGTAGAAAATGCGATGCGCGATGCCAAGCTAGACAAGAGTGCTATCAATGAAGTTGTCTTAGTTGGTGGTTCTACCCGTATTCCTGCCGTACAAGAAGTTGTCAAGCGGGTTTTGGGTAGAGATCCTAACCAAAGCGTCAACCCTGATGAAGTGGTAGCAGTTGGTGCAGCGATCCAAGCTGGCGTACTAGCAGGTGACGTTACAGGCATTCTGTTGCTAGACGTATCGCCGCTGTCGCTGGGTGTAGAAACCCTTGGTGGTGTGATGACAAGGATCATTCCTCGCAACACCACGATTCCTACCAAGAAATCAGAAGTCTTCTCCACCGCTGTAGACGGTCAAACGAATGTAGAAATTCACGTTCTACAAGGCGAACGGGAGATGTCCAATGACAATAAGAGCTTGGGAACCTTCCGTTTAGATGGCATTCCTCCCGCACCCCGTGGCGTACCGCAAATCGAAGTTACTTTCGATATTGACGCTAACGGTATCCTCAACGTTACCGCAAAGGATAAGGGTAGCGGTAAGGAGCAGTCAATCAGCATCACTGGCGCTTCTACTCTCGATAAGAATGAAGTCGAGCGCATGGTGACGGAAGCTGAAAGAAACGCCTCGACTGACAAAGACCGCCGCGAGAAAGTCGATCGCAAGAACCAAGCTGACTCTCTGTCATACCAAGCCGAGAAGCAGTTGAAAGACTTGGGTGATAAAGTTCCAGCGAGCGATCGCACTAAGGTTGAAGGTTTAATTAAAGACCTGCGGGAAGCCGTCAACAAAGAAGATGACGAAGCGATCCAACGGGTAATGCCAGAACTGCAACAAACACTCTACGCGATCGGTACTAACCTCTATCAACAAGCTGGTGGTGCTGCGCCTGGTGGAGCCGATCCTGGTGCTGGCGAAGGTGGTTCTACCTCCGCACCTGGTGGCGACGACGTAATCGACGCTGACTTCACCGAAAGCAAGTAAACAAGTCAAAAGTTAAAAGTCAAAAGTCAAAATAATCGATCGTCCCCATACTAGTATCGAGCTAGGTGGGGATTTTTTATCTTGTGGTAATTGGTAATTGGTAGTTGCAACTGATAACTTTGTACAGACGTTACATGTAACGTCTCTACACTGACAACTGGTCACTGGTCACTGTTATGTCTTACCCTCAAGCACCCTGGACGCTTCAAGGCTACGCCTATCAAACTCTGCAACTTTTGGAGTGCGATCGCGTGCGTCCCCTAATTCCTTCAGAATTAAATCTTGTTTCTGTCTTTCCTGGAAAAACCGTTGGCGGTGTTTATTTATCTAACTATGGTGCTGGTTCCGTGCTGGAATACAGCGAGTTAATCGTTGTTGCTGCTTTTGTCAGCTATGGTGGAGAAATTGGCGGTTGGGTTTCTCACATTTATGTAGATAACCCTGATTCTGTAGCGGGTGGTCGCGAGATTTGGGGATTACCGAAGGAAATCGCTGAATTTACCTGGACAGATCGTAGCGTGAGTGTGAGGCAAGGCGATCGCATTCTTTGCTGTCTGAAGTACCATCAGCAGAACTTTGGTCTGCCAATACCCTTGGGTGCATCTAGCTTTAGTAGTCTAAACTCTAATCTACTCCTGTTTCCCGCTCAATTAAAGGCTCGTTTAGGATTAGTGAGTTCCCAATTAGAAATTCCCCCAGAAAGTCCTTTTGGGGGATTAAATCTCGGTCAACCTTGGTTGACAGTTCATGCTGACCAAATGGAATTGACAGTTGGTCAGCCTTCTATTGTGGGGCAAAGAGATTTAGAATTTAACGTAGTGTGACGAGAGATAACATGTAAAGACACAAGATTTTGCGTCTTTACATGGAGCATTAATAATCGTATCGGCTGAAACTCTTCCTGTCTACTGCTTCATTTTTCTTGAGCAGTATTCTTTTATCAGTTCGGGAATAAATCGGAATTATCTTTGTAAAATTTTGTGTTTTTGCCTGCTCTTGTTTGGTTGCCAAAAGTGTTTCAACTTTTAGCAAAACTTCATCTAAATCTATTGGCTTGCGAATGAAGCCGTCAATTTTGACCTTTCTTGGGTCTAATTGGGGCAAAGTGTCATAAGCCGTAACTAGCACGATCGAGACTGAAGGTTGATTTTGCGAGATCCACTGCGCGACTTCATATCCATCGATGTTTGGCATCATTACATCTAATAAAACCAAATCTGGTGGATTTGCTTCGATTTTTGCAATGGCTTTATATCCACAGTCTGTGGTATCAACCTCATACCCCTCTGCTTCTAATATTGTTGCCAAAAGCAAACAGTTGTCGAGCAAGTCATCGACAATCAGAACTTGCTTTTTTCTAGAATCAAGCTGGCAGAATAGGTCTTTCATAATTTTAATGATGTGCAATTGATGCTTTCACTGCACTGTCTTCTCTATTTTGCCCGCTCGGGTAAACCGATCGCCTCCCGCTAGGGAAATACTCTAGATTGTTTAGCAAGTCAAAAGTTAAAAGTTAGAAGTCAAAGAGGGAAAATCTAGTTACAGCAAAACTTATATTACAGCAAAACTTATAACTGCTGCCTGTAGCTGAATTAAATGTGGAACAACTGCGCGCGAGGTCGATCGAACTCTTAATAAAGTAGATAAGTACGGCAGAAAACAGGAAGCAGAAGGTTGTTGTAATTATGAGAAAAATTGCGATCGGGGTTATGGGAGCTGGAGAAAATGCCACAGTCATAGACTGTACCTCTGCCTATGAATTAGGTAAAGCGATCGCCCAACAAGGATGGGTATTGCTTACTGGTGGGAGAAACGTAGGCGTGATGGACGCGGCTAGTCGGGGAGCAAAATCTGCAAATGGCTTAACAGTTGGAATCTTGCCTGGTAGCGATCGCCATGATGCTTCTGAAGCGGTAGATATCGCGATCGCAACGGGGATGGGAAACGCTCGTAATAATATTAACGTTCTTTCTAGTGATGTTATTATCACCTGCGGTACGGGTGCAGGTACAATATCAGAAATTGCTTTAGCTTTGAAAGCAAATAAGCCAGTGATTCTGTTAAATTCTGAAATAGAAAGTCAAAATTTCTGGCAAAAATTATCAGTAAATAATATTTATTTTGTTAGTAGTGTTGCAGCAGCGATCGCTACTGTCAAGACCCTAATTTTATAGAAAAGGTCAGTTCAAGCGTCGGGTGGGCAAAGCCCACCTTCCTGTTTCAATTCGCAGCCACAGCCTCAGAATAGGACACTTCTTGAAACTGAATCGTATCTTGACGCGGATCGACGTAGGCAACTTTAATTAAAATTTGTTCGCCCAAGCTGACCCCACGTTTAAATGTCATCGGTAGCTGAAGCCCTAAATCTTCAATCAAGATCAGCGCCAAGCGCGAATCTTCCCGCAGCCACATTAAAACGATTGCCTGCCACACATCCTGAGCGTGGCGGCGCAGGTATTCTAAACCCCAATAACGATTGGTTTGCCTTTCTACTAACGACATCTCTTGAGTCATGGCAAACACAGATTGCATCACTTCACGAAGTGCTTCCGCTGAAAACGGTGGAGTTTCACCCCGTAGGTGTGCCTTGAGTTGAAAATGGGTCAGCAAATCGCTATAGCGACGAATCGGAGAAGTTGCCTGAGTATACATCTCCAAGCCCAAACCAGCATGGCGGGAAGGGGTAATACTCATTTCACTTTTAGGCATACAACGGCGCATAGCACAGGCACGTACGAAGCCAGCAGGTAATTGCAATAACTCTTCTTCTGGGGGTAACTCGGGCTGCGGCTGACCGCGAAATGGCAGGGCAAGATTATGTGCTTGACCGTAGCGTCCGGCAACTTCTCCAGCCAAAATCATCATTTCCGCCACCAGTTGGCGGGAGGAAGAATCGTTTAAGACTTCAATTGTAATTTCGTCGTCTTTAACTTTAATCGCGGTTTCTGGCAAACTAATACTAATTGCCCCCTGAGACTGTCGCCATGCTTGACGACAGCGCGCCCAGTTAGCGATCGCGGCGATTTCTGGCTCGGCTTGTACGCCCAGATCCAACATCTCATCGACATCTTCATAGGTCAGCCGATAGGTCGGTTTGATTAAACTGGCATGGATGGTATATTCTTGGACTGCTCCTGCTGCATCCAAAATGACACCAAAACTGAGAGCGCAGCAAACCTGACCCTGTATTAAGCTCATGGGTCCCGTCGCCAGTGCCACTGGAAACATGGAACTCATACCTGTCGGTAAGTACATGGTCGTACCGCGCCGCCGCGCTTCTAGATCTAATTCATCCTCTGGTATGAGCCAACGAGTCGGATCGGCAATATGTATCCACAAGCGTTCTCGCCCATCAGCTAAGACTTCCCAGCTTACACCGTCGTCAATTTCGCTCGTACTCTGGTCGTCGATCGTGTAAACTTTCAAATGAGTTAAGTCCAGCCGTTGAGTGTCTGGGTCGGGGGGTGGAAATTCTAACCGCTGCTGCGCCACTGATATAACCTCGGTTGAGAATTCTACGGGGATTTGACTGCGACGCAAGTGAAGGTTTTCATGCGGACTCCACAGACCCAAATCTACCAAAAGTTGAAATGCTGTTACGGGAGTCGCGTTACGCCCCAAAGTACTCATAGTCTCCGTCACGATCGCTGGTGGCGGATAAGCTCGTACGAGGGCATCTGGATTTAATCCCTGACGAGTCCCTTCAACTAAAAGTATTGCATACTTGGCGATCGCATCCAGGCGCTGGCGATCGTATCGCTGCCATTCTACGGCTTCTCCCTTCAGCGCTCGTTCGGTACGCAACAGAAATTCCTGCTGTTCTCGCGCTCTTGTTGCTTCTACTTCAAGCTGGTGTTTCCGTTCTGCTACCTGGCTAGCAGAACGAGGCTCGTAAGCATCTCCCTTTTGCTTGAAATATATCTTATCTTCAGAAAGCAAATAGTGAGCGGCATAACACAGAGCTTGGCTCTGGTCGGAGAATAATAAGTTTGCCATCTGTGCTGGAGTAGCGCTTTCTCCTGCTTCTATCAGCAACTCCCACGCTACCTCTAAGCTAGATGGGTCGAGATAGGGCTGTACTTCTGCTAAAAAATTGGCAATATCTGAGGGTTTGTAAGACTGACCTCGGATTTCGTAAGTAAACTGGCGCGGGGCAAGGCTGTGGGATTGACCGCGATCGTCTATGACAAACCAACGAGTTTTCCCATCTGGACGGTCTACCACTCCCAAACGGCGATCGCCTTGCACCCTAAATTCGACTAGCATTCCTTTGTCAATTGTCATTTGTCAATTGTCATTTGTCATTAGCGATTGACATTTCTACTACTCATTTTCTTTAGTCATTTGTCTTGTATACAAATAAACTAACTATTTGCAAAAATACTCGATTTGTCAATTTAAACGCAGATGAATTGCCCGCAGCTACAAACTCTACCAGCAATCTATCTCTCTACAAATGACAAATGACGCATGACAAGAATTTACCCTTCTGGATTGATGAAAGGTAACAAAGCCAATAAACGCGCCCGCTTGATAGCTACAGTTAAATCTCTCTGTTGCTTAGCGGTTAAGCCTGTGAGCCGACGGGGAAGAATTTTGCCCCGTTCGGTAATAAACTTCCGCAGCAAATCGACATCTTTGTAGTCTATGGGGTCTTGAGGCTTAATCGGAGATAAACGACGACGGTAGAAACTCATGCTTACTTAATTTCCTTATGGACGGTGTGACGGTTGCAGTGGGTACAGAATTTTTTCAGTTCTAGCCGCGCTGTAGTATTGCGGCGGTTTTTCATTGTCGTATATCGAGACACACCTGCCGATCGCTTGTCTGGATTCGTGCGACATTCAGTGCATTCCAGTGTCACAATAATACGGACACCCTTACCTTTAGCCATAGCTTTTCTAACTCTGGGGTCTTACCAAAATTTAACACAAACGTTTATTATCATATATTTCATCAGGTTTGTGCAAGTCAGTTATCAGTGACTAGTGACTAGTGGCTGGTGACTAGAGAGGAGTTAACCACTAACTACTAGCCGCTAGTCACTCACCAATTACCCATAAACCTTGAATAAAAAGAGGAGTTAAGAACCATGCTGCCAGTCAGCCAAGCGGAGGCAACAATTTTAGACTTGGTGAAACCCCTGGACAAACAACGAGATGCAGAGTTTGTTTCTCTATTAATTGCCATCGAGCGGATATTGGCAGCACCAGCGATCGGTCATTTAGATTTTCCCCACTGGGATAATTCGGCGATGGATGGCTATGCAGTGCGTTATGAGGACGTACAATATGCTAGTTCACAACAGCCAGTGGTTTTGGAGATAGTTGATGAAATTCCAGCGGGGCGATCGCCACAGCAGTTGATTAAGGCAGGGCAAGCAGCACGAATTTTCACGGGTGCAGTGATGCCAGAAGGGGCTGATACTGTGGTGATGCAGGAACAAACGCAGCGAGAGGGCGATCGCGTCACTATTTTGACAGCTCCTCAACCTCAAGCCTTTGTTCGCCACCAGGCATCCTACTATCAAGCAGGAAAAACCTTATTAGCCCCAGGAACCATGCTACGGGCGGCTCAAATTGCCGTGCTAGCAGCCGCACAGTGCAATCAATTGAAAGTCTATCGTCGTCCCCGCGTGGCAATTATCTCGACGGGAGATGAACTAGTTCACCCTGAAACTCCATTGGAAATCGGACAACTTGTCGATTCAAATCAGTATGCGTTGACGGCTTTGGTGACGCAGACGGGGGCAGAACCAATCCCAATGGGTATCGTTCCCGATCGCCCTTTAGTGCTGCAAAAAGCATTTTCTAAAGCGATCGCGACTGCTGATGTGGTGTTATCTTCTGGTGGCGTTTCTGTGGGTGATTACGACTATGTAGAGGAGATCTTAACGGCTTTGGGGGCGGAAATGCACGTTCGATCTGTGGCAATGAAACCCGGAAAGCCGCTGACAGTGGCGAAGTTTTCTCCTGCTCATGCTACCGAACGGAAGCTAGTTCTATATTTTGGGCTACCAGGTAATCCCGTTTCGGCTTTGGTATGTTTTTGGCGATTCGTTCAACCTGCTTTACGGAAGTTGTCGGGACTGGCTGACAATTGGGGACCGGCTTACGTCAAAGCGCGATCGCGTCAAGATTTGAGTTCTGATGGCAAGCGAGAAACTTATATTTGGGGACAGCTGCATTTGATCGATGGTTATTTTGAGTTTCAGCCCGCTAGCGGTAGTCTTAACTCTGGCAATTTGATTAATTTTGCTCAAGCTAATGGGTTGGCAATGATTCCTATGGGGCAAACTGCGGTTGCATCTGGGGATGAAGTAAGAGTTTTACAGTTTGGTTTTCCGATCATGAGTTAGGGTGAGTTTAATGTCACGCATCAGCGAAGCGAAGCCCGATAGGGCGTTAGACACAAAGTCGCAAAGAGAGAAGAGCGCGAAGTAGATGGGAGCGGTTGTGAGGTTATGCTTTGTTTGGTAGGGATGGGCGATCTGCGAGATGGCTTTTAAAGCGACTGTAGACGATTTGGGTTGGCTGCCAGGTAGAAAACCAATATATGTCTTGGATGGCTGTGTAGGAATGGCTCGTTTCTGCGAGTTGAAATTGTACTAAAGCTAAATTGTTTCTGCCGATCGCTTCTCGTCCTTCTTGAAGTAGGGGAGATTGCCAAAAACAGAGGAACTGAAGCCAATGACGCTTGCTGCTATTTGCTTGTTTTCTCGGTGAAATTAGCCAAGTTACGTCGTTGCCAAAGCTGGGGGTGCGAGCATTTTGTCGTGGTATCCATTCTAGGGTACAGTTCCAATCAGGGGGATGCGATGGATGGGAGTCGGGATCGCGGCGGGATTGTGGCGCTGAAAGTTCGACCATGTTTGGTGGGTTACTCCAACCTTTCCAATGGCGGACTCGTTCTGGAAGCAACCAATCTTTTAAGCGGGTGTGAACGATCCGCGTCAGAGTTTCTTCATTTTTCAAAGCACTGCAAGTTAGCTGTGTCAAAACAGAGTTAGATTCGCCTAAGTTAGATTTACGGGTGAGGCGAACCATCGAGCTGTAGTGAATGTCTCCAGATAAGACGATAACTTGTCGGCGTTGCTCGAATAGGACGATCAAAAGTTGTGCGAGGGCTTCTAAATTGATGTTCCAGGCATCGCCAACATCTGTGGCGAAGACTTTGTTGCGGCGCAATTGCCAATGGTGAATCCAATCGATCGCTTGGAGATGAAATACATTAGTCGGTGCGATCGCGAAAGTGAGTTGAATTTGGGTTTCAGATGCCGATTGTTGCAGCGGTAGGCGCAGTTGTTGCTCGAAGGCAGTCGGACACAATAGCATGGGTGGTGCGCTCGATTTTTCTTCGATGGGATAGCCTCGCCACGTCCGTGTATCTAAGACGATCGTTTCATGACAATGACTCCTGACTGTATAGTGCCACGCGATCGCTTCTGGATGTCGTTTGAGGATTAATACCGTACCATCCTCTACAAAAGTTGGTAAATTCGTCTGTGCGTCGATGAGGGGCATTCCGACATAACGAGCAATGCGATCGTAGGCAACAGTGTCAGTCCCGCTCGATGACGACCAGTCGGCAGCAGCAGCCAGGAGTTCTGCACCCGCTTGTCCTGCGGTAAATTGTTCGGGTGTGTTGCCCCATGCTTGAAACATTGCATAGGCTAGCAGCGCATTTTGTACTGTCCTACGTCCCAAAGGTCGCCCCAAAACGCGCAAGCACCAAGCACGGTTGAGGTTCCAGTCATCGCTGACATCATGATCGTCGAAAATTGTGTATGTGGGAATATTGGCAAGAGCGCGTCGTACTTTCCATAGTGTATGGATAAATTGCCGCAATGCCCGTGCTTCTCGATCCCAACGACGGCTAATTTGGCGGCGATCGCTAATTTGTTTTCCTGGGGGAATCTGCATCAGCCAGCACGTCGGCGACCAAGCTAGCAAATAGCAAGCATAGTACTCGCCTAAACTCAGTAAGTGACTGTTGACCTTACCACGTTTATTGTGGAGTCCAGCTGTAAAACCCGCGTGAGTAGTGGCAACTTCAGCTCGTCGTCCAAAAGGTAGCTGTTGCGGTGTATAGTACTCTACATCATCGGGTTCTCGCCAACCCACAGGTAACTTTTCTTCCCAACCCAAGAGAGCATCGCCCAGAGGACTAGCAACCCACAAAAAAGGTTCGGCAACGTCATCGCCATAGATTTGATCGCCAGTGAGAAACAGTTGGTGGGGACGGTGTTGAGGTTGAGCTGCTCTATCCTCAATTAAGCTGTCAAGAATTGGTAAGGCATCATATCCACCCCCGTGTGGTTTGCGACAGGAACCTTGGACGATGCGTAAATCTTCTAAACGATGCGGTGGCAGAACAAAGGTAGGTTTTTGATGGGCAAAGTAGCTAATGTTGACTCTAGGAAAGTCGATCGATTGTAAAGCTTGTTGTAAGGTTTTTGGGCTTTGCTGTGGGTCGTCGAACGAAAACTGAAGGTCGTAGGCATAGAGGCGATCGCTATTCAGATTGTTTCCATTAGACTTAGCAGTCACCGCCACCACATGCAGAGACTTTCCCAATGCTACGGTCGGGTATCTCCCTTGCAGTATGCTCGTTCCTAGCACCGTACCCTGATTTGTCGTTTCGTAAATCGTCAGCTCTACCTCAGCAGGTTGTTTGAGCGCTACCCACACTGTGACAGATTCGGCAGTTACGTGTCGTAGAATGGGACCCGCCAAGACAATTGGTAATGCTTGTATTAACTTATCCCAAGCTCGATCTGTCATGGCAAATTATTCGCTCGTCAATAGCGGTTTTCAATTGGGTAAAACACGCGATCTGTAGGGGCGCACATCTGTGCGCCCCTGCAAATGTTACGCACTCAGAAGTTTCGTTCTGGGTCTACCAAATATACAGACATCTCAGATATATTTGATACCTGCGACCAATAGTATATGTCCAACGTTCTACTTCCTGTCCTCTGCCTCTTGGCTTATCGATCGCTTTTTAGCAGGTTTTCGGCGATCGGGTGATAAAATGAAAGGCTGCCATGATAGGAAAACTCAACCAAACGCCGTAAGAATTCGTAATTCAGCTTATGAATCGTTAAATTTATTCATACAAAAAACCAAGATTCCTCAATTGCAATCGCCAGATTCGTCTATAAGATCGATTTACGAGTTATAAACTACAGATCGCAAACCACAAGTCACGAAATAGAGATCGCGCTTGGATTGACGTGTAGCCAATGGATTCACCTCGATAGATAGTAGGACAAACTTATGATGAACGACAAGTTAATGCTGATGATTCCTGGTCCCACGCCAGTACCGGAAGCAGCGTTACTCGCCCTCGCCAAACATCCCATCGGACACCGCACCAGCGAATTTAGTAACATCTTGGCAGAAGTGACAGCAAATCTAAAATGGCTGCACCAAACCGAGAGTGACGTTTTGATGCTAACAGCTAGCGGCACTGGGGCAGTAGAAGCAGGAATCATTAATTTTCTCAGCCCAGGCGATCGCGTTTTGGTAGGATGCAATGGTAAGTTTGGCGATCGCTGGGGAGAAGTTGCCGAGGCTTACGGTCTTCAAGTCGAGAAAATTACTGCCGAATGGGGACAACCCCTCGATCCCGCAGTATTTGCCCAGAAATTAGCAGCGGATAAAGACAAGCAAATTAAAGCCGTCATTCTCACCCACAGCGAAACTTCTACAGGCGTACTTAATGACTTAGAAGCGATCGTCGGTCACGTTAAGGAACACGGCGAAGCCTTAATGATTCTCGATGCTGTCACCAGCTTGGGTGCGTATAACGTCCCGATGGATGCTTTAGGTATTGATGTTATTGCATCGGGTTCGCAAAAAGGTTATATGATTCCTCCCGGTTTAGGATTTGTTGCTGTTAGCGCTAAGGCTTGGGAAGCTTACAAAACCGCTAAACTACCCAAGTACTATTTAGACTTGGGTAAATATCGGAAATCGACCGCGAAAAATACGACTCCCTTCACGCCGCCAGTGAATTTAATTGTGGCACTGCACGCGACGTTAAAGATGATGAGAGAAGAGGGTTTAGAATCAATTTTTGCTCGTCATCAACGCCTGACTCAAGCGACTCGCGAAGCCGTAAAAGCTTTAAATTTGCCTTTGTTTGCAGCGGATAATTGCGCGAGTCCGGCAATTACATCTGTAGCACCAGATCGAGTCGATGCCGAACAAATTCGCTCGATTTTGAAGAAGAAATTTGACATCGCTCTAGCAGGCGGACAAGACCACTTGAAGGGGAAAATCTTCCGCATCGGACATTTAGGTTTTGTGAGCGATCGCGATATTCTTAGTGCGATCGGTGCTTTAGAAGTCGCTTTACGCGAATTGGGGTATGAAGGTTTCACCCCTGGAGCTGGCGTTGCAGCAGCAGCTCGCGTGTTTGCTTCTTAGTCGTCATTCGTCATTTGTCATTCGTCATTGGCTAGACAACAAATGGCAGATGACAGATGACAACTTAAATCAAAAGAGCGGGTTGATAATTCATCCCGCTCTCTTTGTGTAAGTTTAAATTTATGAGTAAAATTTCTACAACTTCGCCAAAAAAGAAATTTTAGTTTGTGCATTGCTATTTAAAATTTCTACTGTGACACGCTTGAATTTGACTAAATCGTTCATGACACTGCTACGCTCTTTCCAACCAGTCATAAATTCGATCTAGTTGTTCGAGCGTGACTAAGCCATATTGCCATAAGATCATTGGCAAAGGACCAGGATCTTGTTCTCGATGGCGGGTAGCCATATCAATCGATGCTGCCGAAATTGATAAGTCTTCTTGTAGAAATTGCAGAAACTGCATGTACTTTGCTGGTGACATTTGGACTTCACCTTTTTGTTCCAACTGATTATTAAGCATCAAAGACTAAGTAATGAGTAAGTAGTAGCCAGTCTTTTATCTGTCACTTTTCCCAGACTGTCATGAGTATTCTTACTTAATCAGCAAGCTCTTAGTCTAGGATTTACATTATTGTTGCACAGTTACAAATCGGGGGTGGAATAGAATTGTAGCGCAACTTAAATGATTTTCACTTAACTTAGTGCAATGATTAAAAATAATTTAAACCTCTTCACATTTCAGTTATATTTCTAGAGAAAAAAATTCGTACCTACGAAAAGGAATAGATTCGTCAGCCAAAAGTTGGAATTGAGTGATGAGAAGTGGTGTGTGGTGCGCTCAAGGTGGTACGTGAATTAATTTTAGAGTTTGTTGTTGGATTTTGGATTGCTCCCCTGCTCCCTTGCTCCCTTGCTCCCTTGCTCTTCTGCTGCTCTACTATCTACTCCTGTGGATTCATCTACAATCGCTCGCTCTTGACTAGTTACATCATCTGAATTTGAAAGATTTTCCTTTGTCATACTGGCATCGTGCAACCCGCACAATGAATCGAGTCCAGTAGTATCTTGCTTTCCACCCCACTGCCAGCGGTCTAGTACATCTTCTAACAAGACTTCGCGAAACCAAATTTTGCCTACTACAGTTAGAGGTAGCGCCAGTAATAAACCTAAAAAGCCGAAGAACGTGGCAAAAAATACTTGAGCTAGTAAAGTCACGGCTGGTAGTAAAGATACCTGCTGCGCCATGATATATGGTGTCAAAAAATTACTCTCAATTTGTTGAATCACAAAATAGAGAACGAATACGAGTACGGATTTGATCGGCGTATCTAACAGCGCGATCGCCATAGGTGGAATGACACTGATAGTGGGACCGACGTTGGGAATTAAATTGAGAAACCCTGCTAAAACTCCCAATGCCAAAGCTGCTGGTATTCGCAACACTGATAGTCCCACCATACTCATTAGTGCAACTACGCTCGTGCTAATTAAAGCACCAGTCAGCCATTTGCCTAACGACTCCTCGCATTCGTGTAAAATTCCATCTACCCTACGGCGATAAAATGAAGGAAATAATCTCACAAAACCCTGACGGTAAGCATGGGGATTAGCTAACATCATCCCCGTTAATACTAATACAAGTAAAAACTTGATAATAAATTCTAAAGAGCTAGTTACGAAAGCAAAAGAACCGCCCAAGACGCGCTCAAAGAATGGCTGTGCTTGTTTGCTAAGACTATCTACATTTGGTAAGTATGGAGCTACTTGCTGGGGAACGCGAGTTCCTAATTGCTCTATCCAAATGCTGAATCGATCTAAACCTCTAGGAACCCTGACTGTAAGCTCTTGGAACTGCTCGATAAATGGTGGAACAATTAACCAGAAAAAACCAATAACTCCAGCTAGAAATATACCAACTGATAAGATAACAGCAAGCGATCGCCGCATTCCCGATCGCTGAAATCTTCTGGCTAACCGATTTAAGGCAGTCGATAAAATAACTGCGGCAAATAATAATAAGAGAATTTGGCGAATTTGCCACAGAATATAAATGGAAGTAACGATTGCTAATAAACCGAGCCATTGACCGAGGTTCATTGGTAATAGGTAATGGGTAGTTGGTAGTTGGTAGTTGGTAGTTGCTCTCGCTGTTTACCCCTGCTTTTTATGAAATAGATATCGCAAATAGAGCGCGATCGCGATAACGACGGTAGGTAATAATACTATAAATAGTGCTTGGCTTGATGTACCACTCAAAGGCAAGTAAGCACCACCATATTTAATCAGATACGACAGAACGGCAGAGATAATCATCAGCTCTGCAATAAACCATAACTGTTGTTTCCATCCCTCAAAAGCATTCATATAACTATCTTTCATGAAGTGAGTTGGTAGTTGGTAGTTGGTAGTTGGTAGTTGGTAGTTGGTAGTTGGTAGTTGCTCTTCTACCTCCTGTTTCCTATTCCTTTTCTTCACGCTCTTACTGATAACTGATAACTGACAACTGAAAAAGTTCGGCTGTTGCGATAGATATATGGGGTAGTCACCGAACCAGTTAGAGTGTAGAAAATCTTTACAATACGTACAAAATGATGCATAAAAATTAATCAAAATGCCTGTTGAAACCAATAATAATCGCCAGTTCAAACCGCCTAGAGTCCGGCAGTTTGGTGGCAGTTTACTCATTTTGTTGACTGTTCTATTACTGCTCAACTTTATTGTTCCCAGTTTTGGAGCTAGACAGCCACAAGTTGCTTATAGTGACTTTATTGCACAAGTAGAAGCAAATCGGGTAGATAGAGCTATTGTAGGGGGCGATCGCATTGAGTTTACTCTTAAAGCAGATCCTAACCAACCGGAAAGTAGCCTTCCGGCAAACCAAGTTCTCACGACTACGCCAGTCGCAATTGACTTAGATTTACCTAAGATCCTGCGCGATCATAATGTTAAGTTTACTGCTCCAGCACCAAGTAATAGTGGTTGGATCGGTACTCTTCTCAGTTGGGTTGTACCTCCATTAATTTTCTTTGGGATTTGGGGTTTTCTACTCAACCGTCAAGGTGGCGGCGGTCCCGCAGCTTTAACTGTTGGTAAAAGTAAAGCGCGGATCTACTCTGAAGGTAGTACTGGCGTGAAGTTTACCGATGTAGCCGGGGTTGACGAAGCCAAGGCAGAACTACAAGAAATCGTAGATTTCCTGAAAAATGCGAGTAAATATACCCGTTTAGGTGCGAAAATTCCCAAAGGCGTGCTGTTGGTAGGTCCTCCTGGAACAGGTAAAACTCTGCTAGCAAAAGCGATCGCGGGTGAAGCTGGTGTCCCCTTCTTCAGTATCTCCGGTTCGGAATTTATCGAGCTATTCGTCGGTGTCGGTGCAGCGCGGGTACGCGACATGTTCGTCCAGGCGAAGCAACAATCTCCCTGTATCGTCTTTATTGACGAGTTAGATGCTTTGGGTAAGTCTCGCGGTGGTGCGAATGGTTTCCCTGGTGGTAATGACGAACGGGAACAAACCCTGAACCAGTTACTGACCGAAATGGATGGTTTTGATGCCAACACGGGTGTCATTATCATTGCTGCAACTAACCGTCCTGAAGTCTTAGACCCTGCATTACGTCGTCCTGGTCGTTTTGACCGTCAGGTAGTGGTAGACCGTCCTGATAAAATCGGTCGAGAATCGATTCTTAAAGTCCACGCGAGAAGCGTTAAATTAGCCGAGGATGTCGATTTAGGTACGATCGCTACCCGGACTCCCGGTTTTGCTGGTGCTGACTTAGCTAACTTAGTCAACGAGGCGGCGCTATTAGCGGCACGACAAAATCGCGATGCTGTTACTCAAGCGGATTTTAACGAAGCAATCGAACGAGTTATTGGTGGTTTAGAAAAGCGATCGCGGGTACTCAATGAAACCGAGAAAAAGACGGTTGCTTATCACGAAGTCGGCCACGCGATTATCGCCGCTTTGATGCCAGGTGCGGGTAGAGTCGAGAAAATCTCTGTCGTGCCTCGCGGTGTTGGTGCTTTGGGTTACACTCTCCAGTTACCAGAAGAAGACCGCTTTTTGATGATAGAGGATGAAATTCGCGGTCGAATTGCTACGCTATTAGGCGGGCGATCGGCAGAAGAGTTAATCTTTGGTAAAGTCTCGACTGGTGCGAGTGACGACATTCAAAAAGCTACCGACTTGGCAGAGCGTGCCGTTACCCTGTATGGTATGAGCGATGAATTGGGACCTGTAGCGTTTGAAAAGACTCAGCAAGAGTTTCTCGGTGGATATGGCAATCCTCGCCGTTCTGTCAGTCCGAGAGTCGCCGAGGAGATCGATCGCGAGGTGAAAGAAATAGTTGATGGAGCGCATCACATCGCGCTGGCTACCTTGTCCAATAATAAGGAGTTATTGGAAGAAACAGCTCAGTTGTTATTACACAAAGAAATTCTTGAAGGTGCAGAACTGCGGGAACGACTCAACCGCGCTCAAGCTCCAGCTGATATGGAAGAGTGGTTGCGATCGGGTAAACTACCTCAAGATCAGCCTTTGATGCAATCTGTTTTGGTGTAGATAACAATGTAGAGACGTTACATGTAACGTCTCTACATTGTTATCAGTTAGCGATCGCTCTTTTGGGGGCGATCGTTTTTTATTTGCCTTTGAATGAAATTTAATTCATAGCAATTCTCGATTGCGTGCATGACATTTGTAGGGGCGCACAGCCGTGCGCCCCTACAGATCGTCTGTTTTACCTAATTACAAACCACTATCAATGAAAGTTTACTGCGATCGCACGGCTTTAACCAACGCCTGACAAGCACGCAAGAAAACTCCTACATCTACACCTAAAGCCACAAACTGCACGCCAGTTGCAATCCATTGCTGGGCAATTTCTGGAGTGTCGGCAAATGTCCCCGCTGCTTTGCCAGCCTGACGGATAGTTTCTACTCCAGTCCGCATCAACTCAACGACACGGGGATCTCGTACTTGTCCGGCAATTCCTAAAGATTGCGACAAATCGTAAGGACCGAGAAAGATAACATCAATGTGGGGAACGCTGGCAATTTCTGCTAAGTTATCAATACCTTGTTTGCCTTCGACCTGAACGACAACTAAAGATGTTTCATTTAACTGCTCGATTCTTTGCGTTCCGGCGGCTGTGTAAACCCCGGCACGGGTATAGAGTGACAACCCTCGCGCCCCCAATGGACTGAACTTTGCTCCCTTTACTACTGCTTCCGCATCGGCTTTCGTCTCGATTTGCGGCACTTGTACCCCCGCACTACCAACATCAAGCGCTTTTTGGATCTGGGCTGGATTGTTCTGACTGACACGAATAATTGGTGCTAACTCCACGCAGTCAGCAGCGCGACATAAATCTTCCGCTATTAGAGTATTAAGAGAACCGTGTTCTAAATCAATCACAACAAAATCCAAACCTGCATGTCCGCAAATTTCGATAAATGCCGGATAAGCGCAGTTGGTAAATAATCCCAAGACAACCTCGCCCTGGTGTAATTTGTGTTTGAGTTGGTTTTGATACATAGTGATTAGTGGTAATTGGTAATTGGTAATTTGTCTTTTCTCCTCCAGCCTCCCCAGCTCCCTCAGCTCTTTTCCCCTGCTCCCTTTCTTTTATGCTTTACACCTATCCACCTCTTCATGCTGGAATTTTACTCAAACGCTATAAGCGCTTTCTGGCTGATATTGAGCTGGAAACGGGGGAAGTGGTAACGGCACATTGTGCAAATACTGGTCCGATGACGGGGATTTGTACGCCTGGAAGTCGGGTACTAGTGTCGTATAGCTCGGTTACTACGCGCAAATTACCTTATACTTGGGAGGCGATTGAAGTCAACGACAACGAGCCTACCTGGGTAGTTGTGAATACTGCTTTACCCAATCGTATTGTCAAGCTGGCACTGGCACAAAAACTGTTTCCCGAACTCGGTAGCTATAGCCAAATTCGCTGTGAAGTCCCCTATGGTGCAGATCGGAAAAGTCGCGTAGACTTTTTATTGACTGGCGATCGCCCGATTTATATTGAAGTTAAAAGCACGACATGGGCGCAGCAAAGATTAGCTATGTTCCCTGATACCGAAACGATACGAGGACAAAAGCATTTACGAGAATTGAGCGCGCTTTTGCCTCACGCAAGGGCAGTCATGTTTTATGCTATTAACCGGGGTGACTGTACGCAGTTTGCTCCTGGTGATGCTGCCGATCCAGTCTACGGTCACCTGTTGCGTGAAGCTATGCAACTAGGTTTGGAGGTTTTGCCTTGCCGCTTTGAGGTAACTCCGGTTGGAGTGCGCTATTTGGGTTTGGCAGATCTAAAAATATGAATGTATCGATAATTTGCAGTTAACTCTAACTTGATTGAAATCTATGACTTCATCTTTACAATCTTTCATGGTGATTGATAAATAATAACTACCGAGAACTAATTTTTTGCCTGCTTTTTTTGACTTGCGACCGATAATCAAAATCATCCAAAATTTAAATATTAAAATAGCAAGATTATATGTTTAATTTTTAAATTTATTTGTGAATAGTAAAAAAATATATGTATCTAACTGCTATACGTTCAATTTCAGTTATAGGATACACTTCTAACTTCTAACTTATGACTTCCGAGTTCCTCATGACCGCTACTACTCTAAAACAGACGATCTTACAGCACATGAATCAGCAATCTAGCAGTGCCACCAAGACATTAAATTTATTGAGTATCGGTCAAAGAGGAGTTGGCAAAACAGTGTTTTTGGCTGGCAGCTACATCGAACTGCATTCGGGTTTCACAGCAGAACGCCCGCAAAAATTATGGTTTGATAGCCACAACAGTCAAGAGCAAGAAAAGATTGAAAAAGTTCTGAACTATATTACGCAAACAGGTCAATATCCGCCCCCCACAATGAAAATTGCCAGTTTCAACTTTAGTTTGAAGCGACATGGTTGGTGGAAAACCAAGACTCTCTGCGATTTTAGTTGGTGGGATTTACCAGGGGAATCTTGCGACTTTAATAACCCTAAATATCAAAAACTCGTGTTGAGTTCTCATGGTTGCTGTGCGTTTATTAATGCAGAAGCGTTAGTAAACAATGCTGCTTACCTACCACAACTAACGCAAACGATCGATCAAGTGGCAGCGATCGCCTCTTTAGTCAACCAACATAATATCAAATACGCGATCGCTCTAGTTTTCACCAAATGCGATTTACTTGCCCCAGAACCGTTAAGCCTGCTGCAAATTGAGGAAAAAATTCAACCTCTCCTATCTCGTCTAGATGCAGCCAAAACGAACTATCAAAAATTTTACTCTGCCATCCCGCTAGTCACGTTTGCAGGCGTACCCCAACTTAAACCAACTGGTGCAGCTACACCGATTCTATGGCTTGTATCAGAGTTGAAAAGATTGCACCAAACGCAACCTAAACAAGATTTGGGCAGTGGTTTAAAGCAACAGCTACTTTCTCCCGTTGAGCAAACGTTTATTTTCAAACAGATGCTCGGTAGCAAAAGCCTGCCCCTAATCCTATCAGGTATAGGTATCTTAGGAGTTGTAGGAATTGCTGTCACCTCATTGTGGGGCGGAAAACCACTAGCGATCGCACCCAAAGCTGCTTCAGACACAGACAGCAAAATTCAAGCCTACGAGCAACTTCTACAAAACGATCCCGGCAACTTTGATGCCTTAGTCGAGCTAGCAAACCTACGTATCCAACAAGGACAACCAAATTTAGCCATTCCGTTAATGGAAAAACTCGTCAGGCAAGAGCCAGAAAGACTGGAACTCCAATTGAATTTAGCTCAGCTTTACAAACTAACCGAACAACTGCCAAAAGCAGAATCCACTTACGATCGCGTCCTCTTACAAGAAAAAGACAATGTTGCAGCTTTGGTCAATAAAGCCCTGATCCGCGTCGAACAAGGCGATCGCCAAACCGCCAATCGCCTCTTTTCACAAGCAGAAAAAGCTGCCCCATCCAATTTGAAAGCCAAAGTTCGCGATATTGCTAAAAATAGCCTTTCGAGTAGGGAGTAGGGAGCCGGAGACAAAATTCAAGATTCAAAATTCAAAATTCACGCATTGGGACAAGGAGGACAAGGAGGACAAGGGAGCGGAGGAGCTGAGGGAGCTGAGGGAGCCACAACCATCAACCATCAACCAACAACCATTAACCATCAACTACCAACTCGTCAGTAACCTTGCCTTTCTGAGTAAAAATTTCAGCACGGTTTCTTCTTGGGCAACAATATCTGCATTAACTTCCATTCCAGGTTTGAGCGAGTAGGTGCGATCGCCTTTGACTAGATAAGGTTTTTCTGGCTGAATCGTGACTTCGTAGTATGGTGAGGCAGTATTGGGTGATTGACTTTGGGGGACGATCGCATCGGCAGAAATCGCCCTTACCGCACCTCGTAGAATACCGTAATCGGGATAAGGATAGGCAGAAATCCGCAACTGCACTCTTCCGGTTTTACAGTCTGCAACTGCCGCTTTCTGGCAGATTTGAATACTACTGATGTCTTGAGCAGCTACTCGCGCTTTAATTGTTAGCGCCGCTTGAGTAGGAGCGATCTGCGCGATCGATTGCCCTACATTTACAACTTGTCCGGGGTTGCGTAACTCCAGTTTCAAGACTTTACCAGCGTCAGGAGTTAAGAGAACGGCTTTTTTCAGCTCGTGCTGGACTTGCTGTAGTTCTCTAGCGGCGCGATCGATCTCATTTTCTAGGGCAAGACGACGTTGACGCAACACCTCTCGGTCTTTATTTAAATTAGCTAGGGAGATCTCGCCCTTAGCTCGCTCTTGGGCAACTTGTTCTGTTGCCATCGCGATCGCTGCACTTGTAGGATTTAGCGCGGCTTTGGCTCCTTTGAGTTTAGCTTCAGCAGCAGCAAATGCTTGTTCTTTTTCTTTAATTTGTAACTGCGTCACCGCTCCTGTATTTGCCAGTTGCTTGAACTGTTCCATCTCGACTTTCGATAACTCTAGTGCTGCTGTTGCTTCTTGTACTTGAGCTTGGGATGTGATTTGTCGATCCTGATATTCCCGTTGATAGCGTTGCAATTGGGCAGTAGCCGCAGCAACATTGCGCTCGATTAAGCCTGACTCAAACTCACGCTGTCTTTTGAGGGATAGTAATTGAGCATCGATTTGAGCCAGTTGTAATTCGTTATTTTTGATACTGCCCGTCACCTGTTGCTGTTTTGTCAAGAGTTGAGCGTTATCGATAATTGCGATCGCCTGTCCTTTTTTGACTGATTGGTTTTCTTTAACCAAAATCTGTTGTATGGAGCCAGCGATCGCGGCTTGGACTATTCTCGTCTCTCCTGCCGGACGGATAGTAGCAGCAGACTTTACCATTGCTTTGTAATGAATCGTAGCAGCCAGAGCCAGCCCTATAGCTACTGTACCTAGTAGCAACAACCCACCTAAAGTCGTCCACAGGCTCACGGGGGGGAGAAACTCATTACTCTGCACTGGGCGTAAGAAAGCAGGATTTGCTTCAGGTGATGGGTTCTTGGGCGTGTCCTGGCGGACTAAACGCAAGACACTGTTTTTATTTGGTTCCGACTGCATTAGCTAGTACTTAAATAGTTTTCCATCGGGCAGAAGAAGGAGGATAGGAGTGGGTGTCAGCTATTTTTTTCACTCCAAATATTGCCAAATTGAAAGTTCATAATTCTTGATTTTTAGCTTGATTTTTCGGCTTAATTTTTCTGACAAAAAGAATTTTTATTTGTGTAATTTGATGCCAAAATTGCTATTGGCAGCAAAATCATAAAGAATTTTGGTTTAAATTGCAACATATTTTTTGTAAGTCTAGAATTTTAAGTATCGCTACTGTACAGCAACTTTATTTGAGTTGTAAATCGATCGAAGATCGATCGGGCAATTGGAGAGCGTTGCCTGCAATTGAGGCAAACAATTAAGCAGTATTGCATTCGTTCTCAAGACATTAAGGTTTATTAATTTGCGATCGCGGCTTTGTGCAGTTGATTACACTATCTGAGTCTTGAGCAAACAAAGTCTTGAGCAAATTCAGACAAATTTTTGATTCTTCTAGACATTTCAACAGAAACGCTTCCATCTGTTTGTCTGAGAAATAGTCAGCTTAATTGTAGAACCAAAAAACGTGAAACAAAAGCTTGTTCTCCAACACAGTGAAGAAGATTGCGGCGCTGCTTGTCTTGCCGCTATTGCTAAATTCTACGGACGACTGCTGAAAATTAATAGTATTAGAGAAGCAGTAGGTACGGGATCGCAAGGGACAACACTGCTAGGTTTGCGCAGAGGTGCAGAAGCTTTAGGCTTTAATGCTCGTTCTGTCAGGGCATCTCCAGAAATTTTGTGGAAGCTACAACAACTCCCCTTACCAGCCATTATTCACTGGAAAGGCAATCACTGGGTAGTTTTGTATGGCAAGCAGGGGAAAAAATACACGATCGCCGATCCAGCGATTGGAATGCGTTATCTGTCGCGCATGGAGTTGCTAGAAGGCTGGACAGATTGGATTTTGCTGCTACTAGAACCCGATCCCGTCCGCTTTTACGCTCAAGTTGGAGAACAAGACAATCGCTTTGAACAGTGGATACAGCGACTTTGGGTATATCGCGCCATTCTTGCCGAAGCTGTTGGGTGCGCGATCGCCGTTGGTTTACTGTCTTTAGCGACTCCGTTTCTCCTCCAAATCTTGACAGATGACGTGCTGATTCGGGGCGATCTTCAACTACTGACATCTGTAGTACTGGCAGTTATCGCACTGAGTTTTGTCAGGCGTGGCTTGGCACTGGTGCAAAGCAATTTGATCGCTCATTTCGCTCAGAGAATAGAACTAGGTTTAATTCTAGAATTTGGACGGCAAATTTTACGATTGCCCCTACTTTACTATGAGTCACGGCGCAGTGGGGAAATTGTTAGTAGACTGCGAGATATTCAAGAAATAAATTTATTGCTCTCGCGAGCTATTATCAGCTTACCAGGAGAGTTATTTGTCGCTATAGTTTCTTTTATTTTCATGCTAATGTATAGTCAAAAACTGACTGTATTTGCTGTATTCTTAGCAGGCGCGATGACTTTATCGACAATTTTATTTTTGCCAAGCTTGCAGCAAAAAACTCGTAAACTATTAGTTACGGAAGCAGAAAATCAAGGAATTTTAGTAGAAACATTCAAGGGAGCGCTAACACTCAAAACAACTGCTGCGGCTCCCCAGTTTTGGGAGGAATATCAAAGTCGTTTCGGTCAATTAGCAAATCTTGCATTTGGGACAATGCAAATCGGTATTGTCAATAATACCTTTTCTGGGCTAGTTGCAGACGTGGGTGGAGTAGCTCTACTTTGGTTTGGCAGTACTTTGGTCATAGGGAAAGAACTCAGTCTCGGTCAGCTACTAGCATTTACTACGTTAAACCGTAATGTCGCAACATTTATCATTGCCTCACTCGATTTTGTCGATGAATTCGCTCGGATTGAAACTGCTAATTCTCGGTTGCAAGAAGTGATTACCCATCCACCAGAAATCAAAGATGAAAAGCAAAAACCTTGGGTAGATATTTCCGATACAGCCGATATTGCCTGTTCTAAAATTGAGTTTCATTACCCTGGTAGAACAGATGTCGTGCAAGATTTTTCACTAACTATTCCTGGGGGTCAAGTTGTAGCGCTGATTGGTAAGTCAGGTTGCGGTAAAAGCACGGTAGCTAAACTGATTGCAGGTTTGTATACGCCACAGTCGGGTAACATTCGGATTGGAAGATATAATATTCAAGATATTTCGTTAGACTGCCTGCGACAACAAGCAATTTTAGTACCTCAAGAACCGCATTTTTGGAGTCGTTCGATTATTGAAAACTTTCGGTTAGGAATGCCCCACGTTCGCTTCGATCAAATTGTCAGAGCGTGCGAAATTGCCCAAGCAGATGAGTTTATCGCGAAGTTATCTGATAAGTATCAAACAGTTTTAGGTGAATTTGGCGCGAGTCTCTCTGGCGGACAAAGACAAAGATTGGCGATCGCTCGTGCTATTGTTAACAATCCGCCCATTTTAATTCTCGACGAATCCACGGCAGGGCTAGATCCGGCAAGTGAATCGCAGGTGTTAAATCAGTTGCTTCACCATCGTCGCGGCAAAACCACAATTTTGATCAGCCATCGTCCTCGCGTAATTAATTTAGCTGACTGGGTTATCTTCCTGCGCCAGGGGAGAATGTATGCTCAGGGAACGATCGCAGAATTGCAAGCGCACCCTGGGGAGCATATAGAATTTTTGCATCCGTAAACAATCCATAACAATCTATGTAGATCCCCCCTAGCCCCCCTTGATAAGGGGGGTTGGGGGGATCTCATGTAAAAGTGGGCATTAATCTCCATCAGCAACAGCCAGAAATTCAACTATATTTGCAACCAAGCAAGACCTTTTGCTGTATCTTTTTGCTGTATCTTTAAAACGCAACCGCCGATCGCGAAGTAGCATAGATCCTGTAGATATGTGTCGGAAGAGAGGAATGCGATCGCTATGGGGATGACCCTGACAGAAAAAATCTTAGCTAAAGCCTCCGGTCGAAACGCGGTCGAACCAGGGGAAAATATCTGGGTGGATGTTGACTTGTTGATGACACACGATGTTTGTGGACCTGGAACTATCGGTGTCTTCAAGCGCGAGTTTGGTGCAGATACAAAAGTATGGAACCCTGAAAAGATCGTCCTCATCCCAGACCACTACATCTTTACCGCCGACGAACGCGCCAATCGCAACGTAGATATTCTACGCGATTTCGCCCACGAACAAGGAATTAAATACTTCTACGACATCACCGATCGCAGCAATTTTAAAGCTAACCCAGATTATAAAGGGGTCTGTCACATTGCCCTCGCCCAAGAAGGGCATACCCGCCCCGGAGAAGTCTTATTCGGGACTGACTCCCACACTTGTAATGCTGGCGCTTTCGGTCAATTTGCTACAGGAATTGGTAATACCGATGCAGCATTTATTATGGGTACGGGCAAGTTACTGATTAAAGTTCCTGCCACAATGCGATTCGTTCTCGATGGCGAAATGCCCAATTACTTATTGGCAAAAGACCTGATTTTGCACATTATTGGCGATATTAGCGTTGCTGGAGCCAACTATCGGACGATGGAATTTGCTGGGGAAACCGTCAGCCGCATGACAATGGAAGACCGCATGACCCTGTGTAATATGGCGATCGAAGCTGGGGGTAAAAATGGGACGATCGCGGCTGATGATACCACTTTCGAGTACGTCCGCGCCCGTACCGATAAACCATTCGAGCCAGTCTACACCGACTCCGATGCCAAATTCTACAGCGATCGCCGTTACGATGTCTCGCAGTTAGAGCCAGTTGTCGCTCAACCCCACTCTCCAGATAACCGCGCACTAGCACGAGAATGCAGCGATGTCAAGATCGATCGCGTGTACATTGGTTCCTGCACGGGGGGTAAAACTGAAGACTTTATCCACGCCGCCCATATTCTCAAAGGACAGCAAGTCAAAGTACCTACCTACCTCGTACCTGCGACGCAAAAAGTTTACAACGACTTGTTTACACTCAAATACGAAGGGCAGACTCTATCAGAAATCTTCCTGCAAGCTGGATGTATCGAACCCACTGCGCCCTCCTGCGCAGCATGTTTAGGGGGACCAAAAGATACTTTCGGGCGGATGAACAAGCCAGAGGTTTGCGTTTCTACGACTAATCGTAATTTCCCTGGTCGCATGGGTGATAAGTCAGCACAAATTTATCTCGCTTCCCCCTACACCGCCGCCGCTTCTGCCTTGACAGGTTACGTCACCGATCCGAGAGAGTTTTTGTAAGTCGTAAGTTGTAAGTCGTAAGTCGTAAGTTAAGATTCTGTCTCTTACCTCTTACTACTTACTTCTTGCCTATTACCCATTACCCATTACCGTTATCAGGAAAAATTACAATGAATTTGCGAAATTTAGTTAGAACCTATAATTATTTGAGTCCGCAGCAAAAGATTGTGATGGCGATCGCGGCAGTTTTAGGTGGTGGAGTCTTGCTGTGCATTCCTTTATTATCGCTACAGCCATCTCGTCCACCTGCTGTGAGTACAGGTGGTGCTGTTGGTAATCCAAACGGCGGACAAAATCCTTCAGGGGAAAACAACGCCGAACCGAGTCAAGTCGCACCCCTTGACACTGCAAATCCCATCGATCTCCCTGCTGATAGCAGTGCTGGAACTGGATTGGGTAGCGACTCTGCTTTTGGTGGAACTAGTACAAACTCCTCTAGTAGCGGTGGTAGTAGTACTCTAGATACCACAGATCCGCTAGATGAAAGAGTCGCAAATCAACGGCGATCGCCTGCGTCGTTGAACGATTCTTTATCCAATAATGTAGACAACCCTTACTCTCAATCGACAATGGGTCGATACCAGTCTCCTACTAGCATCAGCAACAGTCCCTATAGTGCTAGTCCTGGCAGTAGTAGTAATTTATCAACTGCCTACGGTCGTGGTGCTGGTGGCTCGTCTACATCTTCATCATCGTCCCGATTATCTAATCTCGAACCTGCTAAAGGCAACAACTTTACCTATCTCAACCCCTTCAGCCCGAATAGCGGTAATGGAACGACAGGCGCTAATTCCAACGCGACAAACCTTCCTGGTAATACCTCAGCAATTCCCAGTCAAAGCGCGATCGCTCCTAGCGGCTTGGGTGGTAATAGTAATGGCATGAATGCTTCTCCTCGCAATGGTTCTAGCAGTGTTGCTCCACAAACATCTGCTCCCACCAGCCAGCAAAATCCTTCCTTCCCAACCCCTTCTTCCCCAGGCAACACTCAGTCAGCGCCAAATCCTTGAGGAAGGGAGCAGGGGAAGAGAGCTGAGGAAGCTGAGGGAGCAAGACAATTCGCAATTCACAACTCGCAATTAATTCCGAATTCCGAATTCCGAATTCCGAATTCTCCCCACACCACTTTCTTACTCCTCATTCCTTGTTAAAAAAGCTTCCACTTCTGCGGCGGTGGGTTGGGCGGCGATCGCGCCTGGTTTGGTTGTCGTCAGCGCCCCTGCCGCACTAGCATAGGTGACAACCTGTTTGGCAATTGCGGCATCAGCGAGGCTGTGAATACCCCGTTGACATAACTGGTGGACGAAGCCAGCTACAAAGCTGTCACCCGCACCAGTGGTTTCGACGACAGGCACGGAAAAACTAGGGGCTTTGCCTTCATTTTCAGACAAGCAGTAAGCGCAACCATTTTCTCCATCCGTGATCAGCACTCCTTCGACGGTATTGAGGCGATAGGCGATCGCCCCTGGATCGGCTGTTTGGAACAGCAAGAGTGCTTCTTCTTTGGAAAGTTTGAGAAAATCGACTTGCGGTACGATTTCTAAGATTGTTGCTACAGCTTTATCGGGATCTTGCCAAAATACAGGTCGCCAGTTGACATCTAGCAAAATTTTGGCGTTGTATTGGTCTGCGAGTTGTAAAGCGCGACGGACGCTAGCACCACTCTCGGGATAAGCAAGTTCTAAAGTTCCCAGTACGAGAAAATCAGCGTCCTCAAATAGAGATACAGGCAAAGCAGACGCTTGTAGATGTGTATCGGCAAATTCTGCCGTGTCGTAGTCGGCAAAACCTGCAAAAATGCGATCGCCTGACTCAGTGCGGGTAACATAGATTTGCCTTGTTGGTGCTGTGGGATGGCGTTGAATCCCCGTCGTATCGACTCCTACAGTTTGCAGTAACTCTACTAAGGTATTTCCTGGTTCGTCTTTACCCACACAGCCAATGAAACTAGAAGTTGTACCGAGCTTGACCAAAGCACAGGCGACATTAGCAGGTGCGCCACCAGGATAGGGTGTCCAAGACTCAACTTGTTCGAGCGATCGCCCTAGTTGATCGGCAATCAGATCGAACAGAATTTCACCCAAGCACAGCACGCGAGAATTACTCATTCCAGCCAGCATTTAATGAATGTACGACTTTACCATTACCCTACAACAGAAACAGTTGTCAGTTATCAGTGGCTAGTGACTGGTGACTAGTGACTAGACCGAAACTAAGAATCTGGTTCTACCAGCCACTAGCCGCTAGCCACTCACTACTTCTTCTTTAAGTAACAAATATTACTTAATTAAGCTTTACTAAATTTATTACAGTTCTCTTTTTGCTCCAATGTCAGCTTATAGAGCAAAAATACTAGTCAAACTTCTAAAACGATAGAGGATCGTCACTAGAAGAATCCTCTAGAATTGAAAGAGGAGCGTGAGTAGATCTACTAAGGAAAAAATACTTCATGGCTGGTGGCGAGTCTCAAAACCCTGTTTCCCTGTCAGAAAGAGAGCTACAAATCATCGATTTGGTAGCTGCTGGCTTGACCAATCAGGAAATAGCAGAAAAGTTGGAAATCAGCAAGCGTACTGTTGACAATCACATTAGTAATATTTTGACCAAAACAGCTACAGAAAATCGCGTATCTTTGGTACGATGGGCTTTACAGTGGGGAAAAGTCTGTCTTAACGATGTTAACTGCTGCCCTTTACCCGTGAGTGGCGATCGCGAAGTTTTCTAGCAATTAAATTTTCTAACAATAGTCGAGTCGCGAAATTTCGCGGCTCGACTGCTTTAAAGTAGTAAGCGCTAGATTAAGAGAAAAGTCTCCGATCGGGCTGCTACTAGCGGTGTTGGTATGAACAATTTCGCCCCAGACAACGTTTTTGAATCGTTAATCCCTTGGTTCAATTTTGGGGAGAATATTCCTCAACCTACCCAAGACGCGGATTTAGTCAAGCATCTTCCCTTTGTTCCCGGGTTGAAAGAACTGTTGATGCTGAGGCAAGTTCATGCACTAGAACACGCTACAGTTTGGCTCTTAAGCCAGTCAGGGCGATCGCCATATCCTCGTTTTTCGTCCCAGCAAACAGACAACGAATCGTTAGGCGGTCTATCTACTGAACGAGGCTTTTACATTTACGGTCAGGTGAATAAAATCGAACTACAGCGGGCAGTGCTGGCTGCCCTTCAGCGTCTTACCAATGGAGAGTGGAATTTAGCCTTGCATCCCCGTTGCGGTACGAATGTGTCGGTAGGATTGTTGCTAGGCTTGGGACTAGTCATGGGTATGCATTTGCTGCTACCGCGATCGCCGATCGAGCAGATGTTGGGGTTAGGAGTAGCAGCAACAGCCGCCGCCAATTTAACTCCCGAACTGGGAATGCTAGCACAGCGCCATGTCACGACAGCTATCCCCTTCAATTTGGAAATAGTTAATATCGCAGATGTTCGCGACGAAACCGGACGCACTGCCCACTTCGTCCAAGTTCGCTGGCGGGAATTAGTTATTAGTGACTAGTGACTAGTGGCTGGTGACTAGTCACTCACGAATGACCAATGACCGCTTTAGATAAATAACTTAACAGTTGATTGTGAGATTACCAAAACATTGTATCTTGATGCTATTAACCCGCTCGATTAGCAATTATCTATAACAGGGAAGATACTCATGGTTGAACGTGGTTCTAAGGTGCGGATCTTAAGAAGAGAATCCTACTGGTATCAAGATGTTGGTCTTGTTGCTTCTGTTGACAAAAGCGGCATCAAGTATCCAGTCATCGTTCGCTTTGATAAAGTGAACTATGCTGGCGTAAATACTAACAACTTTGCTGATTTTGAACTTCTAGAAATAGAAAAACCAAAAGCTAAAGCGAAGAAGGCTACGCCTGTGGCTTCTGGTGGTCAGCAAACTCCAATTCAGGAAGATATCCGCAAAACAGGACAAGCTGGACAATCTACAGCTAAAGGTGCTGCCGTACAAGAATCCGGTAGTAGCGATCCACTGGTAGAAGGTGGTGGCAATCAGGGAACTGAAAAACGATAAATCGTGCCTGAATTGCCAGAGGTAGAAACAGTTCGACGGGGTGCAAATCAAGTCACCCTGAATCGAGAAATTACGGGTGGGGATGTGTTGCTCGATCGCACCATCGCCTACCCGTTTTCTGTGGCAGATTTTCTCAACGGGATCTCGGGAAAAGCGATCGCCCAATGGCATCGACGCGGGAAGTATCTGCTGGCAGAGTTAGTCAAAGGGAGCAGGGAGCAGGGAGCAATTCCAAGTTGCAAGTCGCAAGTCGCAAGTCGCAAGTCACAACTAATCCCAAATTCCGAATTCCGAATTCCGAATTCCGAATTTCTTGGTGTTCACTTACGAATGACTGGACAGCTGTTATGGCTTCCACAGGACGAGCCTTTACACAAACATACGCGAGTCCGATTATTTTTGGCTGAGAATTGGGAATTGCGCTTCGTCGATCAACGCACTTTCGGACAGATGTGGTGGGTTCCTCCAGAACGAGTGGTTGAATCAGTCGTGACGGGATTAGCAACATTGGGTCCCGATCCGTTTTCTTCAGATTTTTCTGTGGAATATTTTGCGACAAAATTGCGCGATCGCCGTCGTCCGATCAAAAATGCCTTATTAGACCAATCAATCGTTGCAGGAATCGGTAACATCTACGCTGATGAAGCGCTGTTTCGCGCTGGCGTGCAACCCCAGACCTTATGTGCGGATTTGCGATCGCCACAAATATCGCGCCTGCGAACCGCCATTCTTGAAGTGTTAGAAGCGAGTATCAACGCTGGTGGCACGACTTTTAGTAATTTTCTCAACGTTCAAGGCGTTAACGGTAATTATGGCGGTGTAGCTTGGGTTTATAACCGAGCAGGCAAACCCTGCCGCATCTGCAATACTCCCATACTAAAACTACGTTTAGCTGGGCGATCGGCTCACTTCTGTCCGCAATGCCAGAAATGAGGGGCGAGGGAATTCGGAATTCGGAATTCGGAATTCGGAATTAATATCAATTCCCTATTCCCTATTTCTTATTCCCTGCTCCCTACTCCCTACTCCCTGCTCCCTACTCCCTACTCCCTGCTCCCTGCTCCCTGATAACTGTAAAATGCGAAAAGAAATAGTTTAGCAATCTGAAAGAGCAGCATATGGCGATTAAAAGAGGGGATATGGTTCGTGCCGTGCGCGAACAGCTAGAAAATAGCCTAGAAGCACAAGCTAGCGATTCTCGCTTTCCCAGCTATATTTTTGAAACCAAAGGAGAGGTTTTAGATATTAAAGGTGACTATGCGTTAGTCGTATTTGGACATGTACCAACTCCGAATATTTGGTTGCGAGTCGATCAACTAGAGTCATTCAAGTAATTTAAAAGAGATCTCCCAACTGAGATAAAAACAGGGCTTTAAATTCCCCCCTTTTTCATGGAAGTTAGGGGGGATCGAGATCTGAAGCTTCAAGTGCGTAAATTATCAAGGAGACAAAACTGTAGTTTCAGGGTTACACCAGGGGTTATACTCAGTTAGCTAATTCTCTGGCGGATTGTAAAAAGGCGATCGCTTTTTGACAATCTTTAGGATTAGTTGTAACTGAATTTAAGAAACTTTAAACTAAATGACAAATATTTCGGCTGATACCCGCATTCCTTTTCCATGTCACCTTGTCTATGCTACATACCGAGATAAGCTGAACGATCTCATTCCCTACATGCACAACGTGCGATCGGTTCAAATCAAATCTCGGCGCGAAGAAAATGGCAAAGTTTACACCATAAATGAATGGCATGGTGGCGGTGAAATTCCTGCCGCAGCTAGAGCAATTCTCAGCGAAGATATGCTGTCTTGGACGGAATACAATACCTGGGATGAATCAAATCTGACGCTGGAATGGCAAATCAAAACTCATGCTTTCACAGAAGCCGTACATTGTGGTGGGAAAAATCAATTCATTGCTGAGGGCGATACAACTTTAATTCAGAGTCGGGGAGCAATGAGTATCGATCCGCATCAGATGAAGGGAGTGCCTTGGTTTCTGACTGGGACTATAGCCCATGTGGTTGAGGATTTTTTAGGTAAAAAAATCGAACCTAATTTATTACAAATGAGCGAAGGCGTGCGTCATTTTTTAGAACAAGCAACAAAAAATCGATCGCTTTGACACGGATTTTCTCTAACTTCTGTGCTTGGGCGATCGCCAGTTTATCTCTGCTGCGTCAAGATGTCAACCGCTACTTCTTTATGAGGATTCGCAAGAGTAAAAATCCGCTAGAGTAGAACACAGTGCCAAAGAATACGCCATATTCATCTCGGCATTTTACTCCAGCTGACAATGAGTTATTTAGAGACAACAGCAAAGTTTTACTCCGAAGTCGCAGAAACACCCCAAATCGGTCTATGCTGCGTGCAAAGCAGTCCCCTGCAACTACCCGGACTCAAAATTCCCCTGGCAATGCAGGAAATGAACTACGGTTGCGGTACAACTGTCCACCCTACCGAACTAGCTAACCAGCCGACAGTACTATATGTAGGCGTTGGTGGTGGTTTAGAGGCATTACAATTCGCTTATTTTTCTCGCCGTCCTGGTGCTGTGATTGCTGTCGATCCAGTTGCAGCCATGCGCGAAGCAGCTACACGGAACCTACAAGCTGCTGTGACAGAAAATTCTTGGTTCGATCCTAGTTTCGTCGAAATTCGGGCAGGTGATGCTTTTAATCTTCCCGTACCAGATACCTCTGTGGATGTAGTAGCGCAGAACTGTCTGTTTAATATATTTGAGCCAGATGATTTAACTCTTGCCTTAAAAGAAGCTTGGCGAGTGCTAAAACCAGGCGGACGCTTGCAAATGAGCGATCCAATCGCCACTCGTCCGATTCCAGTACACCTGCAACAAGATGAAAGACTGCGGGCGATGTGTCTGTCAGGCGCACTCACATATGATGAGTATACTCAGACGATCGTAGATGCTGGTTTTGGACAAGTTGAAATTCGGGCGCGTCGTCCCTATCGGTTGTTAGATTGTCATACATACAACCTGGAAGAAAATTTGCTTTTAGAAAGCCTCGATTCTGTATCTTTCAAAGTGCCAATCCCAGATGATGGAGCCTGTATTTTTACAGGAAAAACAGCCATTTATGCTGGTACAGAATCCTTTTTTGATGACTCAGCCGGACACGTACTTCAACAAGGAATTCCAGCCGCAGTCTGCGATAAAACAGCAGCCAAACTCGCTGCTTTGATGCCAACTGAAGTTATAGTGACTAATTCAACTTGGCACTATACTGGGGGCGGATGTTGTTAGTTAATAGTTAATAGTTAATAGTTAATGGTTGATGGTTGATGGTTGAGATGAATCGAAAATTGACCATTAACTATCGATCGCAAAAGAAAAGTACCGCTCAAATCATGATTCAAACATCAATTACACCTTTCGCCCGTAAATTAAAAACGCCTTTAACTAAAAGTCAAATCAAAGTTTTACAAATAAATTTAGGTAAGCGCTGTAACCTGGCTTGCACTCATTGTCATGTTGAGGCAAGTCCAAAACGAACAGAGGAACTTTCACCCGTAATTTGCAGTCAATTAATTCAAGTTATCGAACGATTTCCTGAAATTCAAATTGTTGATTTAACTGGTGGCGCTCCAGAAATGAATTACGGTTTTAAACCTATAGTTGAAGCCGCACGCCAACATGGTAAGCAAGTTATTGTTAGATCTAATTTAACGATTTACTTTGAACCTGGTTTTGAAGATTTGCCAGAATATTGCACTCGACATCAAACGAGAATCGTTGCTTCACTCCCCTGCTATATGGCTACCAATGTGGATAAAATGCGAGGACAAGGAGTTTTCGACGCTTCGATCGCAGCAATACAAACCCTAAATCGGTTGGGTTATGGTAAAGAGCCTGAATTAATTCTCGACTTGGTATACAATCCTCAACTACCAGTCAGCGATCGCTTCTCTCTGACTCCCGACCAACATAAGCTAGAAAAGGATTATAAAATCTTTTTGCAAGAACATTTTGGAATCACATTCAATAACTTATTTACAATTACTAACTTACCAGTAGGGCGCACGCTGCTACACCTACAAAGAAAAAAACTGTACGCTTCATACTTGGAATTTCTAGAGTCTAATTTTAATCCGAATACAGTCGAACACTTAATGTGTCGGGACGAACTTTCTGTAGATTACTTAGGTAATATCTACGACTGTGATTTTAATCAAATGATGAATTTACCTGCCAAAACTCGTGCTGGGGAAACTTTAACAGTAGCGAAAATTTTGGCAGCAGGGACTTTAGGCGTAATCGATGAAATTCAAACCGCACCCTATTGTTACGGCTGCACGGCTGGGAGCGGTTCCAGTTGTGGTGGAGCGTTGACAGAGAGCAGGGAGTAGGGAGCAGGGACCAGGGAGAATTACTTTTGAGTTTTGACTTTTAACTTTTGACTTTTGACTTCTGCCTTACTGCACCAGTAAAGCCACAGCATAGGCGCAGATCCCTTCCTCGCGTCCTTCGGGACCTAATTTTTCGTTGGTAGTCGCTTTGATGCCGATTTGTTCTGGCTCCACTTGCAGAACGGTAGCAAGGCGATCGCGCATGGCTGTAATATGAGGTTTTAGTTTTGGGCGTTCTGCTACGACTACGGAATCGATATTACCAATTTGCCAACCCCTTTCTTGAATCAATTGGTTGACTTTACTCAGCAGTACCAAACTATCTGCACCTTTCCATTGCGGATCGGACGGGGGGAAATACAAGCCAATATCTCCCAGACTCAGCGCCCCCAGCATGGCATCCATAATTGCATGGGTGAGTACGTCAGCATCGCTATGTCCTAACAATCCCAATTCATGCGGAATTTCTACCCCTCCCAAAATTAAACGGCGTTCTGTAGTTAGTTGGTGGATGTCGTAGCCGTTACCGATGCGAATTTTTTGCATAGAATGAATTTCCTGTGAATATATGTAATTGAGTTGTTAATTATTGGCAATACAACTTTAAAACTTTGCGATCGCCAAAAAGAGATTTTAGATCGCCAACACTAATCTACCAGGCGCAGTCAGTCATTTAGCCAAGTTGGGAGATTTTGTATAATCGCTCCCACAAATCTTTGGGACTTAACTGCTATGTCTTACACCCAAGAAATTAGTCGCGCCACGCCGGGATACCTAGTCATCCTGATCGATCAATCTTTCTCTATGTGCTATCCGTTTGGTTCCGCAGGCACGAAATCGAAAGAATGCGCTAAGGCTGTGAATCGGGTATTGCGCGAGACAGTCTTAGCTTGTACTGATGGCGAGGACATTAAAAATAGCTGCGACATCTCAGTATTGGGCTATGGCAAGCTAAAAGATGCAGCCGTCAATGCTTTTTCGGGAACATTAGCCGCGAAACCAGTTGTCACCATTCAAGAACTGACTGAAAATTGCTTGCGAGTCGAAACTATCAAAAGAAAAGTATCGGATGGAGCAGGCGGATTAGTAGAAATCGACGACCAATTTCCGATCTGGATCGAACCTGCGGCGGTGGGAGAAACTCCTATGACAGAAGCATTTGAAATGGCGCATCAATTAGTCCAAGACTGGATTGAAACGCATCCCTCAAGCTTTCCCCCTGTTGTAATTAATATTACCGATGGTGAAGCCGACTCCTTACCCACAACCCGCAAAGCAGCTGAGGCACTCGCAGGACTAGAAACGGATGATGGCAAGACTTTGTTACTCAACGCTCATATCTCTGGCAATGCAGCACAAGAAGTCGTCCTTCCCGCTGCTCCCACCCAGTTACCCAAGGGAGATAGTTACGCTCAATTTTTATTTGAAACTTCTAGCGAATTGCCCCCAAATATGCTCGAACGAGCTGCGGCATCTGGGTTGAATCCAACTCCATATGCTAAAGGTTTTGTGTATAATGCCAAACTCGAAACCCTGATTCAACTATTAGAAATAGGAACAAAAGCAGAATTTCGCGGGTAGATTATCTACTTAAATTCAATGTCTTATGAAATCCGCTATTTCTCTCTACCTAAAGTTGGCGAACTAGAGCAAAACATTCAAGATCGCTTTGAGAACAGCCCCGATGGTAGTTTAGTAGCTCTAGCAGACGGGGCTAGTACTTCGCTATACCCGCAAAAATGGGCGGAGATTCTCGTCAAATCTTTTTGTCATGTAGCAGAAAACCCGATTGAGAGTATCCGGCGATCGCATGAGGATTGGTTGCAGCCATCTCAAGAAATTTGGCGACAATATTACTTAACTAAACTTCAATCTCCTAATCGTAAATGGTGGCAAGGAGGCTCGGAAATCAAAAATCGCGGCTCAGCTACTTTTTTGGGGTTGCAACTACAAAACTTAGAGCTACAAAACTTAGAAGATTTTCCCAAAAGCCAATGGCAAGCTGTCGCCGTAGGAGATACTTGTTTATTTAAACTAGAGCAGGAGACTGGCAATCTCCTCACTTTTCCTATGACCGCTGCACGAGATTTTAAAAGCACAACACTCTGTTTTGAAAGTTTACCGGAATACACTTCATTTCCACCTCAATTTGCCGCAGGATGGTATGAGTACGGAGATATTTTTTTACTAGCAACAGATGCCTTATCTCAATGGCTTATATCAGATTATGAAGCCCAAGGAGAAGACTGGAAAAAAGCGTTTCAATTTCACCAACAGCAGGATTTCGATCGCTTTATCAACAAACTCAGACAACAAAAACTGATTAAAAACGATGATACGACATTAGTAGTAATAAAAGTGAGTAGCTAGCGGCTAGTGGCTAGTAGTAGAATTTTTCAGCTAGTCGCTAGTCACCAGCCACTAGTCACTGATAACTGATAACTGACAACTGAATTATGAAATATCCCAGTCGTTCGGAATACTGTAGCGCAATTCGCAATCCTCAATTTGCCTTTCGTAAAAAAGATCCTCAAACCAAAATTGAGCGCGATTTGGATGCAAGCTTGGTCGCGGGAAAAGCAGTAGAAAGAATTAAGCCTGATGGTACTAAAGATATTTGGTCGGCTGCTGGAAGTTTCGCGATCGCTTTTAAATTTGAAACTTCATCACCTCGCAAACTTTGGGCAGTGAGATGTTTCTACCGGAGTAACTTTGAGGTCAAAAATCACTATAAACAGGCTTTAATCCGATTAAAAAATAGTTCATGTCGAAATTATTTTGTAGATTCTACCTTTTTAGAAGCAGGAATTAGAGTACAAGGCGATTGCTACCCAATCTTGAAAATGGAATGGGTAGAAGGGGAAAATTTAAAAAAGTTTATTAAAGCAAATCTTGGGAAAAGAAATGTTTTACTCTCTTTGGCAGAGCGATGGCGTGAATTATGTAAAAACTTATACGATGCTGGTATTGCTCACGGCGATCTGCAACATGGTAATGTTTTGGTAGTTAAATCTTTTCAACAGTTTTCGCTCAAACTCATTGATTATGACAGTCTCTACTTTTCAGAAGATCGCCACTCAGTTGATGATAATATCAAAGGATTGTCTGATTACCAACACCCTTTGCGAAAATCTTTAGAAAAAAGATGTTTGGAGATTGATTTTTTCCCTCAATTAGCAATCTATTTATCTATTTTGGCTTTGGCAGAAGATAAAAAACTCTGGGAAGTTTATCAACTAGATGCTAGAGAAGGGTTGCTATTTTCACGGTCAGATTTTCAAAATCCCGATACAGCAGATATTTTCAAATATTTAGCTCAATTCTGCGATCCGATTCCAGAATTGACAAGGAAGATGAAGCAGATTTGCCGATTTAAAGAGTTTAAAAATATCCCCAGTTTAGAAACAGTTCTCTCCACCGAACAGTGGGTAGAATCGCATCATAAAAATTCAGTCGAGCGGCATTCTAGTTCTAGTCAACTGCTCAATTCGATTGTTTCTTGGTTGAAGGAAAGATCCCCCCAACCCACGCCACTTTGCTCAACGGAGGACACCTCCGCACGCAAGTGGCTCCCCTTAAAAAGGGGGGCTATGAGAGAGTGTACTGAAGTGGCTCAGGTGAGCGTACTGGCAACAAACCTAGAACAGGAGGCTATGAGAGAATCTGCTGAAGTCGAGCGGGTGAGCGTAGTTGCAACAAACTTAACAAGCGATTCCGTGCGAGAATGCCCCGAAGTGCAAGGAGAAGATAGCTTGGAGCCAGTAGTGAAAATAACTGCGCTTTCAAGTGAAATTCAACCAGTTCAGCCTTTAGCTGCATCTCCAAAAAAGATAAGAGGATGGGACCCGCGATCGCTCAAGTCAGACTATACAAAATATATCAAACCAGTTAGCTCAATTCATAATACTAGTACAAAAATATCGTCAATCCCTACTCAGTTTGGAACTTTGGTGAAGCAAAAAACAGAGAAACTTCTGAACTGGTTAAATAGTACAAAAGATAATTTCTTGAAAGCCTGTCATTCAGTTTTGAGAAATTTAGGCTTGCATTTGCAAAACTTGAAGTCAACAATTGTGCAGGCGATCGCACCTATATTCAATCGGTTGAAACAAATAAATCGAGTTCAAATTCCAACAAACCCTATCATTCATCAACCAAAAATCATCGATAAACGCAATGGAGGACAAGAGGAAAGCAAAATTTCTGACTTGAGTTACGTTACTACTGCATCAACTGAATTAGCAAATCCATCTGTTCCTAAAATCGATTGCGCTCAAACCTCCGTCCAGCTACAACCGTCCCAGCCAAAAACCCAAACAACTGCCCAAGTCGCCGCTCAACTGGGGTGTTCTTTGAGTTGGTGTCACGCTCAACGATACCAGCATCCAGACCGATTCTTAGCTGACATTCACTACTACAAAGATACAGCGGGAATCGTGCATTGGATGGAAGCGGGAATCGAGCAATTATGTTGTCTAAAATCAGAAAAAAGTTTGAAATCACAAAAAAAATTATCTGATATTCCGGCAAACTCTTTACCAACAAAAGAAGTCAGTCGTCGTCTAGGAGTTTCACCAGAATGGCTGACCAAAACCAAAGCCAAACATGCCTCCGACTTTGCGATCGACATTCACTATCACACCGATGCAAGAAAAAGGTACTATTGGACTCCGACAGGTATTCAGTTATTACAAAAACTGCTCGACGAGCAAAAACCGCTTGTAGTAGATGGTTACTAGCTTAGAGAAAAATACGTCATGTGTAGCGGCTTTAGCAATACAAAAGGGAGAAAATATGATGCGATCGCCATCTACTCGATTATCTAAAATTTGGCTTGTTATCTCATATTCGGTTGATTGACCCTAAATTTTGTAAGGGCGGGTTTATTGAGATATTGGTACTATGTCTGAAAATCTCTGTGAAAACCCGCCCCTACGATTTATCTCATATCCGGTTGATTGACCGTAAATTCTGTAAGGGCGGGTTTATTGAGATATTGGTACTATGTCTGAAAATCTCTGTGAAAACCCGCCCCTACGGTGATATGGTTATTTGAACGGACGTGATGTTACTACCACAATCCTCGGCGATCTGCGGGGTCGCCGTAGGGGTCTTCGCTAGCGGGACGAACGTTCCCGTACTGCCCGTAATCCGCTGGATCGCCGTAGGGGTCTTCGCTAGCGGGGCGAACGTTCCCGTACTGTCCGTAATCTGCCGATCTACCACCACCCATCATCTTCTTGGCAGCAATCGCTGCAATCCCAGCCATCGCTGCTTTTGCTAATGGATTGCTAAATAAGTTACCACCTCTTTGACCACCCATCATAGCTCCCGTAGCACCACCCATTAGCTGACCGAGTAGGTCTGGTTGTTGCTGATGAATATTACCCGTTGCGCGGGCGAGATAGTTGGGGTCTTGGAGGCGATCGTCTATGCCATCTTGGTTAAGGTCGGGAAAATCGTAGTTTTGCCCCCGCGCCTGCTGCTGAAGATATTGACCAAACTGCATCCGCTCTTGTGGAGACATGCGGCTAAAGGCTTCTTGTGCGGACTCTTGGTAAATATCAGGAGGTACGTGTCTGGATACTTGTTGATATCGATTATAAACTTCGTCGTCTGAATAGCCTTCGTGCGGTAAACCCTGTTCGTATCGATTCACGAAGTCTCTGTAGTCTCGCTCTCCATCCTGACCGCCAAACATATTTTGTAAAAAGTTCATTTTTCCTTCCTACTGTTTTATTTCACTTGCTGTTCTATACCTTTGCTGCCACGAGTGTCACAATGCTGGCGCTGGCTGCAAATCGGTCAAGTCACGACCTGTCGATCTGTTGTTATATCCTTGGAAGTCGCGGTACTGCCTCGCCTCCGATTCTGGAACTCGAATTCCCTCTGGTGGCGGCGTGACCCAATGAGGACGACCTTGAGCATCGCGATAATAAATTCTCCCGTTTTTGGAAAGGTAGTATTGTCCTTGCGGTCCTTGCCCTTTCCTATTTTTATGCTGATTGTAGATGTAGTAGAGTGCAGCAGCCCCACCCAAAATCGCGATTTTTTGTCCTGTAGACAGTCCCTTTCTTGCTTGGGGTTGGTTTGAAGGATAGGTTTGCGTTCTACCAACATTATCTGCAACAGGAGGCGGAGGTGCAGACGTGTTCGGACTGCCACCACAAGCATTAAGAATTGGCAATGTCAGTAATGCCGTTAACACCAGTGCCATTATCTGCGTCCACTTCCGGCGGGGGTGGATTTTTTCCATAGACTTTCTGTTTCTCCCGATCTAGCTAGACTGTACCGAGGGATATAGCAGTTTTGTAAATTCGCGCTGTTGGAAAAATTCTTGTTTGAGCAATGTTTGCAACACTATTTACAAACAGATTGCCTCAACAACGCAACTGCAATATTTCGTTCATCATGATTCAATAATTGGGGTAAGCCATCCTGCCAGCGATAGAAGTAGTAACTGCTACCGTATCAATCGAAATACGTACTGAAGTGGGGAATTAAAACTACGTCGCGACTTACTTTCATATAAGTCAATATTCTTGCCCAAATGCACTGTGCAATCTAGCACAAAGCCTTGCTAGCAAGATCTTTTATAGAAAAATTGAATAATTCTATAGGGATATTTCTACTGATAGATAGCAAAGTTATAGATTTCAATTTAAATTTAAAAATACATCCCTATTACATAAAAAGAAATAAGCATTAAGTTCTAAGGGATCGAGGAAGTAAATTAGAATATGGCATACGTCAATAGACCAACTAACGATGCTGTTTCTGAACGCACCGTTACCAACACTCCCGTTGTCGATTACCACGATCGCATTCGCTGGGGTCCAATTATTTCAGGTATCGTAATTGCAATAGCAACTCAGTTGATTTTAAGTGCTTTATTTGCAGCGATTGGCGCAACCAGCATTGCGGGTTCTGGCGCACCAAGAACAAACGCTGCTGATGTTGCTGGTAACGTGGGAATTTGGTCGGCTATTGGTTTGTTAATTTCTTTGTTAATTGGTGGCTGGGTGACAGCTCGTGGCTGTGGACCAATGAATCGCAGTACAGCTCTACTTAACGGTGCAATTCTTTGGGCGACTACTTTAGCTCTTAGCTCTTGGCTAGTAACCTCTGGAGTCGCGGGAGCTTTTGGTTTGGCAGCTTCTGCTGCTTCCAATGCGGCTGGAGTCATATCTAACCAAGTCCAAGGGGTTAATCCGCAAAACCTACCTAATATCAGTGCAGAACAAGCTCGTGATATTGCTAATGCTACTGCTAGAAGCTTGTGGTGGTTCGTATTTGGTTCGTTACTGGGTTTAATTGCCTCGCTGATTGGTGCTGTTGTTGGAGCGCGTAGCCCTCGGAAAACTTATGTAGAGTCTAGTGTGAGATAGGAAAAATAGTAGACATAAAAGTTCCTATTGCAATTCGTATAGACCTTCCGTGAGAGCAATGAATTAAAAAAGTCAATTTGAGTGAAGGTTGATAAGTTCGCAGGTGCGGACTTATTTTTTTAAGTACAGTTACGAGCTGATTTGCCAAAATTGGGTTACTACCCCAAGGTGGCGATCGCCCTGCTCCATCGCTCTATTATTAAAATAATCTTAATTTATCCTCAGATCGCTTTGGAACAAGAGGTATATTAAGTTTTATTGGTAAGTAATTATAGCTATTGAATCATAGCGGAATTTAAATATCAAAGACCGTAGTTTAATAAAGCCTGTTTTTAACACATTAAATTTATCTAGATTTTCATCTGATGGACTTATCTACTCGTTTTGAAAAGAACGGTACTAAAAGTATTCTTGTCTGCGATGACGTTTACGACCACGCCTTGTTACTCCAGGTTATCTTGGAGGCTGAAGGTTATGAAGTTATACTTGCAGACTCGGGAGCAGCAGCGATCGCCCAGATAGAACGAGCAAAGCCTGACCTAGTTTTACTCGATCTGATGATGCCAGGAATAGATGGGATGGAAGTCGCGCGCTGTATGCGTCAAAATTATCGCAACGATCGCATACCAGTTATTCTAGTTGCACCTAGTCGTCGCGATTCTATTTCGGTTGAATGTCAGAAGTTAGTGAGTGGAATAGTCCACAAGCCAATTGAGTGGGAGGAATTAATTCCACAAGTAGAAGCGATCTTTGCTTCCCCGTTTCCTCTGAGTAGTCAAAGAAATTCCCGCAGCTTCTCTGTTATTTGTCAGTAAATCGAAAAAAATAAAACGGTACAATGCTTCGCAGCGGCGTAGAAGCATAGGAGCGTGGCTTAAACGCCTAGACATGCTATCAAAAGTGCTGCTCTTCGTTGTAAAACAAGACTTCCGCTAAAAGTGCTAAGCCCATCAGAACAATAAAGCAGAACACAAAAAACCAAAATAGTCCTAGTCCCATCATGGCGATCGCCTCCAACCAAGCTCGTAACTTACCTGGTTCTATTGCTCAAGCAGAGTCAACACCCACACTAGGATAACAACGGTAAACGGTACTACAGCCAAAAGAAATAAAATTTTTGGTGTCAGCCTGGGATTGTGCATGACCGGGCTTAGAGTTGCTCGGACAGATTTATCCCAAAAATCAGAATTCCAGAACTTAGAATGTGAGTCTTGCTCTGCCATCTCCTCCTCCTTGACTTTAGAAGAGATATATCTTTAAATTATCGATATTTTTCAGAGACGACTCGTGTTGAAATAAAAAGTAAAAATTGAAGGAGCGATCGCCTTGAGGAGATTTCAGCAGCAGGTTAGATCGTTTGTTCTAAAGCAGTTTGCAGATCTCTTGTCAGATCTGTAATAGCTTGCTTAGCACTGCGACGACTAGTTTGATATGTTTGCCAACGATCTGAAACTGAAATTGGTTCGCCTACTGTCATTTGTACTGATTGCTTACCCAGTCGAGGACGACGAACGGTACTACTACCTTTAATTCGGGCGATCGTTTCCCACATTAACAAAGTTGTTTCGGCAAACCGCTCGATCGTCGGTTTCTCTCGAACGTACTTGCCCGTGACGGCGACAAAATTTTCTACGAGTCGCATGTGCCACATTCTCAGGTTAGCTTCCTGGGCAATGCGATCGGCTAATCCTCGCTCTACAGGAGACAGGGCTTCTACTTGCTTAATATCTTCTCGATAAATCCAATCCCAGCCCGCTTGTTCCAAACGACGACAACGTTCGATTGTACTACCTTGAGGGTGAAAGTGGAAATACTCCTCTGCTACTTTCAATGCCGCATCCATGAGTGCCTGCAACCGCGCTGCAAAATCTCGTTCGGAATCAGGTAGTTTTAATTCTGAATTATTTTCTGCTGCCACTGCATCGGTAGCAATTGCATTAGCTGAAATTGGCAATGTTTGACGGTAAAACCGAGTATAAAATTCTTCCATCAAAGACAGCAAGTGTTCGCCCAATCGATAAAGACGTTGGTAGAGGACTTCATCAGTTGAGGCATCTCCTCTTTCTCCCCCTTGCTTCAAACCACTATCTGCTTCCAATTCGCTCAATAGCTTTTCTAAAGGTTGCCAAGTAGGTTGAACGTAGGAATACTTAATTCCAATTGGCACGATGAAAACTTGTTCGGCGCGTCCGGCATTCAGCAAATCTTCAACGCCCCAAAATCCTAACTGAGCAATCCCAGGTTCCAAAGGACTGACGATTTCACCGTGTCCGTTAGTGGCTCCTTCTGGAGCGACTGCCATTGGAAAGCTGCCGTTGACTAACAAATTTCGAGCTGTTCGCAACCCGAGCCGATCGACTTTGCCTCGATGAATGGGAATGCCACCCAAGTTGGAAAATAAACAACTCACATGCGCTCCCGCCCATAAAGGAATACCGCGATCGTAGAGAAAATGTGCGTGAATTGGATGTGGCAGCGATATTTGCTGTTGGCGAGCTACCTGTGGTACTAGACGATGCAGTAAGTAAGCCATACAAAATGGATCGTCAGGGCTGGGATGCCGGAACGCCATGATAAAACGAGTTTTTCCAGCCCCAAAAGCGCGATAAAGCTCGACTAAAACTTCTGTGTTTTCTGCTTGAATGCGAGTAATTGCTGTTTGCGATCGCAGCAAGACAGGTGACAGCAGTTGAGTTAGCCGCAAAACGAAGGGATTGAGAGCTGGAGGAATAAATTCTAACGAAGGTTGGGCGCGAACCATTAACAAACCTTTGGAATCCCACTTGTTTTTATGCTAAACCATTCGTGCCGAAAGTTAGGTTGGGTAGCTGAAGTCAAAAGAGTTGCTACTTTCTCATGCTGCTAGATGCGTGCGATCGCGCATCCTGTTTCTACTGTTTGAGCAGAAATCATACAACTCATACATCAAGTTATACAGATTCCCGAACGCGATCGCTAACAATCGGTTTGCATACTGTTATAAGTAGCGTACAGAGCAACAAGCACCGAGTAACAAGCAATGAATAAGTGTCTAAGTCTCACCTTCAATTGTTAGCTAGTTAAAAGCTTTGGCAATTGTATTTAATCCTTGAATTCATCGCTAGTGGAATGGTTGAAAGCATTTACAAGCGTCGAGCCAATAATGCTTTGTCCAATTGATACTCTCCCATTTACTGGATGCATCTCTACCCAAATTTCGTAAAGTCTTAAATCTTAGTACAGCATTTATCGCAAACTTTGAGGTAAAAAAAGCATGTCTACGGCTTTCTTAAATCAAGCTTCTCTCGATCTACGCGAACCTGTATTTGCCAAGATTAGGAAGGGTTCGTGGTGGCTGCGATCGATCGCATTGGTAGCGACAGACTATACTCTTCTACTTCTTGCTTGGATCGTCTCGGAAAATTATGCTTATTGGAATTTCTCCGATCGCGCGCATGATTCTTGGCAGATGATATTACTAGCTGTTACCGTTCAAATAGTAGCACTAGCCCTTCAAGGTTCTTATCAGTTAGGAAAAAAGCGTTATCGATATCTAAATATCATAAAAACGCTCATTTTTGCTCATGGATTAATACTACTATTTGGTTTTCGATCTCAGTCAATTTTTGATAGTAATCGTTCGACTCTGATTTTATCGTTATTAACAAGCATCTTTTTTGTTTGCGCTGGAAGATTATCCGTTGATTTCTGTTTTAACCATCTTCATCAACGGAGAATTCTAGATCGCGATTCAGTTTTTGTGATTTGCGATCCTGAAAATTACGAACAATGCCTTACAACTATTAAGGAAGAAAATCGTTACACGATCCGTGGGATGGCAAGTCCTAAAGCATTAGATAGATATTCGCGTCGAGAGACATTGGAACAGTTGAATAAATTAGGTATAACAGAAGTCTTTGTCTCTTGGGATGCAATTAAAAACAGAATGTTTCTACGCTGGCTGTTTCAAGCATCTGGGATAGCACTGCATATTTTACCAATGGAGTTAAAGCCAATTTATAGAGACATTGAGTTTAAAAAGATTGGAGGAATGACCTGTCTAAGTTTTGACTGCCCGGTAATTACTGGAAAAGATTTTTGGCTGAAGCGAATCATGGATTTTATTGCTGCTGCTTTATTTATCGCTTTCACCTTTCCCATTTACATCGCGATCGCTATAGCTATCAAACTAGATTCTCCCGGTTCAATATTTTTCAAACAAACTCGTATAGGTCTACATGGAAAACCATTTCAAGTGTGGAAATTCCGTACCATGAAGGCTGATGCAGAAAAATTTCAAAAAGAGTTAGAAGCTTTAAACAACACCAAAGATGGAATTTTATTTAAAATAAAAGACGACCCTCGCATTACTCGAATTGGTAAATTTCTCCGTCGTTACAGCTTAGATGAATTACCACAACTGTTTAACGTTCTGTTGGGAGAAATGAGTTTAGTTGGTCCCCGCCCTTTGCCAATTAGAGATGTAGAAAAGTTTTCCGAGCAACATTTTATCCGACAAGAAGTTTTACCTGGTGTTACAGGTCTTTGGCAAGTTTCAGGTCGTTCTAACATCTTAGATTTCGATCAAGTTATAAAGCTCGATCTCAACTACATTGAAAATTGGTCGCTTGGCTTAGATTTTGAGATCGTACTCAAAACAGTGCAGGTAGTTTTGAAGAAAGAGGGCGCTTACTAAAAATTGTATATACCGATACAGATTAGAAAAAGAAAAATCAGTAGAAGTACGATTGAGAAAGTATTATGTTTACTAAAAAAGATTTTGAACCATCGGTTTCGATCCAGTCTTCACTCGCTTACTGGAAACAACAATTAGCAGGTGTGTCACCTTTGTTATCACTCCCTACCGATCGACCGCGACGCACAGATAGAACTTATCTAGGTAGTTCTCAATCGTTTGTGCTGTCTCGAAAATTAACAGCCGCACTCAGCTTATTAAGCAGACAGGAAGGTGTCACCTTATTTACAACTTTACTAGCAGCATTTGATACATTGCTTTACCGCTATACAGGTACGGAAGATATCATAGTAGGTTCTCCTGTTGTCAACCAAAATTATTCCTCGATAGACTTGACTTTTATTAATGCTCTAGTTCTTCGCACCGACCTGTCTGGAAACCCCAGTTTTCGACAATTACTAGAGCGAGTACGGAAAGTTATTTCGTCAGCGCAAAATCATCAAAATGTCCCTCTTTCAATCTTAATAACAGAATTAAATTTGGAGGTAGACCCAAGTTATTCACCTTTATTTCAAGTAACATTTACTTTTAACGAAAATGTTTTTTTACAAGACATCGAGCTTTCTAGCTTGGCTACAAGTCCTTGGGGAATAGAAGATAACACAGCAAAGATGGATCTAGCTTTGTTAGTAGAACAAAATAGTCAAGGATTAAGGGGAAAGTGGTTATATAACGCTAGTTTATTTGATTCAGGCACGATCGATCGGCTGAACGGGCATTTCCAGACTTTACTAGCAAGTATAGTTGCTAACCCACAACAGCCCATTTCTGAATTATCTCTTCTAACTACAAAAGAGCAACAGCAGCTACTCGTAGAATTCAATAACACCCAGACAGACTATCCCCGAGATAAATGCATCCATCAGTTATTTGAGCAGCAGGTAGTACAAAATCCAGAAAGAGTTGCTGCGATCTTTGAAGAACAACAGTTAACCTACGGCGAGTTGAATGCAAAAGCCAACCGACTAGCTTGTTATTTACAACAACATGGTGTAAGTCCCGATGTTTTAGTGGGTTTGTACGTAGAGCGATCGCTCTTAATGATGGTGGCGTTGCTGGGAATTCACAAGGCAGGCGGTGCTTACGTTCCCCTCGATCCTAATTTTCCACCAGAACGCATCAGCTTCATGCTGCAAGATTCCCAAGCTCCGGTTATCGTGACACAGCAGAAGCTAATACCAAATCTGGTTGTCGAACCAAATGTGCGAATTATCGCGATCGATACGATGTGGGATGAGATTGAGCAACAGGCGATCGCCAATCCCGATAGTGGCGTGAAGCTAGAAAACTTGAGCTATGTTATCTATACCTCTGGTTCTACAGGTAAGCCGAAGGGCGTGATGGTAGAACACCGTAATGTAGTCAATTTCTTTACGGGAATGGATGGAGCGATCGAGCATAACCCTCCTGGGGTCTGGTTAGCGGTTACGAGTTTGTCCTTTGATATTTCGGTTTTAGAGCTGTTTTGGACGCTGGCGCGAGGATTTAAGGTCGTCATCTACGATCCCAAGAAAGAGCGTACCGCTACTGTCAAACCGTCATCGCTCCAGAATGCAGACATGTCAGTTGATACCGATCTGGTTTTGTCTCAACTACCACTACTCGATCGCGTTAAGGTACAGTCCAATCTGCCCGTGACTGAAGCCGCAACACAGAACCACTCTGTGGCTGGACTGATCGCTCGCCATCAAGTGACACACCTGCAATGCACTCCATCAATGGCGGGTTTATTAATTGCCGATCCCCCTACCCGCAGAGCGATGAGACAGTTGCGTCAGATGATGGTTGGTGGCGAAGCTCTGACCGAAGCCTTAGCGCTTCAACTCCAGCAGATTGTCGCAGGACAAATTCACAATATGTACGGTCCTACAGAAACTGCTATTTGGTCGGCAACTCATACGCTGACGCAAGTGAATGGAATCGTTCCCGTCGGTCGTCCAATTGCCAACACCGAACTGTATATTTTAGATAAGAACGGTCAACCGGTTCCCGTAGGAGTCGCAGGCGAACTCCTAATCGGGGGCGAAGGTGTGACTCGCGGTTATCTGAACAGACTGGAGTTAACCCAAGAGCGGTTTATTCCCAATCCTTTCAGTCAAAATCCGACAGATCGTCTCTACCGCACTGGAGACTTAGCGCGCTATCGGATGAATGGTAATGTAGAATTTCTCGGTCGCATCGACTTTCAAGTGAAAGTGCGGGGCTATCGCATCGAATTAGGGGAAATTGAAACAATTTTGAGTCGCCACGAGGCAGTTCGAGAAGCAGTCATTGTTGTTCGCGAAGATGTACCGGGTGACAAGCGCCTGGTTGCCTACGTACTACCACAGCTAGGACAACAGCCTGTCAATGCACAGTTGCGAGAATATTTACTGGCTCAGTTGCCTGAATACATGGTTCCCTCAAACTTTGTGATGTTGGAGGCTTTTCCCCTCACACCGAATAATAAAGTCGATCGCAAAGCTTTACCAGCATTGGTGCAGGTTCGGCAACAACTAAAAGAAACATTTGTAGCTACTCAAGATGAGTTGGAGCTGAAGCTAACGAAAATTTGGGAAAAGGTTTTAGGCATTCAACCTATTAGCTTGAAACACAACTTCTTTGAATTAGGAGGCAACTCGCTAATAGCTGTACGCCTATTTGCTGAAATTGAAAAAACTTGGAGTCGAAACCTTCCTTTGGCTACCCTTTTTGAGCGACCCACAGTTGAGAAACTTGCCGATCTTCTGCGTCAGGAAGAATCTTCAGTTGTTTGGTCGTCACTTGTGCCAATTCAACCCAATGGCTCGAAACCACCTTTGTTCTGCATTCATGAAATGATTGGTGACGTTCTAAAGTATTATCCTTTAGCAAATTATTTGGGTTGCGAACAACCAGTTTATGGACTACGAGCGCAAGGACTAGATGGTAAACAAGAGCCTCTTCGCCGAGTTGAAGATATGGCGAACCACTATATCGATGAGATCCGCAGCTTTCAGCCTAATGGTCCTTATTTTTTAGCAGGATTCTCGTTTGGTGGACTAGTGGCATTTGAGATGGCTAGGACACTTCATGCTCAAGGACAGAAAGTAGCTCTACTAGCATTATTCGATACTAGCTCTCCTAACTTGGTAGAAACTAATCGATCGCTTGTTAAATTCATGCGAGTTCATTTAAGTAATCTTTGGCAACTCAAATCTAAAGAAAAATTAGGATACGTTGAGAATTGGGTGCAGTGGAAGTTGCACAAGGGAAGTTACAAAGACTTTATATCTAGGCGTTTATCCGATCCACTCAAAAATGGCAAAGTCATTGACTATAATTTCCAAGCTGTTAAAGAATATATCCCCCAAGTTTACCCAAAACAAGGAAAAGTTACTCTCTTTCGTTGCAAAGTACAGGATGTAAAATTTGCCGATCGTTCTGATTTGGGTTGGGGTGAATTGATATCTAATGGCTTAGAAATCGAGCATATTCCTGGAGATCATCTTAGTTTGTTAAAGGAACCTGTTGTCCAATTGGTTGCTGAAAAATTGAAGTTTTATCTAGAGCAAGCTCAAACAGAGAAATTATTATCGATTGATTAACCTATCAGCTAGCTTGATTTATCTCAAAATAGTCAATTAATAATGTCAGAACAACGCAAACTAGTTACAAATTCTCTCTCAATGCTGGTCAATAGGTTAACACAGGGTGTAGTAGCCTTTGTATTAACAGCAACTATTGCTCGCACACTTGGAGCCTATGCATTAGGGCAGTATTTACTAGCATTTAGCTACTACTATATGTTCATGAGCATAGTTTCTCAAGGGCTAAAAAACTTTTTTACGCAGCAACTATCTCGCGACCTTAAAGAAATGCCAGTTTATCTGGTCAATGGAACTTTACTGCAATTATTTTTCAGCATCATTGGTTATTTAGCCCTAGTTGCTGTAGTTTCTGTACTACCCTACAGTTCTGATACTTCGACTGTTTGCTACATTATGGGGTTAACTATTATCCCCTTTTCACTTTCCAACATTACAGAAGCAATTTTTCAAGCACAAGAAAAAATGCACTTGATTGCATTATCCACCGTGCCTATTTATATATCGCGCTTGCTCGTAATGATTTGGGCAATTAACCTTAAATATGGAGTCGATCGCCTTGCTGCGATCGTGGTGATTTCCGAAACCATAATTTTGCTAATCGAGTGGTGCTGTGCGTTCAAAGTGAGCAGTGTCAAATGGCAAATTAGACCAGCATTTATTTGGAAAACGGTTAAAAGATCTCGGACATTTTTTGCAATTGAAGCAATGGGAATAATTGCAAATAAAATGCAAATACTTATTTTGTCAATTTTAGGTAGTGAATCATTAGTTGGTATTTATGGTGCGATTGAACAATTGATTCAACCTTGCTATATTGTTTGTGATAGCATTCTTTTAGCTGCTTTTCCTAAAATGTCAAAAGTGGTAAAACTAGGAAGAGAAAAGCAACGTCAGCTTGGAGAACAAATTATTCAGATTTTACTGTGTTTTATCCTGCCTTTAATAGCTGGAATGTTGTTACTAGCTGGTAATTTGTTTGATTTCCTTTACCAAGATCCCACTTTCAAAGACGCACTGCTACCTTTCGATATAGTTGTATTGGCACTGTTAATATTTCCTTTCTCCAAAAGCTGTGGATATATTTTAGTGGCGAATGGTTATGAAAGATTTCACTTAATAGAAGTGTTCGTTACTACTATTTTGGGAGGGCTGTCGGGCATATTTTTGATTTCGCAATATAAGTTGTTAGGTGCAGCATATATGGCTATAGTTATTTCTTTGAGTAGTGCTGGTGTACTTACTTATGCTGTATATAACCGCTTGTTTTCATTCAATTTATGGAAAATAATACGTCGTCCAATAATTATTAGCGTTTTAATTTCACCCGTTTTCATTTTTCTAAAAGCACTCAATTTACATTTTTTGACAGTTTTATTTATAGCTACTTGTGTATATGTAATGTTAATTGCGTCATTCAACGTTCAAGCATTAGTTAACTTCGGTTCGACATATACCAAGTTTTTTAAAAAAAGTAATATTTAGTTGAGAGGATGAGGATTAGCAATGTTAGAGAGCAATAGTGGATTTATGAATGAGAATATTCAAGCAGTTGTTAGTGTCGTTATTCCTACACGCAACAGACCATATATTGTTAGCAAAGCAGTCACAAGTGTTTTGGCTCAAACAATTAAATCGATAGAGGTAATTGTGGTAGTAGATGGACCGGATGAGGCTACAGTCAACAAACTTAAGCAGATAGAAGATACACGACTCAGAGTCATAGCGTTACCAGTTAATCTTGGTTCTTCAGGTGCTAGAAATGTTGGTGTTAGAGAAGCTAAAGGTACTTGGATAGCTTTTCTTGATGATGATGATGAATGGCTACCCGAAAAAATCGAGCGTCAACTAGAAGTAGCATATCAGTCATCTTACGCTTTTCCTGTTGTTTCCTGTCGCTTCTTTGCTAATACTTCAGAAGGTCAATTAATTTGGCCCAAAAGACTACCACTTCCCTCTGAACCTGTAAGCGAATATTTATTTGTACGGAACTCTTTATTTGTTGGAGAAACCTTTATAGCTACTTCTACAATTTTGACTCGAAAAGAATTATTAGAAAAAATACCTTTTAACGAGAATTTACCAAGACACGAAGATTTTGACTGGTTGGTTAGAGTTAGTGTCACTGAGGGTGTAGGAATCGAGTTTGTGCTTGAACCTATGGCTATTCTCGATGTTGTATGGGTTTCAAAGCGTAAAAGCTTAAGTAACATCAATAAGTGGCAATATTCTTTAAATTGGGTTCGTTCTGTCCGGGATATAGTTACGTCACGAGCATATTCAGCCTTGGTAACAACAGTTGTGAGCGCGCAAGCTGCATCCGATCGAGATTTTCGAGCTTTTATACCTCTTTTGTGGGAAGCAATAAAATTTGGTAAGCCCAGATTTCTAGATATTTTATTATATTTCTCAATGTGGCTGATCCCTAGAGATTTTCGGCAATTACTACGCTTTATCTTCAATAAAAATTTTGGAAAAATAACTCAACAAACACTTTTCAAAAAGCATGTATAATCCCGGCATGTATTTCTCTAAATTGGTTGTACGTAACCCGCACTGTAATTCTAGAGATATTTTATAACAGTTAACTTACCTCTACGTTCTATTTATGAGTAAACGCCTCATACTGATTGAGAAGATATTTACAGTTGTTTCTTTACTCCATTACACGGGAGGACCCCTAGCTGTAATTTTATCAGGAGGAGCAAGCGAAGGAAATAATTTAGTCGCAACACCTGATTATGCCTTGATTCAATTTCTGTTCTTTATAAACTTTTCAATCTCCTTTTTTTTATTAGTTTTGCGATGGAAGAAAACGATTAAATCTCTCACTCAAGGTAAACATATAACAGTATTATTAGGGCTGTGTTTTGTCTCCTTGTTGTGGTCGGCTGCACCAACTGTTACCTTAGTGCGTAGTGTAGCAATACTCGGTACTAGTTTATTTGGAATTTACTTAGCTACTCGCTATAGCTTAAAGGAGCAACTTCAATTACTAGCTTGGACATTCGGAATAGTCATTGTTTTTAGCATTATATTTATTGTATTTTTACCCAGATATGGATTAATGTCAGGGTTGCATACAGGAAAGTGGCGAGGAATATTTGCTCACAAAAACGTTCTTGGAAATTTGATGGTTTTGAGTAGCATGGTTTTTCTACTTGTAGCCCTCAACGAACGAAAATATAAAATTTTACTTTGGGGAGGCTTTGCATCTTCTACAGTTATCTTATTACAGACAAAATCCTCTTCATCACTCATTATTTTTTTTATTATTATGTCTGTATTCTTGACAATAAGATCGATACGTATGCCATACGTATTGACGATCCCTACACTACTTTTGCTAGCTTTAATAGGACAAATTTTATATCTATGGCTAGCAGATAATACAACATATCTACTAAGTTCAATTGGTAAAGATACAACGCTTACTGGTCGTGTAGACCTTTGGCCAGCAGTGTTAGATAAAATTTGGCAACGCCCTTGGTTAGGCTATGGATACAGTGGATTCTGGGGTGGTTGGGATCGTGAGTCTGCTTATGTATGGAGAGTAACAGGATGGACACCCCCAAATAGCCACAATGGTTTTTTAGATCTCTGGTTAGATTTAGGTATTTTAGGATTACTTATTTATCTTCTAGGTTTTTTGGCAAGTTTTTTGAAGAGTTTAGTTTGGGTACGCATCAGTAGAACATCAATTAGTTTGTGGCCCGTTATGTACATCATCTACTTTTGGCTATCTAACCAAACTGAGACTACTCTATTGAAACAAAATGAGATTTATTGGCTGCTTTATGTCACAGTAATATTTTCAATGGCTGTCTCATCTAATCGCTTAGAAAGGAATAATTTAAATTATTTTAAATAAATTTTTGCTCTATAAAATATAAAGCAAATACAAGCAATTGAATGCGGAAAGACAATTTAAAATTCTTAAAATCCAAAACTTGAAAAATTATGAAAATCGTTCAAATTGTAACTCAAATGGAATCTGGTGGAGCGCAACGAGTAGCAATTTTGCTCAATAAAGCTCTCCAAAGTCGAGGATATGATGCGGAAGTTTGGTTTTTATATCTCAAACGTCCTACTTACGTTAACGATTCGGGAGTCAGGGTTTTACTAGAACATAAACCTTCGGGATTGGAATATTCAAAAATTTTTAGCAAATTACAACAAATGCTACGCTTCCACCAACCAGATGTTGTGATTACTCATACTCACTATGCAAATTTAATAGGACAATTAGCTTCCAAACTATGTACTGTTCCTAAACGGATAGCGGTTCAACAAAATCCTATGTCTAGTTATCCTTGGCTAGCACGTTGGGGTGATTGGCTGTTTGGTAGCACAAATATTTATTCCTATAACATAGCTGTTTCTCAAGCAGTAGTAGACTCTGCTACTAAATACCCAAGTGCATACAAACAAAAGCTGAACATTATTTACAACGGCACAAATTATCCAGATATTGAAGTTTCTCCTCAAGAAGTTCGGAAGTTTTGGGAACTGCCTGAAAATGCTCCTCTACTAATTAATGTAGGTCGGTTGTCGTATCAGAAAAATCAACAAATTTTATTGGAAGCACTAGCACGAATCGACGATGCTCACCTTGTAATACTAGGAGAAGGGGAATTACGCGAGAATTTGCAGCAGAAAACTATTGAATTGCAATTGCAACAGAGAGTTCATTTTTTAGGAGAGTTGCCGTCTCATCAGGTATTTTCCTTACTTCGTGTTGCTAATGTCTTTGTATTCCCTTCTTTATTTGAGGGTACGCCGATGGCTTTGGTAGAAGCTATAGGTGCAGGGCTACCTGTAGTAGCAAGCAATATTCCTGTTATGCACGAAGTACTAGAAGATGCGGGAATATTTGTTTCTCCTGACAACGCTAAACAATTAGCCACTAGTATTCAACAAATTTTGGATTTTCCAGAACTAGCCCAGAGCTTAAGCCTACGTTCATTAGAACGGGCGCGCATTTTTAGTTTAGAAAACATGGTAGACGCTTATGAAAAACTTATTTGCTGAGTCTTCATCCATTCAATCTCTAAAACTGTTAGGGATTACGGTTAATGCTTTGTCTATGCCTCAGTTAAATGCTCTAATTGCTAACGCTATTAACCTTAACAAACATTGGATAATTGCCAACCATAACATGCATAGCATCTATCTCTACCATCATGACGCTAAAATGCGGGCTTTCTACGCCAAGGCAGATTACACCCATGTTGATGGTATGGCATTAGTATTGATGGGGCAGTTTTTAGGTCTTCCCTTGAAACGAGAACACCGGGTTACATATGCAGATTGGATAGAACCGCTCATAACTGAGGCGGCTTACCAGGGATGGCGGGTATTCTATCTTGGTTCTAAGCCTGGGGTAGCTGAACAGGGAGCTAAGAGCTTGAAGGATAAATTTCCCAACTTACAAATAGCTACGGGAGATGGCTACTTTGATGCACAGTTAAATAGTTCAGAAAATTGCGATCGCTTGGCAACAATTAACGCTTATCAACCTCACATCTTGATGGTGGGAATGAGTATGCCACGACAAGAACATTGGATTCTAGATAACCTAGAACACCTCTGTGTTAACGTCATTTTACCATCAGGGGCAGCTATAGATTATATTGCAGGGACAGTTCCTACCCCACCAAGATGGTCGGGAAAATGGGGATTAGAGTGGCTATTTCGATTAGTAGCAGAACCAGGACGATTATGGCAACGCTATTTGGTTGAACCGTGGCTTTTATTGAAACTACTGTTATCAGAAGGGTGGATAAAACTTATAGGAGGTTAATATCAGAATCTTACTATTGATTTAGGTAAATTGCCAACAACTAAGAATCATGGCAAAAAAAACTTTATTCACAAGAAGACAAACATTGTTCTTCTGGTTAAGTACGTTTGCTAGCTTGAGTCTTTTAACTAGTAAGAATGCATTCAACCCAAGGCAAATCGATCCTCTAAGTAGAAAGTTTGTAGCAAGTGGGAATATGTCTATAGGTAAGCGAGCGCTGATTAAGGGATTATCTTATGGAGCAGCAGTTAACAAAAATTCCTTATCTTCAAATCCACAGTTAGCAGCAAGTATTGATAAAGAGTGCGTAATCATTGTTCCAGAATGGGAATTAAAGTGGGATTTTCTACGCCCCACATCTACTTCTTTTGACTTTAGACCTGCTGATTGGTTGGCTGAGTTTGCCCGCACTCACGGATTGCTATTTCGCGGGCATACTTTAGTTTGGCATGAGGCTTTGCCCACATGGTTTGTCAAAACTATCAATAGCCACAATGCTAGACAGCTATTACTAGAACACATTACTACAGTTGTTAAACATTATGCTGGGAATATCCATTCATGGGATGTGGTAAATGAAGCCATTAATTTACAGGATGGACGCTCTGACGGGTTGAGAAAAACACCTTGGCTGCAATTTATAGGACGAGACTATATCGAAATAGCATTTTGTATAGCGGCAGAAGCAGATCCTAAAGCAATGCTAGTTTATAATGATTATGGACTTGAATATGATACTCCCGAGCATGAGGCTAAAAGAAAGGCTGTATTGAATCTATTAAAGAATTTAAAGTCTAAGGGTACACCTATTCATGCTTTGGGTATTCAATCTCACTTGTCAGGTGACGAAACTCGCTTTAATTCTGATAAATTTCAGAAATTTCTCAGTGAAATAGCTAGTCTGGATCTCAAAATCTTAATTACAGAAATAGATGTCAAAGATAAAAACTTACCTGTAGATATCAAAGTTCGCGATCGCATTGTCGCCGCTACTTATGAAGATTATCTTTCGGTAGTACTAAATGAGCCAGCAGTCATTGCAGTTTTAACGTGGGGATTGAGCGATCGCTATACCTGGCTCTCAGAATATCAACCTCGGCGAGATGGTGCAAGGGTGCGACCTTTACCCTTAGATGCCAATTTTAAACGGAAACTGGCATGGAATGCGATCGCCCGTGCTTTTGATAATGCTCCCCAACGTTAAAAACATAGAAATAATTAAAATTTGAATTTTGGATTGATGAAATTATGGAATCTAGAGAATCTATCGATTTAAATTTGAGCCAATATTTGTTGAGCTTAAAACGACGATGGTTGCCTGCTGTTAGTATCTTCGCAACTACAGTTACTCTAAGTGTTGTAGCTGCTGCTTTCATGAAACCATCTTATGAGGGAGAAGGAAAACTATTATTCAAAACTCCCTCTTTTAACGTAGTAGGTTCTAATCTCCTACCTAGTATTTCTGAAGGACAAGAAACCGGAGATTTAAGAGCGCTAGTCTCAACTCAAAATCCTGTCAGTAGTCAAATAGAAGTTATATCATCTCCTACTTTGTTACAGCAGGCAATAGACGAACTGCAACTCAAAAACAATCGAGGTGAACCGCAGGAAATCGAGGCATTCAAAAAGGCTGTAAAGTTAAAAATCGTTGGTGGTACAGATGTGTTACAAATTACCTATAAACACCACGACCCTGAAAAAGCGGCAGCAGTAGTTAATAAAATTATGGAGCTGTACTTAGAAAATGATATCCTTACAAGTCGCTCCGAGGCAGAAGCAACTCGTCTATTTATGGCAAAACAGCTTCCTAAATCTCAAGCTGCCGTTCACCAAGCAGAAGTCAAACTACGCATTTTTAAACAAAAAAACAACATTGTCGATCTATCAGAAGAGGCTAAAACAGCCGTTGCAAATATTGGTAGTTTAGACAACCAAATTGATAATCTTAAGGCTGAACTAGACCAAGCAAATACCCAAACTAATGAGCTTCGCCAAAAAGTAGGTCTAAACCCTCAGCAAGCAAGTACAGTGAGCGCTCTCAGCCAATCGCCTGCGGTACAGGGAGTCCTTACACAACTTCAAGATACAGAACGACAATTAGCGAGTCAGCGCAGCCGTTATTTGAATGATAACCCCATAATTGTCGATTTAGAGGCGAAGAAATATAACTTAGAGGCTCTCCTACAAAAACAAATAAAACAAACTGTTGGTAGTCAAACAAAAGTTGCAGCGGGACTGTTGCAAATTGGAGAACTCAGGCAAGACTTGATCGAAAATTTGTTGCAATCAGATGTGCAGCGTCGTAGTTTGGCTCAAAAACTAGCTTCTCTATCTAATTCTCGTTCTACTTACGAACAACGAAAAAACATTATACCTCAATTAGTCCAAAATCAACAAGAGCTAGAACGGAGACTTGTGGTCGCTCAGTCTACTTATCAAACTTTACTGAAAAAAGTACAAGAATTACAGGTAGCTGAAAATAAAACTACAGCTCATGCACGAATTATTGCTCAAGCTTTAGTTCCCGAAAAACCAGTATTAGAGCAAAAACTCATCATTTTAGCGCTGGGAATAATGATTGGTGCTTTGTTGTCCACAAGTACTGTTCTCTTTCTTGAACTAAGAGATCGCTCTCTAAAAACACTTGAGGAAATTAGACAAAGGTTTAGATATACGTTGCTAGGAGTTATTCCCCTAGTTGCGAATAAAGTTCGCTCCAATGATGGGTATGTAGAATCAACAATTCCAGAAATCTCTGTTAGAGATAAGCCCCACTCCTTAACTAGCGAAATCTATCGCATGATTCAAGCTAATCTAAAATTCCTCAGTCCAGATCGGGCATTGAGAACTATTGTGATAACTAGTGCGGTTCCAAAAGAAGGCAAATCTACAGTTTCTGCTAATTTAGCAGCGGCGATCGCTCAACTAGGGCGTAAAGTTTTACTCGTTGACGCAGACATGCGAGATTCTTCTCAGCATCATCTTTGGCAACTCACTAATGCCGCAGGTCTGAGCGAGGTACTTGTAGGACAGGCTCAACTGAGTGTTGCTACATCTAAGGTCATGAATAATCTTGATGTCTTGACTGCTGGAGTTACTCCTCCCAATCCATTAGCTTTGCTTGATTCTCAACAGATGGCAGCACTAGTTGAAGGTTTTTCATCTCGGTATGACTTTGTAATTATCGATGCTCCTCCCCTTCTTCTTACCGCTGATGCTCTTACTTTAAGTCAAATGACAGATGGAATTTTATTAGTAGCTCGACCTGGAGTCATTAATGCTAATAGTGCCAACGCTGCTCAAGAGATGCTGGAGCGTTCGGGTCACAACGTTTTAGGATTGGTAGTTAATGGGATCGTCGATAAAAATGAATATAGCAGTTATTTCTCTCATGCTAATGAAGGTGATGTTAATGAGATTGTTGTATGGTGAACACCTTTGTCCAAATGCGATCTATAAGAAATACGATCGCTAGCCATGATTCAAGGAGGCATCATGAACTCTAGCATCCCCTTTGAAACAGTACTTCAGATCCTAGCAATAGCTTATGTAGCGAGTGCGGTACTCGTACTGCTAGCTTCCAATATTTGTCTAGCTGTAATTGAAACAATTGAAGAAGCTAGCGACAAATAAGCAAACTTTTGTCTCTGGTATTGCAATACTTCTCGGTTAGGATGCATAGCCCTTGAAGCTCCCCTAACCCCCTTGACAAGAGGGCAAGAGTTTTCCCCTGTTTTAAGGAGGGTTAGGGAGATCGACTCTTAACCAAGAAGTATTGTCTGATACTAGGGTAACTTGTGGCGATCGAGAAGTGTTGTTGAGGAACAACCAGTCTACCGATGTACCTCAGCTTGCAGCTTACCATTTGGAGAATCCCGGCATTTTAACCTAGTAATACGAGCTATAGAAAACATCCCAATCTGTCTGAAATTTCAGTCGAGGAAATGTAAGCTCAATTATTACCAGTTGAATATCGCAAAACTTTCAGCACTGCTGGCAAAAGTAATGTTTCCTCAATTTTTTCTCGTACGGTAAAACTGATTTCACGACTCTTTTTAAGGCACTTTACTACTAAGTACTTAGCAACGTAGTATTGCTGAAGTAATGCCTTCTGATATTCGCTAAACTGCCACTGGTAACCGATATTACGCTCCCAGAGGAGCTGAGACCTCATCTCCTCAACCCAAGTTTGACCATTGGTACTCCACCATTCCTTGAGCTTTTCTTGGCTTTGTTGAGGGGTGGGTAGTTGTTCTCTAAGTTCTTGGAGTAAATTTTGCAATTTAGAGTGACAATCGAGGTCTATCTTATAGGGAAAAGCAGAGATTATAGCAAGGATTTGTTCCTCAGACGGGCGATCGCAGATAGTAAGTCCTATGGATAGCAGGCGTTTCAAAGCTAGATCCAAATATAGATCGTAAGTAAGTTTACTCGTAAGTCTTGGATCGATCTCAATGGAGAGAGACAAGTCGTAAACTGGTTCTGATTCGCCGTGAAGCTCTAACGATAGATAAAAAGCACGAACTGCGGCAGGTTCGTAAGGTACTTCGACTGAAAGAGATTTCTGCTGAAGCCAGATCAGAAACTGCTGCAATTTCTCATCAGCATCTACCAGTTCATCGCTACGCTGTTGCATTAACTGAATTAGAGGATCGGCATCTTCTATCATTTCCACTACAAATAGAAACACTTCATGCCAGCGAGGATCGCTCATGTGAACGGTCAACTGCCTCAGATTTCTATTTAAAGCTTCTGGCTCAAGATTAGCAACAATATTTCTAGCCGTGAAATATTCTTGAAAAGTGGGATATGAGAATGAGTAGATTCCTTGAGCTTTTTCTACTATGACTCCATGTTCTACCAAGAGCGACCTTAGCACTGTTTCACTAATGAAGTAAAGTTCTTCTGAATCAGATGGAGTATTGGGTAAAGCGCGAAGATAGTCTTTGATATAGTGCAAGAGATTACTCTGTGTAAAAAAGTAGTTGTCTTGCTCAAAGGTAATAGCAGCAATCTGACTGAGTAATTTTATCTTATGAGGTAAAGATAACTGGTAGAGGCTTTTATCTGGTTTGATTCCTCTCACGCGATCCCACCGAACTAACAAAATATCTAATGCTTGTTTGTATAACTCAGCGTGTTGAGCAGAAAAGCTTAAATTAGTTTGAAATAGAGAACAAGCTAGGTGCAGAAAAAGAGGTGTTCTAGCAAGGCTAGAAATTGACTGATTTTCAGGCAACTTTAGTTCTTTTAGAAACCGATCTGCTTGCACTAACCCTTGTTCTCTGGGGTTATTACTGACGTTTACAAACCACTGCTGAGCGAATGCTTCGATTTGAGAGAAGTTTAAATCAGCTATTTCAACATCAGTAAATTTCTCAAGCCAGTACCACGGTGTGGAAGTGCGACAGGAAACTATAAACTGATTTTTGTCATAATCTTTTGACAAAACACTAATCTGTTGCTGAACCTCTGCCCTATACTCTTCTTCTACTTCATCTAAGCCATCCAGTAGAAACAATGCTTGACCGTGATGAAGTAAAGTTTCAATCTGCGGCTCAGAAAACCCGATTTTACATAACTCTTGACTAATATAGCTGAATAAACTAAAGTGTTGAGTCTTGCTGGTCTCCTCGGCAAAGTTTCTTAGTCGGATAAAGATTGGTAGTCGATCTGGAAACAAGCCACCCCGATTGCATTGAATAGCAATGTACTGCAAAAGTGTGGTTTTGCCAGACCCTGGTTTACCTAGAATCGTCAGCTTAGAATAAGTTTCAACTACCTGTGCTGCTGAGACGTGTTTTTGACGAACTTCATTACAAATCTGGCAGCTCGAATCTTCGACGCTAGAGCAATTTAAATGAGATTTGTCTAACCGTCTATTACTTGTAACGTTCTCGAATACATCAACTTTAATATAAATATCTTCCAACTCTATTGGTCGGGCTGTATCTAATAAACGTATAGCGCCATACTCTGCTTGAATTCTATCGTGACAATGCGATCGCGCTGCTCGTACTAAGGCATCGAGATTCGCTTTCTCATCTTTCTCATCCTCTTTATTTGCCGATATGGTATCAGTCGGTAGAGCTGCGATCTCTTGCCAATCTAAACCTAGACGAAAGCAAATTTCTAGAAATGTCTGTCGCTCAATCGGTTTGCCTGCGAAAAACTTCCATATTGGTTGGCGTGTTTCAATTCCAACTTCACATGCTAGATCTTCTTGCGTCCATTGCGTATGTCTAAAAGCCCTTTTCGCTTTTTCAATACCTGTAGTAGATGCTTGTAGGGATCGTCGTGCCATATGTCAATAAATATAAGGAATAAAAATTGAGTTGAATTGAATAGTTATGAAAAATCTGCAAAGATCCATTTGACTAGTTGGCGAAATTCCTAGCCATGTAGACAGATTTAAAACGATCGCAAATTTAGTTGGATTGCAGTAAGCATTTCCAGACAAAGCAATTAGTTGTCTTAAAGCGAGCCACTAGCTAAATTAAATAGCCAATATATCAACTACAGTATAGAAAGTTTTTATTGTTTGTTTTTTGATTTTTTTAATTGATGTCTTCATTTCATGACATACTCTATTGTTTTTTTTGGCAGCGTTAGATACCAGAAATCAGTATGGTAATCAAGTATTCAGCGATACTTGTGATGAAATTCTACCTCATGAATATATTAAAACTAGTAATTTTCTTTTCGTTTTAGTAGTACATATCTTCTGTTTTTTAGAATACCCCCCCACAGAATATTGTCCAAGCGAATGATAAACAGCGTAACAAAAATTTAAATTATCTGCAATAACATGTATTATTATTGCTATTATATAGTAAAAAATTGGTATTAAGATACTAAGCCGTATAAAAATACCAAGCACTACTACTTTCTCACTTAAGATACTTGAACGTCTTTTAATTCTTACTAGCTAGAGCAGAGCTTAGTTAACGTAGTAAGTGTAGCTACGTCGAGAGTATGCTATAAAACTCAAAGACGCTCGCCACTTGTCAGCATCAGCACAAGAAGCACTGCGGTATCGAGTCGTGAATGCAGATCGATTATGGTATGAGTAAATTCGTTGCAGTTCGCGTGTTTCAGGTGTCACGCGCAGCAGTGCATCATTGAACGCTCGTCTGTAGCAAATGGTAATGCATCATCGTTGAAAGGGTCGTGCCTCAAGCAAGTATCGAATGTCCTGCTGTTGCTGTCTCACTTAACGAGCCGCTTCGTTTTGGTCAATGATGCGAGCGACTGCTTCAAATTCCTGAACCTGACGCAGCATGACTTCAGCTCCAGGAATTTTGCTTGCTCCTTCAGCAACCGCTTGCGCTAGTTTCCAGGTATGACCCTACATCGAGTAGTAAACAACTAGAATTTTCAGAATTTCTCTTAAGTTAGTTTTGATACGTTGCTGTCAGACTTAATGACTACCTTTGAAGGTGGTAATTAAACAAGTAAAACTTAGCGAGTGACTTCTGACTCCCGTGCTGGCTCCGATAATTGTTGTTGAGAACGTTTAGACTTGCGACCTTTATGAAACCAGCGATCGCCAATTGTTTCAAATGTGATGTACAAAATCGGTACGACAAACAAACTCAAAACCGTAGCTACCAGCATTCCCCCAAATACAGCCGTTCCCAAAGATTGACGGCTACCCGCTCCCGCTCCGGTAGCTATAACTAAGGGGAAAATTCCTACTAAAGTAGAAATTGCCGTCATCAAAATCGGTCGCAAGCGTTCTTGAGCTGCTTCTAAAGCTGCTTGCGTAATTGACAACCCGCGATCGCGCAATTGATTGGCAAATTCTACAATTAAAATTGAATTTTTACTTGCTAAACCAATTAACATCACTAACCCAACTTGACCGTAGACATCATTGGGAAAACCGCGTAAAGTTAGAGCCAATAATGCACCCAGAACAGCTAGCGGTACAGCTAAGAGAATAATCAACGGATCGAGATAATTTTCATACTGAGCTGCTAAAACTAGAAAGACAAAAACGATTCCTAACCCAAAAACGATCGGTGCTTGTCCGCCAGACTCTAATTCCTCCGCCGTAATTCCCGACCATTCATAACCAATATTAGGTGGTAGCACCTCAGTGGCAATTTGCTCCATCTTGTCAATTGCTTCGCCAGAACTGAAGCCTTCAGCCGCCGAACCAGTGATTTCAATCGAGCGAAATAAATTGTAACGATTAATTGTTTGCGCTCCGGTTGTCGGAGTAATCTTCACTAAATTAGCCAAGGAAATCATCCTTCCCTGTGCCGATCGCACGTAGAGCTGGCGAATATCATCGGGGTTATTCCGAAACTGTCCATCTGCTTGTACATAAACGCGATAGCTGCGCTGTTCTAAATTAAAATCATTCACGTACTGCGAACCTAAAAAAGTTTGCAACGTGTTATAAATATCGTCAATAGAAACCTGTAATGCCTTAGCTTGGTTGCGGTTGACTTCTACTATTACCTGCGGTGTATTAGCAGTAAAAGTTGTAAATACTCTTTGCAATCCCTCTGTTTGACTGGCTCTACCGATTAATTGATTAGCTGTTTGTAATAAGGTATCTAAACCAACATTGCCTCTGTCTTGTAATTGAAATTGAAAGCCACCAATGCTACCCAAACCAGGAATTGCCGGCGGATTTGTGGGAATAATTCTTGCTTGCGGAATTGCTGCTAATTGTCCGCCTAACTTCTGCGTAATCGCTTGGACTGACTGCCCCGTACCTTGACGTTCATCCCAAGGTTTGAGCGAGGTAAAAATAATTCCATTATTAGCAGTATTGCCGCTAAAACTAAAACCACCGACAGTAAAAGTCGATTGCACTTCGGGAATTTTGAGAATTTGCGTCTCGACTCGCCGCATTACATCATCTGTATAGTTTAAAGAAACTCCAGGTGGACCCTGCACCAATGTAATAAAATATCCTTGGTCTTCTTCTGGTAAAAAAGCAGTAGGCACAGTCACGAACAACCAAGCTGTAAAGGCGATCGCAGCAGCAAATAGCGCCAAAACGATGTATTTGATTCTGACTAGGCGATGGAGAATTTTTTGATAACCGCGGCGCAACCAGTCAAGAAAACGATTGATTTGGTGGAAAATTCGACCTAACCAGCCGCCTGTAGTTTGTTCTCGTCTCAGTAAAATACCTGCTAAAGAAGGCGTAATCGTAATCGCAAGAAAAGTAGAAATGGCGATCGAAAAGGCGATAGTCAGCGCGAATTGACGGTACAATGCCCCTGTAGTGCCTGGGAAGAAAGCTACGGGAATAAACACCGCCATCAACACTAAAGACGTGGCAATGACTGCACCTAGTAGTTCGTGCATCGCTACCGATGCAGCTTGACGCGGCTCCATGTTTTCTTGTTGCAACAAGCGGGAAATATCTTCGACTACGACGATCGCATCGTCTACTACCATCCCTGTGGCTAAAGTTAAGCCAAACAGCGTCAAACTATTAATCGAAAATCCGAAAACTTTGATAAAAGCAAACGTACCGATCAAAGCGACAGGAATTGTAATCGCAGGAATGACGGCAATTCGCCAGTTTTGCAGAAACAAGAAGATTACAGTAATAACTAGAGCGATCGCAATTAATAGCGTAATTACCACTTCAGAAAGCGATTCTTGCACGAATAAAGTCGTGTCAAAGGCAACATCATACCTCATGCCTGGAGGGAAACTTTGCGATAGTCTTTGAATTTCAGCTTTAACTGCACTAGCAACTTCCAAGGCATTACTACCAGGTAACTGATAGACACCTAAACCTACAGCATCTTGTCCCCTAAATCGCAAGAAGGAATCGTAGTTTTCTGCTCCTAATTCTGCCCGTCCGACATCTTTCAACCTCACCAACGTCCCATCTGCACCAGTTTTGAGGACGATGTTTTCAAATTCAGAGACATCTTGCAGGCGGCTCTGCGCTCGCACGTCGATTTGATATTGTTGATTATTAGGGAGCGGCTGTTGACCCAAGCGCCCCGCACCAACTTGAATATTTTGTTCGTTGAGCGCCGCAACTACATCTTGTGCTGTAAGATTGCGACTGGCGAGTAAGTTAGGGTCTAACCATACGCGCATCGCATATCTGCGTTCGCCAAAAATTGTAATATCGCCAACGCCCTCGATTCTTTTCAGGGCATCTACGAGGTAAATATCGGCATAATTACTTAAAAAGATCGGGTCGTATTTGTTCTGTTCGGAAAACAGCCCAAGTGCCAACAACAGAGTGCTAGACCGCTTTGTTACCGTCACTCCCGTGCGTTGTACTGCTTCTGGTAACTGTGCCTGGGCGACGGATACGCGATTTTGTACGTCAACGGCTGCCAAATCTTGGTCGCGAGTCGGCTCAAACGTGACTGAAATCGAGCTGCTACCATCGTTATTGCTGCTAGAACTAATGTACCTCTGACCGCGAACGCCGTTAATTTCCCGCTCTAATACAGTTGTGACAGTATTTTCGACAATTTCTGCACTAGCTCCAGTGTAGTTTGCCGTGACATTGACTTGAGGCGGACTGATTTCGGGATACTGAGCAGCAGGTAGTGTGGGAATGCTAATCGCTCCTGCTAACAGAATGATAATGGTACAAACGCTAGCAAAGACAGGTCGCTTGATGAAGAAATCTACGAACATAACTAGGGAGTAGGGAGTCGGGGGTGGAAAATTTTAGATTTTACATTTTAGATTGCTCTTAGTCTTCTCTGCCCCTCTGCTCCTCTGCCCCTCTGCTTCCTCGTCCCCCTCCCCCTTGTCCCGCATCCGGCACGGGGGCGATCGCAGCGCCATCTCTGAGGTTGAGCAGCCCAGAGGTAACGATCCTGTCTCCTGGTTGCAATCCCGATCGCACTTGGTAGCGATCGTCTTGAATGCCTCCTAACTTCACTGGTTGCTGTCGAGCCGTTAGTTGAGTTTGTCCCGATGGGGATTTTGTTTGTTGCACTACATAGACAAATGTTTGCCCTGCAACCCGCGATACTGCTGTCGTGGGAATCAAAATTCCTTGCCGTTGGTTCCAAATCACTCTGGCGCGGACAAAACTATCGGCTCGGAGTTGGGTAGGGGAATTGGCAAATAATGCTTTAATTAAGATCGATTGCGTATCGTTTGTCACTTGGGGCGAGATAAAAAATACCTTGCTCGTACCGATTTGCTCTCCTTGTTCGTTTAATAATTCTACTGGTGTACCGATTTCTACTTGTGCCACCCGTTCGCGTGGGATAGAGACGTTCACTTCTAAAGGTTGATTTTGAGTCACGGTGGTTAGTTGAGTCGAAGGTGTGACGAGATCGCCAACTTTGACGGGAATCGCGCCTACCGTACCTGCAAAGGGAGCGTTGACTTGGAAGTATTGCAGTTGCACTCGTGCTTGGTTAGTATTTGCCTCTGCTTGCTGTACGGCTTGTTGAGCTTGAGCGACTGCCGATGTCTGCGCTTCGATTTGCTTGTCGATCGCATTCAAATTAGCACGAGCTGTTTGCAGTTGATTGTAATATTGGTCTCTTGTCTCTCGCGATACTGCTCCTTGACCAGCTAGAGCAGAATATCGTTTGTACTGCTCTTGGCTCAGTCTTAGATCGGATAGAGTAGCTTGCCTTTCTGCTCTGAGCGATCGCAATGTAGCTTGCGCCGTTGCAACTTGAGCGCGAGCCGCTGCTGCTGCCGCAACTGCACCCGATACAGAGGCTTGTTGCTCGTCAGGATCGATTTGCACCAGCGGTTGCCCAGCTTTAACTTGAGTACCTGGTTGGACGTAAATTTGCGCGACTCGTCCCTGAACTTGTGGCAAAAGAGTCACCGACTGCCGCGACTCCAAATTCGCAATAAATTCCGAGCTTTCAATTATAGTGCCAGATGTGACTGTTGCCGTGTTGACGGGAACAGCACGCGGCTGGCTTTGTCCTGGTGGTGACTGACCTTGCTCTTGACGCTGCCACCACTGCCAACCCAAAAAGCCCCCACCCAGAAGGATAGCGATCGCGCCTATAATTGATAACCACTGGCGCTTCTGTCTAGAGGAAGATTTTGTCCGTACTCGCTCGGGAGGGGAATTGTCTTGTACCTCACCAGTTTTTTCGACTGATACTACATTTCCAGAGCGAGATAGTGTATCGTCCTCTTGCTTTATCGTTTGATTTTCTGGTTCCGTGCGTTTAGAATCCGAATAGCTCATTTATCTGATACTTTTTTTAAGAATTTTTTCTTTAGAGTGCGTAGTAATTTATGCCAAGTAACTCACCAGCCAAATGTCCCCTTCGAGCCTACATAGAAATAGTGGAAAACTGGTGCAGCCAAACGGTAGATATCGTCTGATTTATTGAGTCAAACTATCTGAAGGTAGAGATTGTATTAAGCTTAGAGTTAAAGGCATTTGACTAATAGACCGAGCATAATCAGCACTCAGATAGGGACGGTATTGCTGCGAACCTGCTACATAAGTCTCAAAAAAAGCCACGCTCCAATTTCTACTGCTGCGGTAGGAAAGCGTAATTCATCAATGCTTAAAACCTCACCAATCTCGGTAATATTGTCTTGGAAGTTGGATAGGGTAGAACCTGCTATTGTGGCAAGTCCTAGTGTAGGATTTCCTCTACCCAAAGTATTGATAAAGGAACCGCTTAACAGCGCGACGCTCTCTGCTTCGCTGCGATTCAGTTCGCTAGTCAGTTCTAGCTTATCCGCCAATTCACTTGCAGAACCCTCTACCACTGCTTCCACGCGCACGGTGCGGAAAGTGCCGAAGCTTGATGAGAGGATTAGAAGGGATAGGAAGCGATCGCCTCTGCTCACAGATTTTCGTAAGTAAGTTCTTTGTTTGCCCAGTGAGTTTCTGCCAGAAATTCACTAAATGTAGTCAGGAGTCTGGGAAATTCCGCTTCTCTTAAGCGCCTAACATCGGCTTGATAGCCTTGCGTGCGATACCACTTAATCAGGGCAAATAGTTCCCATCGCCAAAGAAGTAGAAATATCCATGCAGGTATTTCTCTGTAGACAACTGGCATGGACTGTGCTTCAGAGAAGCTCTGCGCCATTTGTAAAGGAGTTAGCACGTCGCCTGCCAGCTCAATTTCTTGACCAATGTACTTTTGTGCATTTTTCATCACATAAGCAGCAATGCGTCCCATATCCCTAGTTGTAATTAGATGTAGCGGTCTGTCGGGCTGAAGCGAAAAGGAGAAGACCCCTTTGAGGATGGATGGTCGCGTGTACTTCTTCCAAAACTCTTCCATAAATAGACAAGCTCTGAGCATAGTTGTTGGCAAGCCAGCCTGTTTGAAAACTTGCTCCACCTGATACTTCTGCTCGATATGGCTGACTCCAGAATTTCTATCTGCTCCACCAGCGGAGTTATACACCAAATGCTGGATCTTGGCATTAACAGCCGCTCGTGCCAGTCGGTGCGCTCTCTCGATCTCTTGTGGATCGGGTTTAGCAGCATCGGCAGACAAACCGTGGCAGTAGACAGCCGAAATTCCCTTCAAAGCTGCTTGAAGCGATGCTTCATCATCCAAGTTAGCCTCAACTAGCTCAACGCCTGCATCACTTATCTTTGACAAATTGGGGCGGCTCAGGTCGATTTTTCTAGTGATGGCGTGTAAGTCAGTCGCTCCAGTATCGAGAAATCCCTTGACTGCGTTTTTGCCAGTGCCGCCAGTCACTCCTATTAGCAAAATCCTACCAATTTTTGATTCCATGTCATTAGGGAAAAGCGATCGGGGACATTAAAAATTTTTGCTTGTCATGCTATATATTATTGAGCCACAAAAACCTCCTTCTGGTGGTTTGGACTGCGAGAAAGACTGCTGGTATATGGGCGATGGTCGCGACAAGCGCGTTTCACCCTCGGCATCGCGATGAAGACGAAGAAGCTACGATGGGGACAGGCTGACATAGATCGGTTTTCTCTCTACGATTTTCCTACCCGCCGCAGTGCGAATAGAGACACAATAATAAATAGAAATAACTTTTCGAGGTAAGCTATGTTTCCTTTTTGGGGTAGTAGCTGCAAAGGAGCGCGAACCTATGTCTCGCAAAAGCTTTTTAGAACGTAGGCTTTGGTTTCTCAAGTGGATGCGAGACGATCTAGAGACAAAATTAGCAGGCATTAATGCGGCGATTGGTAAAGTAGAGCAGCAGTTAGGGGAAGATGAAGCACCCGTTTGAAGTTAAAGCTTGAGGCTATATCAATACGCTACAGCTAATTAGGTAAATCCGAGCATAGTCCCAGTGAAGCAACTGGGACTTTTCGATTAGCGGTAGGGGTCAGAAGAATAGTGATAACTGCGCTAACGCACATCATACTGTTCTGGCGATTCTGCTAATAGGGGAACTGTGTTCAAGTGCATCCCCTATCTTTCTTTGTTTTCGGCTATTTAGTCTAAACTCCAGTTTTACCGACTGACTGTCTACAATTGCGGCAGTAGCTTGGGGAGATCTTTATTGCTTCAAAAGATCGCTTAGTAAAACTTGTTTGCCGTAAGGCACTTTCATTAGTAGCAATATAGTGCTTTATGCTTATCAGATTCATTCGTTAGATAGGACAGAGCTTTGAACCGCAGGCTAACCAATTGCTCGTAAAAAGGATTTAGCTTGCACAGAGGTGGAATGTGAAATAAAGTACGCCCAAAAAGCTTAATGTCTCGTTCAAAAGGGCAACTTGCTGGGATCGACTGGCATAATAATTTGGCAATCTTGCGATCGCGCACTTCTATCTTATCAAACCATTGGTCAACCAAATCCCGTAGATTGAGAAGTTTCACCATAACGATCGCTCCTTGTAATCCAGTTGAATCATGCTTGGTTTTTTGAGTCTATTCATATCAAGATGCATACTCTCGAAAAATTGGTCTGACTCCACTTTTTCGCGTTACGCTCCTTGAGTTATGAACACTAATCAATTATTGATTAGTATTCATAGTATGAAAGCTGTCTGTTTGCGATCGGGTTCAATCAGATGTATAACTTCGTGTATAACTTCTGCCAGCGGTAGGGGATAATTTAAGAGTAGAGATTACACAGCAGCGGACAGCAACAGAGGCGCGTTTTAGATCAGAGCGTCAGGAGGAAATGAGATCTAATGCTCGCATCACTAAAAGCACTTCTCACCTCAGTTGTAGACTATGCCGGACTGTTTCCCCCAGCAAAGCTTGACTTGCGACAAGCAATGGAAAATTACGTCCAAGACTCGGCATCACCCTACGCTTGGATGCTGAGTCGCTTTGTCATCCCAATTTCCCGTTTGTCGGAGTTCGCGGAACTCTTATCGGCGTTTTCTTTAAAGCATTGGTCGCTCAGTGTAATTCTTTCGGGACTGGAATCGGAAATCGAGCAGGTGCAATCGCTTCACATTGGCAACAAGGTAGCGATCGCAGCTCTTGAATTTTCTGCTCTTTCACCTCCAGAAATAGAAAGAGTGTCGTCCGCTCTTCCTACTGGAGTTGAAGCATTTTTTGAAATTCCCTTTAGTAGCGACTTAAAGCCATATTTAAAGGTTCTGCGGCATACTGGTGCAGCAGCTAAAATTCGTACTGGCGGCGCAACCATCAATGCTTTTCCCAGCGTTACTCAATTGAGCCAATGCATCTTTTCATTTGCCGAAGCCCAAGTTCCTTTTAAAGCAACCGCAGGTTTGCACCACCCCTTACCAGCTCAATATCCCTTGACCAGCGAACCAGACAGTCCTGCCACATTAATGCATGGCTTCTTGAATGTGGCAACTTTAGCAGCACTCGCATACTGGCAAAAAGTCACGCCAACAGAAGCCTTAGAACTTCTCCAAGCATCCAGCAACACTTTCCAATTCAAACAAGATAGTATTTGCTGGCGCGATCGCTGTTTAGATATTTTAGAGATAGAAGCAGCTCGACAACATTTCTTCCGCTCATTCGGTTCCTGCTCCTTTCAAGAGCCAGTCAACGACCTCAAGCATGTTTTAAATTAGTAATTGGTAATTGGTAATTGTGTGGTGCGCGATTTAATTTTGAATTTTGAATTTTGAATTGCTCCCTTGTCCCCCGTGTCTCCCTTGTCTCCCTCATGATCTGTCCCATCAATCGCACCCACAATCCAAATTTACGCAGTTGGGTTGAATCGGCAAATCAAAAGGACACTGATTTTCCGATCCAAAACCTGCCGTTTGGCGTGTTTCGACCTCGGAACAGCAATAATTCTCGAATTGGGGTGGCGATTGGCGATCGAATTTTAGATTTAACTGCGTGTTGTCAAACTGGATTGCTGCAAGAACTTTCCCAGGAACTACAAGCTGCATGTACTGCACCTAGATTAAATCAATTGATGGCGATGGGAAGTAGAGCAGCCTCAGCATTGCGCGATCGCTTGAGTCAGCTCTTACGAGCCGATGCCCAAAATCCCCCCTTAGAAAGCAAAATTCTTTACTCGATGTCTGAGGCAGAACTTTTATTACCTGCGGATATCGGCGATTATACTGATTTCTATGCTTCGATCTTTCATGCCACTAATGTTGGTAAGTTGTTTCGTCCCGACAATCCACTCCTGCCTAACTACAAATACGTCCCGATCGCTTACCACGGTCGTGCTTCTTCCATCGTGCCTAGCGGGACTGCGATCGCGCGTCCTAAGGGTCAGAGGAGAAGTTCTGGGGAGTCAGTGCCAAGTTTCGGATTTTCTCAACATTTGGACTACGAACTGGAAGTTGGTTTCTTCATTGGTAATGGAAATCAGCTAGGTCACCCCATCTCAATTGATGATGCGGAGGAACACATATTTGGGCTTTGCTTGGTGAACGATTGGTCGGCAAGAGATATTCAAGCTTGGGAATATCAGCCCCTCGGTCCCTTCTTATCCAAAAGCTTCGCAACGACAATTTCTCCTTGGGTAGTAACCCTAGAAGCTCTAGCACCATTCCGTTGTGCATCTTTTCAACGTCCCCAGGAAGATCCGCTACCACTGCCTTATCTTTCCTCAGCACATGATACTAAACTAGGTGGCATTGACCTTACGGTAGAAGCACTAGTCTGCTCAGAGCAAATGCGTGTTATGGGAATGCAGCCGTTGCGCCTAAGTCGCGCTTCTTTCAAATCGATGTATTGGACTTTAGCTCAGATGCTCGCTCACCACTCAAGTAATGGTTGCAATCTCCGCTCTGGAGATTTGCTAGCCAGTGGCACAGTTTCTGGTGCTGAAGCAGGAACGCAAGGATGTTTACTCGAAATCACTCAGCGTGGCTCAAAGTTGATTCAACTGCCAACAGGCGAGGTAAGTTCCTACCTAAATGACGGAGATGAAATTGAGCTGCGCGGATACTGCGAGCAGGAAGGCTATGCCAGAGTTGGTTTTGGAGAGTGTCGAGGTAGAATTCTCTCAACTAGCTGACATTCCATTAATACTATGTCTATTTGCTGGAATGGCGACGTATCTTTGAGAGTAGTTAACAGTTGTCCATTCGAGAATTGATTGGGTTTTTACCTATGCGAGAATGCTAACAATCTCTCTACGCCTACATTTCATTGCTAGCTCCAAAGGGGTATCCCCATACTTGCTTCTAGTATTTAACTGTGCGCTCGCATCTACGAGTAGCTTGACCCCTTCAATATTATTTTGCACAACCGCATCGTGGAGAGCAGAATACCCGTTGTATGGACCCTGAGCATTGAGATCGATCCCATATTCAATTAGAACTTTCATCACTGCTGGATACCCCAGATAAGAAGCGGCGTGAAGTGCAGTTCCTTTCATGCTAGAGTCAACCGCACGAATATTAGCACCAGAGTTAAGCAACAGCCTGACCATTTCAGAGTCACCATTGGCAGCACTAATTATGAGCAGGCTATTTCCATAACTGTCCGTTTGGTTAGCGTCCGCTCCGCTAGCAATCAATTTTTTTGCTAATTCGAGGTTATTGTCGTTCACGGCAGCAACCAGACTGGTACTCGTAACTAAATTAGTTTTCATCAGTTTGTCCTCATGTTTGACGAATTTTTACACTACACATTTAAGAGTGCAAATTAAATCTTAAAAAAATCTTAAGATAGGAAGCGTCAGATTGCTAGGGTGAAACTTTTTGAGTGAGTTAGCATTCTTTTGACTGTATGCGGTATACAGTAAAGACAAAAAGTAGATAACTATAGGACTCATATTTAATTTTTGAAATCTACGTAGGATGCGTCACGCCAAAGGCTAACGCATCACTCTCAGTTTTTGGTGTGTTACGCAAGCGCGTAACACACCCTACCCATATTGAGGTTTTTTCGATAATCAAACCGGATTCCTATAGAACTAAAGATTTAAAAGAACTGAAGACTCAATTGAAGTTCGACTGCAATATATGAAGAATTCCGCAGCGAACTTGAAATTTATTACCTTGATTACCTACCGACCGAAACAAACAAACTGCTGTACGAGCAGTTAACCAGGGTCTATCTCGTCAGCAGTAAATGTTGCAAAACTGTTCAGGGAGATTCCAATGGAATCCGATCGCTTGCTTCCAGTCAGCAAGGTAATCTTTTCGGCTTTTAACGATTAATGAAGGAGGACACTCGACGTAAACCATCTAAGACCGCTCTGATGGAGGATTGCGCCTCCCCTCGATGGTAACAAAGTGGAGGAAGCGATAAAAACTCCACACCATCGATGTCCTTAATTTGCACTGTTCGCACATTTGACATCGCTCTCCTTCAATGCGCGCTCCTGAGCCACAACGGTATAACGCTCATACAGTGCTGTTTCTTTTCAGAAGTTTAGAGTTTATAAAAAGCGATCGCAAGGCTAAATCTTTCGGAGTAAGTTCGCATTCTTTTGCTTTCTTCTCTGCCTGCGATCGAATTTAAATCATAGGAAAGATAACCATAGTGCAAGACAAAATTGCACTATGAGTAATATCAACTTACTAAATAGATAAATACAATCCAATTACTGAATTTTCAATAGAAAAGTAATGCAATCTTCAATATTTTTACTATAGACATTCCAAAGTTTAATGCTGTGAAGACAACACATCATCATTTGCAGTTTCTCCAAACATCTGAGAGAATGCGGGAATGAGTAATAACATCTTGGTAACGGGCGCTACAGGCAATGTTGGTTCTGAAGTTGTGCGTTTGCTGAGCAAACGGGGATATTCAGTCAAAGCGGCTGTACGAAGTCATTCTGCTTCGCGCATTCACCTACCTTCTGGTATAGAGTCTGTTGCTTTTGATTTTGAGCAAACCCAGACTTTTGAGCCTGCTTTTCGGGGGATTAATACATTGTTCTTGGTCAGACCACCGGCGATTTCGCAGGTGAAGAAATATATCTATCCCGCGCTGACAATAGCCCAAGCAACAGGTGTCGATCGCATTGTCTTTCTATCTCTCCTGGGAGCAGAACGCATGGCGATCGTTCCCCACGCTAAGATCGAAGCCTACATTAAATCTCTTGGTCTAGTGTATACCTTTCTGCGGGCAAGTTTCTTCATGCAGAACTTGAGTACAACGCATAGTCAGGATATTAGAGATCGCAACGAGATTTTTGTCCCAGCAGGTAAAGGTAAGACAAGTTTTATTGACGTGCGGGACATTGCCACTGTCGCCGTAAAAGTGATGACTGAACCAGGACATGAGGATCGAGCATATCCGCTGACTGGAAGCGAGGCACTGGACTATTATGAAGTCGCCGAGATCTTTACAAATGTTTTAGGAAGACAAATCGTTTACACTCATCCTTCTTTCTTAAAATTTGCCCGGAAAATGTATGTTCGAGGGTTACAGCCTGGATTGATTGTGGTAATGCTGGGAATTTACACTACAGCACGCTTGGGGTTGGCAGCAAAAGTTACCGAAGATGTCAGACATTTGTTGCAGCGATCGCCTATTAGTATGGAAGAGTTCGTGCGGGATTATCGAGCAAGTTGGATGTGACAAAGCCAGCACCAACTGTAATTGAGAATGAGACCCTCCTATAAAGGTGTCGCTTGCTTAAAAGCACGGGCGATCGCCTTCCACGCCTCCTTGCGTCTCATGTTTGCATCAAGTGGTAAGGGACGTACCGCTCCCCCATCTCGGCGTGCTTGCCTCTGGGACAGCCAAGTGTAGCGATCGCTCAGTCCCCAAGTGATGACGGCAATGACCTCTGGCTCATCTAATACCACGGACAGATACTCTTGATAAATTCCGGCAACTAGGCGATCGCGGAGATGAATATCTGATGGCAGGTGTTTGTCTGTCACATCCAGTTCGGTAATTAGAATTTTCAGACCGA